>CAYOQY010000021.1:26129-30110 GCA_964406225.1 uncultured Microbacterium sp.
GTCGTCTGGGTGCTGCTGGGCGAGATGTTCAGCAACAAGATCCGCGCGGTCGCGCTGTCGGTCGCCGCCGCGGCGCAGTGGGCGGCGAACTTCGTCATCTCCACGACGTTCCCCTCGCTGGCCGCTGTCGGTCTCGGCCTCGCGTACGGCATCTACACGTTCTTCGCGTTCGCGGCGATCTTCTTCGTGATCAAGTTCGTCAGGGAGACGAAGGGGCGGACGCTGGAGTCCATGAGCGACGAACCGGCGCGCACTCCGGCCTGAGAACCGCGACGTCTGCCCTGGTGCGTGGGTGGGGCCGGCGGCCGTCCTAGGATCGAGGGATGCGTTCGCTCGGTGATGTCGTCGCTCCGCGGCGGCTCGGGCGGGACTTCCGCTGGCTGCTCGCGTCGTCCTGGACGAGCAACCTGGGCGACGGCATCGCCCTCGCGGCCGCTCCGCTGCTGATCGCCTCGCTCACGTCGTCGCCGATCCTGGTGGCGGCCGGCGCGATGATGCAGTTCCTCCCCTGGCTGCTGTTCGGCCTGCTCGCCGGCGCGGTCGCGGACCATCACGACCGGCGACGGCTCGTCATGCTCGCGAACGGCCTGCGGGCGGTCATCGTGCTCGTGCTGGTCGGGTTCCTCGTGACCGGGTACGCGAACGTGTGGCTCGTCCTGCTCGTGTCGTTCCTCTACGGCACCGCCGAGGTGTTCGCCGATTCCGCCGGGAGCACGCTCCTGCCGATGCTCGTGAAGCCCGGCGATCTCGGGATCGGCAACGCGCGCATGCAGGCCGGATTCCTCGTCGCGAACCAGCTCGCCGGTCCCCCGCTCGGTGCCTTCCTGTTCGCACTCGGCTCGTTCTGGCCGTTCCTGCTGCAGGTGCTCTGCGTGTCGCTCGCCGTGCTCATGATCTCGCGCATCGCACGCACGCCCGTGCCGCGGCATCCCACCGCCGAAACGACGTCGAAGACGCTCGCGATCCGTGAGGGACTGCGGTGGCTGCGCCACAACCCGCCCGTGCGGACGCTCATCGTGATCATCCTGGTGTTCAACGTCACGTGGGCGGCGCCGTGGGGTGTGCTCGTGCTGTACGCGACCGAGTACCTCGGGATGGGACCGGTCGGCTACGGCGCGCTCACGACGGCCTCGGCGCTCGGCGGCATGATCGCGATCTTCAGTTTCGGCCTGCTCGAGAAGCGGGTGCCGTTCTCCACGCTCATGCGGGTATGTCTGACCCTCGAGGTGCTCATGCACCTCGCGTTCGCGCTCACGACGGCGGCATGGGCGGCGTTCGTGCTCATGTTCGGCTTCGGCCTGTACGCCTTCGTGTGGGGCACGATCTCGACGACCGTGCGCCAGCGCCTCGTGCCGATGGAGCTGCAGGGCCGGATCGCGTCGGTCAACATGGTCGGCGTCTTCGGCGGTCTCGTGATCGGGCAGTTCATCGGCGGCATCCTCGCGCAGTCGTTCGGACCCACCGCGCCGTGGTGGTTCGCGTTCGCAGGCTCGGCGGTGACCCTCGCGCTCGTGTGGCGGTCGATCTCGCACATCGCCGCCGCGAAGCCCGTGCTCGACGCCGACGACGTGGCGCGCATTCCGGCGTCGGACGAGCCTGGCTCGGGCGGGATGCCGCTCCCCGACTGACCGCGCAGGGGCGGCCGCGCGCAGCGCGCGAGCCCGGGAGTTCGACCGCGCACGGGGTCGGACCGCTGGCCGCGCGCAGGGTCGGACCGCTGGCCGCGCACGGGGTCGGACCGCTGGCCGCGCGCAGAATGACGGAGATGTGCACGATGACGGAGGCCCGAGGCCCACGGCATCCGTGATTCTGCACATCTCCGCAGATGTGCGCCGGTGCTGTGGGGGTGGGATGCCGCGGCGGGTCAGTCCTCGAAGGGGCCGTAGACCGCGAGGGTGTTGGCCGCCAGCTGCGCGCACAGCTCGTCGACGTCGGCGCCGAGTTCGGCCGCCATGAAGCGCACCGTCAACGGGATGAGGTACGGCGCGTTCGGGCGGCCGCGGTGCGGGATCGGCGTGAGGAACGGCGCGTCGGTCTCGACGAGGATGCGCTCGCGCGGCGTGACGGCGAGCGCATCGCGCAGGTTCTGCGCGTTCTTGAACGTCAGGTTTCCCGCGAACGACAGGTAGTACCCGGCGTCGGCGGCGACTCTCGCCATCGCGTCGTCGCCCGAGAAGCAGTGGAACACCGTGCGCTCGGGCGCGCCGACCCGCGCGAGGGTCTCGAGCACGGCGTCATGAGCGTCGCGGTCGTGGATCTGCATCGCGATGCCGTGCTTCTTCGCGAGCGCGATGTGGGCCTCGAACGCCCGGAACTGCGCCGCGAAGCCGTCCTCCTCGGTGCGGAAGAAGTCCAGACCGGTCTCGCCGATCGCCCGCACCCGCGGCTGCGCGGCCAGTTCGTCGATCACGGCGATCGCGGCATCCAACTCGCCCGCCGCCTCGTAGGCCGGCGCCTCGTTCGGATGGATCGCGACGGCGGCGAGCACACGCGGGTGGGATGCCGCCGCCCACGCCGACCAGCGGCTCGAGTCGACGTCTCCCCCGGCCTGCACCACACCGATCACGCCGACGGCGGCGGCACGCTCCAGCTGCTCGTCGAGGGTCAGCGGCTCGTCGCCGTCGGCGATCTCGAGGTGCGCGTGGTTGTCGTACACCGGCACGGCGAGCGGCTCGGGCGCCTCCGGCCAGCGCACGTCGCGCTTGCCGTCGTTGTGCCGTTCCCGGACGTACTGGCTCGGGTCGGTCACGCGGACTGCTCGACGCGCGGGAACAGCGGCGCGAGGGCGTTCACCGTCGCACCGGCGGGAAGGAGACCCCACCGCCCCGCCTCGCGGATCGGCTGGTCGACGAGCCGGCCGAGCGTGTCGGCGGCGCCGAGGGCGACCCACAGCTTCTCGGTCGCCACCGGCGTGATCGGCGAGAGCAGCACGGCGATCGCGCGCAGGCCCTCGGCCGCGGTGTACAGCACGGTGCCGAGGCGTCCGCGCTGCGCGTCGTCCTTCGCGAGCGCCCACGGCTCGTTCTCCGTGATGTACAGGTTGAGCGCGTCGACGATCGACCAGATCGCCTCGATCGCCTCGTCGATGCGGAAGCGGTCCATCGCGGCGTCCGCCGCGGCCGCGGCATCCGCCACGGTTTGCTGGATGTGCAGATCCGCCGCGGTGTACTCGCCCGCGGGAGGCACGATCCCCTCGAAGTAGCGCTCGAGCATGGCGGTCGTGCGCGAGGCGAGGTTGCCGAAGCCGTTCGCGAGCTCGGCCTGGTAGCGCGCCGACAGGTCCTCCCACGAGAACGACCCGTCCTGACCGAACGCGATCGCCGACAGGAAGTAGAAGCGGTAGGCGTCCGACCCGAACACGTCGGTGATCTCGGTCGGGGCGATGCCCGTGAGCTTGGACTTGGACATCTTCTCGCCGCCGACGAGCAGCCAGCCGTGCGCGAAGACCCCGCGCGGCACTTCGAGCCCCGCGGCCATGAGCATCGCGGGCCAGATCACCGCGTGGAAGCGCAGGATGTCCTTGCCGACCACGTGGTAGGCGGGCCAGCGCCGCGCGAACTCCTCGGGGTCCGAGCCGTAGCCCACCGCGGTCGCGTAGTTGAGCAGGGCGTCGACCCACACGTAGATGATGTGCGACTCGTCCCACGGCACCTGGATGCCCCAGTCGAAGGCCGACCGCGAGATCGAGAGGTCCTTCAGGCCGTTCTTCACGAACGAGACGACCTCGTTGCGCGCCGACTCGGGCCGGATGAAGTCGCGGGACGCGTACAGCTCGAGGAGCCTGTCCTGGAACTCGCTCAGCTTGAAGAAATAGTTCTTCTCCTGCAGGAGCTCGAGCGGTTTGGAGTGGATCGCGCAGACCTTCAGCCCCTCGAACGGACCGGTGCCGTCGACGATCTCGGACTCGGGCTTGAACTCCTCGCAGCCGACGCAGTACAGCGCCTCGTACTCGCCGGCGTAGATGTAGCCGCGGTCGTAGAT
>CAYOQY010000022.1:0-29922 GCA_964406225.1 uncultured Microbacterium sp.
GAGGCCATCGCCTGGCACCTGCTCGAGGTGCTCAAGCCCAAGGTGCCGGTGCACCGCATGGTGTTCCACGAGATCACGAAGGACGCGATCCGCGCCGCCGTCGACCACACACGCGAGCTCGATCTCGCGCTCGTCGACGCGCAGGAGACGCGCCGCGTGCTGGACCGGCTCTACGGATGGGATGTGTCGCCCGTCCTCTGGCGCAAGGTGGGCAGCGGCCGCGAAGGCGCCGCGCTCAGCGCCGGTCGCGTGCAGTCCGCGGCGACGCGCCTCGTCGTCGACCGCGAGCGCGAGCGCATGGCGTTCGTCTCGGCGTCGTACTGGGACGTCGAGGCGCTCGCCGTCAAGTCCTCCGACTCGTTCACGACGCGCCTGGCCCGCGTCGACGGTGCGCCCCTGGCCCGAGGTGGCGACTTCGACGACCGTGGTGAGCTCAAGAAGGTCGTCATCGTCCTCGATGAGGCGAAGGCGCGTGCTCTCGCCGCCGCGATCGAAAGCGTGGGCGAAGCGTCCGTGACGGCGCTGGAATCCAAGCCCGGCACCCGAAGCCCCAAGGCGCCGTTCACGACCTCGACGCTGCAGCAGGAATCCGGCCGCAAGCTCTCGATGAGCGCCAAGCACGCCATGAGCGTCGCCCAGCGCCTGTACGAGAAGGGCTTCATCACCTATATGCGCACCGACTCGACCTCGCTGAGCGCGCAGGCGATCTCTGCGGCGCGCGAGCAGGCGGTCGCGCTGTACGGCGATCGCGCCGTCCCGCCGAACCCCCGCGTCTACGCGAGCAAGAGCAAGAACGCGCAGGAAGCCCACGAGGCCATCCGCCCGTCGGGCGAGCAGTTCCGGACCCCCTCCTCCGTGGCGGCCGAGCTCGACCGCGACGAGCAGCGCATGTACGACCTGATCTGGAAGCGGACGATCGCCAGCCAGATGTCCGACGCCAAGTACGAGACCACGACGGTCACTCTCGCGGTCGATGCGCCGGTTGACGGCGCCGTGCAGCGCGCCGAGTTCACGGCATCCGGCACCGTCTACACGTTCAAGGGATTCCTGGAGGCGTACGAAGAGGGTCGCGATGAGAAGCGCGGCGACGCCGACAAGGCCGACGACCAGTCGCTTCCTGTGCTGGCGGTCGGCGACGTGCTGCGGATGAAGGACGTCGAGCCGAAGGGTCACGCGACCACGCCGAAGCCGCGCTACACCGAGGCGAGCCTCGTGAAGGCGCTCGAGGAGAAGGGCATCGGTCGTCCTTCCACGTTCGCGAGCATCATCGATGTGATCCTCGACCGCGGTTACGTCACCAAGCGCGGGCAGGCGCTCGTCCCGAGCTGGCTGGCGTTCAGCGTCGTCCGACTGCTCGAGGAGCACTTCTCCGATCTGGTCGACTACGACTTCACTGCGGCGCTCGAGGACGACCTCGATGCGATCGCGCGGGGAGAGCAGCAGCGCACCGCCTGGCTCAAGGAGTTCTACTTCGGCTCCGACGCCCAGCCCGGCCTGCGGAACATCGTCGAGAACCTCGGCGAGATCGATGCCCGGGAGCTCAACGCCACGCGCATCAGCGACACCACGACGCTGCGCTTCGGCAAGTACGGGCCCTACCTCGACGTCGTCGACCCGGAGAACCCCGACGCGCCGCCGCGCCGGGTCAACATCCCCGACGACCTCGCCCCGGATGAGCTGACCCCCGAGAAGGCCCAAGAGCTCATCGACGCGCCCGTCGCGGGAAACCGCGTGCTCGGTGAGAACCCCGAGAACGGCAAGCTCATCGTGGTGAAGGACGGGCGCTTCGGTCCGTACATCGAGGAGACCGAGCCCGAAGATCCAACCGCGGTCGACGAGGTCACCGGCGAGATCGTGGAAGACGCGCCCAAGAAGCGGGGGACGGCGAAGAAGGATGCCGCGCCCAAGCCGCGGACCGCGTCGCTGTTCAAGTCGATGTCGGTCGACACGATCGATCTCGAGACCGCCCTGCGGCTCCTGGATCTTCCCCGCACGGTCGGGATCGACCCGGAGTCCGGCGAGCCGATCACGGCGCAGAACGGACGGTACGGTCCATACCTGAAGAAGGGGACGGACTCCCGCACGCTCGACTCCGAGCAGCTCATCTTCGACATCGACCTCGAGCAGGCCCTCGCGATCTACGCGCTGCCCAAGTACGGAGCCCGCCGCGCATCGGCCGCCCTCGCGGAGTTCGACAACGACCCGGTCAGCGGCAAGCCCATCCGCGTCAAGGACGGGCGCTTCGGCGCGTACGTCACGGACGGCGAGACGAACGTCACGATCCCGCGCGGACAGACCGTCGCCGACATCACCTACGAGATCGCGGTGCAGATGATCGCCGACAAGCGCGCGAAGGGCCCGGCCCCCAAACGCACCTCGGCCCGCAAGACGACCGCGCGCAAGGCGCCGGCGAAGAAGTGAGCTCGGAGCATCCGGCGGCCGCGCGTGCGGACGCCGCGCCCGCGCGCGGTATCTTCCTCACGTTCGAGGGTGGTGACGGCGTCGGCAAGACCACGCAGGCGGCGCTGCTGGAGGAGTGGCTGTCGGCGCGCGGCCGGATCGTCGTCCGCACACGCGAGCCGGGAGGCACCGAGGTCGGCGTGCTCATCCGCGACATCGTCCTTCATCATCGGGGCGAGATCGCGCCCCGCGCGGAGGCGCTGCTGTACGCGGCCGACCGGGCGCACCACATCGAGCACGTGGTCCGGCCGGCTCTCGACGGCGGTGCGGACGTGATCCAGGACCGTTACCTCGACTCGTCGGTCGCCTATCAGGGCGCGGGGCGGGTTCTCGGCCGTGACGAAGTGCGTGATCTGTCCCTCTGGGCGACCGAGGGTCTGCTTCCCGACCTCACCGTGCTGCTCGACCTCGACCCGCACCTCGCCCGCACACGCCTGGATGCGGACGACAAGCCGTTCGATCGGCTCGAGGCCGAGCACAACACGTTCCACGACCGCGTGCGTGAGGAGTTCCTCGCCCTCGCCGCGGCAGAGCCCCGGCGATTCCTCGTCCTCGACGCCGCGCGTCCGGCAGCCGACCTGGCCGCCGAGATCCAGCGCCGGGTGCAGCAGCTGCTCGACGCAGACGCGACCGGCGGCGGTGCCGTCGGACCCGCGGATTAGGCTGAACCCATGGAGCGCACGGGTCCCGGGGAGCGCGCGGGGGGCGCGGTCGCGTCGACGGTGACTGCGGCGGCGGCGGCAGACCTGCCGTGGGGTGCGGTCTGGGGACAGGATGAGGCCGTCGCGACACTGGCTGCTGCGGCATCCGATCCACAGTCCCTCACGCATGCATGGCTCATCACCGGCCCGCCCGGCTCCGGTCGCTCCACGCTGGCCTACGCTTTCGCCGCCGCGCTCATCGCCGAACCCGGAGACGAGCAGGCGATGCGGCAGGTGCTGGCAGGCACCCACCCCGACCTGACCGCGCTGCGCACCGAGGGTGTCATCATCTCCATCAAGGACGCCAGATCGCTCGTGGAGAGGTCGTCGTTCAGCCCGTCGCTCGGCCGGTACCGGGTGATCGTGATGGAGGATGCCGACCGCATGGTCGAGCGCACGTCCAATGTGCTCCTGAAGTCGCTCGAAGAACCCCCCGAGCGCACGGTGTGGATCCTGTGCGCCCCGAGCGACGCCGACCTCCTTCCGACGATCCGGTCGCGTGTGCGCACGCTGCGCCTGCGCGAACCCGACGTCGACGATGTCGCGCGGCTCATCGCGGCACGCACCGGCGCCGATCCCGCGGTGGCCGAGCAGTCCGCGCGGCACGCGCAGCGTCACATCGGCATGGCGCAGCGTCTCGCGACGGATGCCGCCGCCCGCACGCGTCGGGATGCCATGCTGCGCGGCGTCCTCGCCGTGCGCGGCGTGGGGGACGCCGTCGAGGTCGCCGGCCGCGTCGTCGCGGCCGCGACCGAGGATGCGAAGGCCCTCACCGCCGAGCGCGACGACGCGGAGCGCGCCGGACTCCTGCGGACACTGGGGATCGCCGAGGGCGGACCCGTGCCGCCCGCCGTCCGCTCGCAGCTCAGCGCGCTCGAAGACGACCAGAAACGTCGCGCCACACGCAGTCTGCGCGACGGCATCGACCGGGTTCTCACCGACCTGCAGTCGATGTTCCGTGACGTCGTCATGCTGCAGTTCGGCCGCGGGGTATCAGGCGACGGCGACCTGATCAACCGCGAGCTCGAGCCGGAGCTGCGATCCCTCGCCGAGGCCTGGCCCGTCGAGCGCACGCTCGTCGTGCTCGATCAGATCGCCGAGACCCGACGCAATCTCGAACAGAACGTCGCACCCACCCTCGCCCTCGAAAGCATGCTCGTGACCGTCGCGAGCGGGAGAACCCCGTGAAGACCACCGCCTCTCACCACTCCTCGTCGATGTCGCGTCGCGCGGGTCGGCTCACCGTCGTCGTCGCGGGCCTCGTGGCGGCATCCGTCGCGCTGTCGGGATGTCTGTACTCCCTCATCCCCGAGGCGTCGCCCACCTCGACCGCGAGCCTCGCTCCCGACACCGACGGCGTTTCGGCAGATCTCCTGCCCTTCTACAAGCAGACGCTGGCGTGGGAGGCGTGCGGCGAATTCGAATGCACGACCGTCACCGCGCCGCTCGACTGGGCCGACCCGGCGGCCGGTGAGATCGAGCTCTCCGTCATCCGCCAGCGGGCCCGGTCCGGTGAGGCGATCGGCTCCCTGCTGACCAATCCCGGCGGCCCGGGATCGAGCGGCGTCGGACTCATCCGCGACAGCATCTCCTTCGCGGTCGGCGCCGACCTCAGCGAGCAGTTCGACGTCATCGGATTCGACCCGCGCGGGGTGGGCGAGTCCACCGCCGTCACATGCTTCGACGCGGCCGACATGGACGCCTATCTGTTCGACATCCCCGCAGACCCGCGCGGAACCGAGGGATGGGCTGCCGAGCTGTCGCAGGCCAACCAGGAGTTCGCCGACGCGTGCGAAGCCGGCAGCGACGGCATCCTGCCGTACATCACGACCGAGAACTCGGCTCGCGACATGGACCTGCTGCGCGCGGTGCTCGGCGACACCGAGCTGAACTACCTCGGCTACTCGTACGGGACGTTCCTCGGTGCCACGTACGCGAAGCTCTACCCCGAGAAGGTCGGGCGGCTCGTGCTCGACGGTGCGATCGATCCCTCGGTGTCGGGCACGGATGTCAGCACGATCCAGGCGATCGGGTTCGAGTCGGCGCTGCGTGCGTACATGGCCGACTGCCTGGGTGGCTCGGACTGCCCGTTCCAGGGCAGCGTCGACGAAGGCATGGCCGACCTCGGCACGCTGCTCGCGAGCGTCGACCGGTCGCCGCTCCCGGCGGCGGACGGCCGTCGGCTGGGTGCCGACACGCTGCTCACCTCGATCGTCGCGGCGCTCTACGCGCAGGAGAGCTGGCCCTATCTCACTGCGGCGCTGACCGACGTGCTGCAGGGCGATCCCGAGATCGCCTTCCAGCTCGCCGATTTCTACTACAACCGCGAACAGGGCGAGTACCTCGACAATTCGACCGAGGCGTTCCGCGCGTACAACTGCATGGACTACCCGGCCGACACGACGCCCGAGGCCCAGGCCGAGTCGGACGCCCGGATCGCCGCCGAGGCGCCGACCGTCGCGCCCTACTGGTCGGGTGCTCCCGACCCGTGCGAGAGCTGGCCGTATCCGCCCACCGGCACACGCGGCGCGATCACCGCGGAGGGGGCGGCGCCGATCGTGGTCGTCGGCACGACGAATGACCCCGCGACCCCGTACGAGTGGTCTGTGGCGCTCGCCGACCAGCTCGCGTCGGGCGTGCTCATCACCCGCGTGGGCGAGGGGCACACCGGCTACAACAAGGGCAACGCGTGCGTCGACGAGGCGGTCGAGGCCTACCTGCTGCAGGGGACGGTCCCCGAGGACGGGCTCCGCTGCGAGTGAATCGGATGCCGGAGGCCCGCGCGTTCGCGACCGCCCCGGCGACCCTGTAAGATCGATGATCGTGCGCAGCGCAAGCGGCGCGCGCCACCTTAGCTCAGTCGGCAGAGCATCTCACTCGTAATGAGAAGGTCGAGAGTTCGATTCTCTCAGGTGGCTCGGATGGGCTGCGGCCCGGCATGGACGACACGAGGCCCGCTTCCGGCGGGCCTCAGTCGTAGGCCCCGATCCGGCTCAGCGAGAAGGCCGACAACGGCGGAGGTGGATCAGCGAGATGGACGCAGCGTTCGACGCGGTCATCGAGATCTTCACCTGGATCGGCTTCGGTGCGGGCGCCCTCCTCGCGGGTGTCGCGCTCGTGGCGTACCTCTTCGACGGCACATGGGTGCCGGCCCGGGCGGTCGTCGAGACGACCGATCACGGCAAGGTCGTGCGCTGGTTCGACGAGGACGGCGGAGTCAACGAGGCGCCGCTCACTCACGAGCAGCTGCGCCTCGTGGGCGACGCCGGCATGTACGACATCTTCAGCCGCCGGGGCTGGAACAACCGGATGCGGCTCACGCAGCACTCGCCCTTGGTGCGATCGATCGCGCTGCTGGCGGCGGGGCTGCTGGCGCTGGGCGCCATCGCGCTCGCCGTCTCCGCCGTCCTCCTCTTCGCCCGCGGCTGACCGCGACGGTCCGGCAGCCCGGCGCTCAGGCCAGCGCGAGCATCCCGCCGGCGAGCAAGGCCAGGGCGAGGCCGGTCCACTGCACGGGCGCGACGCGCTCGCGCAGCACGATCGCCGCGAGGATGATGGTCCCTGCCGGATAGAGCGCGGTGAGGGCCGAGACGATCGACAGGTCGCCGACGCGGAGAGCGAGCAGCAGGAGCGCGTTGGCTGCGGCATCCACGATGCCGCATGCGAGAGCGAGCATCCACGCCCGCCTCTGCGTGGGCGCCCCGGTCGCCGTGACGGTGGAGGTGGCGCTGTCCGGCGCGCGCGCGACGGCGTGCTCCAGATCGGCGTGACCGCTGGGTGTCGCGCCGATGATCGGTCCCGAGACCGCGAGCACCGACCGGCCCGGTCGTCCCGCGGCTCGCGCCCTCGCGATCAGGACGACGACGATCGTCAGCGTGATCGCGGCGTTCGTCATGCGCGTGACCACGAGGGGTGCGAGGCCGCTCTCGTCGCCCGTCTGGTCGATGGCGATGAGGAAGGCTCCGATCGCCAGACCTGCGCCGACCGCCATCAGCAGTCCGCGCGGGCTCGGGCGCACGACCTTCTCTCCCGGGATGAAGCCGACGAGCACGACGGCGACGAGTGCGACGGCCAGGCCCACGTACCCCGTCGTCGACAGCGTCTCGCCGTTGACGAGCAGCCCCCACAGCATGGGGGCGATCGCCGAGATCACCGCGGTGAGCGGTGACAGGATCGACATCGGCCCGATGGCGAGGCACGCGTACAGCAGCGCGATCGCGATCACGCCGAACACGCCGGCGACGGCGCCCCACGCGACGTCCGCCGCCGCCCACGTTCCGCCGACGAAAGGCAGGAGGAGCAGGAGGAAGACGAGTCCGGATGCCGCGGCCACGGCCGTGACGACGATCGAGCGCAGGCGCTTCGCGGCGAGCCCGCCGAGGAAGTCGGCCGCGCCGTAGACGACGGCGCCGATGAGGGCGAGTGCGGCCGAGAGCATGGTCGCTCCAGCTTAGGAGGCCTCCGCTGACGCGCGGTGGTCGGCGTACGCTCGGAGCATGAGCAAAGCGCTGTTCATCGTCGACGTCCAGAACGACTTCACCGAGCGGGGTGCGCTGGGGGTGGCGGGCGGCGACGAGGTCGCCGCCCGCATCACGCGCTTCCTCGCGGCGCACGCGCAGGACTACGAGATCATCGTGGCCTCCCGCGACTGGCACGACGGTGACAACGACAACGGCGGGCACTTCGCCACGGGCGAGCCGGATTTCATCGACACGTGGCCGGTGCACTGCGTCGGCGGGACCTACGGCGCCGAATACGACGACGTGTTCGACACCTCGTCGGTGACCCACCACCTGAAGAAGGGGCAGGGCAAGCCCGCGTACTCGCTGTTCGAGGGCGTCGCCGACGACGGGACGACCGCGGCGCAGCTGCTCGACGCCCACGGGATCATCGACATCGACGTCATCGGACTGGCGACCGACTACTGCGTGCGCGCGTCGGCGCTCGACGCGATCGCGCACGGGCGCCGTGTCCGCGTCTTCACCGACCTCGTGGCGGGAGTCCACCCGGAATCGAGCGAGAAGGCCCTGGCCGAGATCGCGCACGCCGGCGCGGAGCTGGTGGAGTCCGGCGCCTGAGGAACCCCCGGACGGGCGCACAACTCCTGCAAACCTTGCGCCACCGGCTGCCGGTTGCGCGACTTTCCGCGCATCGCACGCCCCACCGGCTGCGATGTGCAGGAGTTGTGCGCCGTCAAGGAGTGTCGGCTGGCGGGCCCCGTGGGGCTCGTCCCCACCGCCTCTCCACAGGCCGCTGCGCGGCGCGCGGAGCCTCGGGCGGCGTGGGCCCGCCCAGGGTGGATTCTCGACGACACACGGCCGAAAAGCAGTGAGGGACGCCGCTGACGCGGCATCCCTCACTGCTTGTGGGCCCCGTGGGGCTCGTCCCCACCGCCTCTCCACGCGCCGCTGCGCGGCGCGCGGAGCCTCGGGCGGCGGGGGCCCGCCCACGGTGGGTTCTCGACGACACGCGACCGAGAAGCACAAATGGACGCCGCTGTCGCGACGTCCATTTGTGCTTGTGGGCCCCGTGGGGCTCGAACCCACGACCCGCGGATTAAAAGTCCGATGCTCTACCGACTGAGCTAGAGGCCCTCGGCATCCAGCCTACTTCGGTCCGAGCGCGTCCTCGGATGCGTCGAGAAAGCCCGAACGGCCGCCGACACCACCTCGCAGGTGCCGGCGGCCGTTCAGCCCCCACGGATCCCGGCCGAAGCCGGGAGCGTGATCACATCGGCGGCATCAGCACCGTGTCGATGAGGTAGACCGTGGCGTTCGCGGTCTGGACGCCACCGCAGATGACGGCGGACTCGCCGTTGACGACGATCTCGTCGCCGCTGCCGGTGACCTCGAGGTCGGCGCCGTTCACCGTGGCGTGGGTGCCGTCGATGTCGTCCGGCAGGATCTGGCCGGGCACGACGTGGTACGTCAGGATCGAGGTGAGCAGCTCGCTGTCGGTCTTGAGCGTCTCGATCGTCGCGGGGTCGATCTTCGCGAAGGCGTCGTCGACCGGGGCGAACACCGTGAACTCGTCACCGTTGAGCGTGTCGACCAGGTCGACGTCCGGGTTCAGACCACCCGAGACCGCCGCGGTCAGCGTCGTGAGGATCGGGTTGTTCGACGCGGCGGTCGCCACCGGGTCCTGCGCCATTCCGGCGACCGAACCTGCGCCGTCCGGAACCTGCTCGGCGTACCCGGCGCAACCGGGGCCGACCAGGTTGGCCGCGGGGTCCATCTCCGTCTCGGGCGCCATCGTCTCTTCTGCTGCCGGCGGAGCGGTGGTCTCCTCGGCGGTGTCACCGCTCGACATGGGCGAGCACGCGCTCAGCGCGACTGCTGCGGCGACGGCCAGGGGTCCGAGCAGATACAGCTTCTTGCGGGACATCTTGTCCTCCTAGGTAGTGCGGCGCCGGGGTGACGCCGCCGTTGCCAGTGGTGCTGTGGCCACCCGAGGCGGCCTACACGGGGTCTTCGGCACCCTCGCCGGATCGGATGGGAGATTCTCGAAAAGAGCTCTCGAGGCCCTCTGGAAAGCCTCGCGTCGCGTGCGCGCGCGAGTGTGAGGCATGCTGGGGGAGTGGTGATCGATGGCATGGACGTGCCCGAAGATGGCGCGGACCCCGTCGACCATGTCGGGGAGCTTCTGGTGCGGATCGCGGACGGCGATCAAGACGCGTTCGCGACGCTGTACGACATGCTGTCGCCCCGCGCCTTCGGGCTCATCCTCCGGGTCCTCGTGGACCGCTCGCAGAGCGAAGAGGTGCTGCAGGAGGTCTTCCTCGAAGTCTGGCAATCCGCGTCGCGCTTCGCTCCGAACAAAGGCCAGGGAAGGTCGTGGGTCTTCACGATCGCGCACCGTCGAGCGGTGGACCGCGTGCGGTCCGCTCAGGCGAGCACCGATCGTGATGTCAAAGCGGGCTTCCGGGATATCGGGGTCGCCCACGACGGCGTCGCCGAAGAAGTCGAACTGAGGATCGAGGGTCAGCGCGTGTCACAGGCGCTCGCGACCCTGCCGGATCCTCAGCGGGAAGCGATCACCCTCGCCTATTTCGGGGGATACAGTCAGAGCGAGATCGCGGCCCTGGTAGGGGCGCCGCTGGGAACGATCAAGACCAGGATGCGGGACGGCCTGTCTCGCCTTCGAGTGGAAATGGGGGTGACACCGTGAACGAGCAGGCGTTCGTCGAACTCGCGGCGGGTCACGCCCTGCATGCCCTGTCGCCCGAAGACGAGACGGCCTTCCAGGCCGCGCGTCGGCAGCATCCGGAATGGGAGCACCACGTGACGACGGATGCCGCGACCGCGGCCGAGCTCGCGGAAGGCGTTTCCGAGGTCGCGCCCCCCGAGGGTGTCCGCGCGGCGCTGCTCGCGCAGATCGCCACGAGCCCCGCCGCTGCGCGGGCCACCGGTGAAGCCGTCGCGTCGGATGTCGACGTGGCGTCCGTGGCACCGGCGTCCGCGCCCCGTCGATGGGGTGCGCGGACGTGGTTCGCCCTGGCCGCATCGCTCGCACTGCTCGTGGGCGTCGGGTGGGGGGCCGTGTTCGTCGGGCAGCAGCTGTCGGCTCCGGCATCCATCGTCGCGCTCGACGAGATCGAGGCCGCGCCCGATGCGCAGTCGCAGACGGTGAGTCTCGCCGACGGCGGCGAGGTGACGGCGCACTGGTCCGAGTCGGTCGGCAAAGCCGTCCTCGTGTCGGACGGGCTTCCGTCGCTCACGGTCGAGGAGAGCTTCGAGATGTGGGTCGTGCGGGACGGCGCCGCCGTCTCGGCCGGGACGTTCACGGCGGACGACGGCACGACGACCGCGCTGCTGGACGGTGCGGTGGAAGAGGGCGACGTCATCGCCGTGACCGTGGAGCCCGCCGGCGGTTCGCCGACCGGCCAGCCGACGTCCGACCCGATCTTCGCGATCGAGACCGCCTGAGCCGCTGGGGTGGCGCGCGGGTAGCCTTGACGGGTGACCGACGACTCGAGGGAGTTCCACAAGCCCGTCCGCAGGCCCGCTGAACTCTTCGATCGGCGCTTCGCCGCGGAGGACCCGGCCGAGGTGTCGCGCGTCGCGCACTCGACGGCGCACGCCCTGCTCAACCGGGCGCGGACCGACCCCGACGGCGAGATCGTCGAACGGCTCGTCGCGTTCACCGCACAGCACGGCATCGACGACATCGCCGAGCTGTGGTCGCGTTCGCCGGCGCGGACACTGCCCGGCGCGCTCTGGCGCCTGTACCTGGTGCAGCTCATGATCCACGACGATCCGCACACCGCCGCGCTCCTGTACGAACGGGGACGGGTCGAGATCGTGTCGGTGGACCCGGTGGTCGCCGGCGCGCCCTCGCCGGCGGGGCCGGAGGAACTCGTCGCGCTCGTGGACACGATTCTGCGCGGTCTCTTCCAGGGCGACTTCGCCGTCGCGCTGGATCGGGCCGCGGCCTTCTGCCGCGTGGAGGCGTCGGGCGCCACGCACGTCGCCGACGACTACGAGGGCACCGAACCGGAACGGGCGTCCGCGCTCACGACGCGTGCGCTGCGCCTCGCCGACTACGCCGGCGACCTGAGCGCGTGCGCCGCGCTCTGGCGTCGCGAGTCTCTGAACTGACCGGTCGGCGGGCTCCCCGATGCTCAGACGCCGTCTGCACGTCGAGACCATGGGGTTCCCCCGCCGTCTCGACGTGCGGTTGCCGTCTCACGGTCAGGGGCGGCCGGACATGATGGTGCCGGGCCGCAGAACGCCTCTCGGCGCGAGGCCGCTCGCGGCGGCAGAAGATGGAGCCCGGGGTTACTGCGGCCCGGCCGATCAATTGTAACCGACGACGCAGCTGCGGCATTCCCACCGCTTAGGCTCTTGACATGACCTGGCGTTTCGCTCTCGTGCTCGAGCCCGCGGCATCCGACGACCCTCGCACCGACTTCGCGTCAGGCTTCCGCGAGATCGACCCGTCCGCGCCCGCGCTGAGCGTCGGTGAGCTCAGCACCCAGCGCGGAGACGGCATCTTCGAGTCGATCGGCGTCGTCGACGGGCACGCCCAGGAGGTCGAACCGCACCTCGAGCGCCTCGCTCACTCCGCCCGCCTCTGCGATCTCCCCGAGCCGCACCTCGGCCAGTGGAGGGAGGCCGTCGCGCAGGCCGCCGCGCACTGCCCGGCGGCCGGCGAGGGCGTGATCAAGCTCATCCTCAGCCGGGGCGTCGAGCACGGGCCGGCACCGACCGCGTGGGTCACCGCCGCCCAGGCAGCCGATAACACCGCCGTCCGCGAGCGGGGGATCCGGGTCGTCACCCTCGACCGCGGCTACTCGATCGACACCCCCGCGAAGGCGCCGTGGCTGCTGCTCGGCGCCAAGACGCTGTCGTACGCCGTGAACATGGCGGCCATCCGTGAGGCGAAGCGGCGCGGAGCCGACGACGCAATCTTCGTTTCGTCGGACGGCTTCGTGCTCGAGGCGCCCACCGCCTCGCTCGTGATCCGCTCGGGCGGGCGGTTCATCACACCGAGCCCGAATGGCGGGATCCTCCACGGCACCACGCAGCTCAGCCTGTTCGAGCACCTCGCGGGCCTGGGTCACGAGACGGCCTACGAGCCTATCCGCGCCGAAGCGCTGCACGAGGCGGATGCCGCGTGGCTGCTGTCGAGCGTGCGGCTCGCCGCGCCGATCACGGCCGTCGACGGTGCCGAGGTTCCCGTCGACCACGAACTGACGGCATCCATCAACAGATACCTGCTGAGTCCGCGCGACTGACTCAGCGCGTCACGCCGGACAGCTCTCGTCGTGCGCGCGCGATCATCCCCCGCATCAGCACGGCGAGCGAGAGCCGCAGCGGCAGTGAGAGCACTCGCGCTCCGCGCCCCTTGAAGCGCATCGCGGTGACGACACGCACGAGCGCCCGCTCCTCATCGATCCCCACCCCCACACGCATGTCGACACGGCGTGCATCCACCGACACGAGCGCCTCCTCGCCCTCGACGCGGCGAACAGTGAACACGTCGCAGCGCCCGGGGCGCGGATGCACGACCGACGCGACGAACACCACTCCCGCGAGCCAGCGAGGAAGAGCGGACCGCGAGAACAGATTGCGCGCCCACGCAGCGGGATCGGCCGTCGCATGGGCGGGCAGCACGTCGATCCACACGTGCGTGTAGTCGGGGTCGCTGATCTCCGCCAGAGCGAGCGACCAGAACGCGGGTTGCCTCATCTGCACCTCCCCAGGATCCATACGCGGGCGTATGGAGATGTCCGCGAGACTATACGGTACGGTACGGAAATGGCAAGGCTGACGCGTGACGCATGGATCGACGCGGCGTACGAGAGGTTCAGCGCCGACGGGATCGCAGCGATCGCCGTCGAGCCGGTCGCCCGCACCCTCGGCGCCACGAAGGGCTCGTTCTACTGGCACTTCGCCGACCGCGGCTCACTGGTCGCCGCGGTGCTCGAACGCTGGCGCGACCGAGAGACCGAGAGCCTGATCGCCGACGTCGAGCGCATCGAGCCGGCGGCCGCGCGGCTGAGTGGACTCCTCGAGATCATCGCGCATCGAACCGGGGAGCGCTCCGGCGAGCGAACGCTCTACGCCGACGCGACGGGAGAGGTGAGCGAGTTCGTCGCCATGGTGACCGAACGGCGCGTGTCGTACCTCGCTTCGCTGATCGAGGCATCCGGTGTCGCCCCGGATGAGGCTCGCCGCCGCGCGGTGATCGTCGTCGCGGCGGTCATCGGCTATCAGCAGCTCGTGTCGAGCGGATGGGATCCTGCATCCGACCCGCGCTCGCTGGTCGGCACTCTCCGCTCCCTCACGATGGGCGCCGTCGACGGGTCGCCCACGAACGCCTCAGCCCCCGCCCAGGAGGGCAGGGGCTGAGGGGAGTCGGCTTTATCCGAAGCGACCCGAGACGTAGTCCTCGGTCGCCTGGACGCTCGGGGTCGTGAAGATCGAGCGGGTGTCGCCGTACTCGATGAGCTTTCCGGGCTTGCCGGTGCCGGCGATGTTGAAAAACGCGGTGCGGTCCGACACGCGCGACGCCTGCTGCATGTTGTGCGTGACGATCACGATCGTGTAGTCGTTCTTGAGCTCGCCGATCAGCTCCTCGATCGCGTACGTCGAGATCGGGTCGAGCGCCGAGCAGGGCTCGTCCATCAGGAGAACCTGCGGCGACACCGCGATCGCGCGGGCGATGCACAGACGCTGCTGCTGGCCGCCCGACAGGCCCGACCCGGGGCGGTCGAGGCGGTCCTTCACCTCGTTCCACAGGTTCGCACCCGTGAGCGACTTCTCGACGAGGTCATCGGCATCCGACTTGGAGATGCGCTTGTTGTTGAGCTTGACGCCCGCCAGCACGTTCTCCTTGATCGACATCGTGGGGAACGGGTTCGGGCGCTGGAACACCATGCCCACCTGACGGCGCACGAGCACGGGGTCGACCGTCGGGCCGTAGAGGTTGTCGCCGTCCAGCAGCACCTCGCCCTCGACGCGAGCCTTGGGGATCACTTCGTGCATGCGGTTGAGCGTGCGCAGGAACGTCGACTTGCCGCAGCCGGACGGGCCGATGAAGGCGGTGACGGTGCGCGGCTCGATCGAGAGCGACACGCCCTCGACGGCCAGGAACTGGTCGTAGTAGACGTTCAGGTCGTTGACTTCGATGCTCTTGGACACTTCGTTCCTCTGGAGATTCGGGTTCGGGTGGCCGGGTCAGCGGCCGAGCTTGGGGGCGAAGATCTTCGCGACGAGGCGGGCGATGAGGTTGAGCGCCATGACGATGACGATCAGGACGAACGCGGCGGCCCACGCGCGATCGATGTAGGCCTGCGCGGGGATGCCCTGGTTCATGTACTGCGAGTACGCGAACACCGGAAGGGTCATCATGCGACCTTCGAACAGGTTGTAGTTCATGGATGCCGTCACGCCGGCCGTCAGCAGCAACGGCGCCGTCTCGCCGATGACGCGCGAGATCGACAGCATGATGCCGGTCGTGATGCCGGCGATCGAGGTGGGCAGCACGACCTTGACGATCGTGAGCCACTTCGGAACGCCGAGTGCGAAGGAGGCCTCGCGCAGCTCGTTGGGCACGAGGCGCAGCATCTCCTCGCTCGAGCGGACGACGACGGGGATCATCAGCACCGCGAGGGCGACCGATCCCATGATGCCCATACGGATGCCGGGGCCGAGGAACAGGGCGAACAGCGCGTACGCGAACAGACCGGCGACGATCGACGGGATGCCGGTCATGACGTCCACGAGGAACGTGATGCCCTGCGCGAGGCGCTTGCCGGCGCCGTACTCGACCAGGTAGATCGCGGTGAACAGGCCGATCGGGATCGAGATCACCGCGGCGGCGAGCGTGATGAGGAGCGTGCCGACGATCGCGTGCAGCGCGCCGCCGCCCTCGCCGACCACGTTGCGCATGGAGTTGGTGAAGAACTCGGCGGACAGGCCCGCGATGCCGTTCGCGACGACCGTCCACGCGACCGACACGAGGGGCACCATCGCGAGCAGGAAGGCCGCCGAGACGATGCCGGTGACGAGGCGGTCGATGCCCTTGCGACTGCCCTCCACCAGGCTCGAGATCACGGTGATGAGGACGAGGTAGGCCAGCGCGGTCACGATCGCGATGCCGGCGATGCTGATCTCGGACCCGGACGCGACGGCGAGGAGGCCGAACAGGACGACCGCGACGGCGAGGCTTCCGACGAGGATCGCCCAGGGAGCCCACTTCGGCAGGCGCCCGTTGGTCAGGCGATACGGGGCGGCGCCGGTGGCGGTCGGCGCCGGCGGGGGAGCCGTGGTGATCGTCATGTCAGTTGGCTCCCGAGAATTCCTTGCGACGACTGACGATCCAGCGGGCCAGCGCGTTGACGGCGAACGTGACGATGAAGAGGATGAGGCCGGTCGCGATCAGCACGTTGATGTTCGTGCCGTAGGCCTCGGGGAACGTGAGGGCGATGTTTGCCGGGATCGTGCTGGGGTTGGTCGACGTGAAGAGGCGGAACGTGATCACGCCGGTCGCCGACAGCACGAGGGCGACGGCCATCGTCTCGCCGAGCGCGCGGCCGAGGCCCAGCATCGCGGCCGAGACGATGCCGCTGCGGCCGAACGGGAAGACGGCCATCGTGATCATCTCCCAGCGCGTCGCACCGAGGGCGAGCGCCGCCTCCTCGTGCAGCACGGGGGTCTGCAGGAAGATCTCGCGGCAGATCGCGGTGATGATCGGTGTGACCATGACCGCGAGAACGATCGCGGCGGTGAAGATCGTGCGGCCGGTGGCGGAGGCCTCGCCGGCGAACAGCGGGAACCAGCCCATGTTCTGGGTGAACCACACGTAGACCGGCTGTACGGCCGGGGCCAGCACGAGGATTCCCCAGAGGCCGAAGACGACGGACGGCACGGCGGCCAGCAGGTCGACGATGTAGCCGAGGCCCTGCGCGAGGCGCCGGGGGGCGTAGTGCGAGATGAAGAGGGCGACGGCGACCGAGAGCGGCACCGCCATGAGGAGGGCGAGGAGGGATGCCCAGATCGTGCCGAACGCGAGGGGCCACACGTAGTCCCAGAAGTTCGTCGCGAGGATCGACGCGTCTTCGCTCGTGGCGCTCAGGCCCGGGATCGACTGGATGATGAGGAAGATCGCGACCGCGGCGAGCGTCACGAGGATCATCGATCCTGCGGCGAGGGCGGTGCCCGAGAACCAGCGGTCTCCCGGCCGCTGCTTGACCTTGACGGCCGGGGGAGCGGTAGTGGTCATCTCATCCTGTTCGGGTCGTGCGGATGGTGGTGCGGTGTCGTGGATGGGTGCCCGGCCCGCCGCGGGCGGCAGACCGGGCACCCGGGGTGTTACGGGACGACGATCAGGTCGATCGCGGCCTGCATGGCCTCGCGCTGCGTGTCCGAGATCGGCGCGCTGCCGGCAGCCTCGGCCGACGCGTCCTGACCCTCGGGGCTGATCGCGTAGTTCAGGAAGCCCTTTACGAGCGGCGCGAGATCGGCGTTGACGTACTCCTCGCACGCGATGCTGTACGCGACGAGCACGATCGGGTAGGCGGCCTCGTCGGGCGTGCGGTCGAGCGCGACCGACAGGTCACCCTCGGTGCGGCCCTCTTCGCGCGGCGATGCATCGACGATCGCCGCCGCGGCCTCGGGCGAGAAGGTGACGAACTCGTCGCCGATCTGGACCGCGACCGTGCCGAAGCCCTCGGCGCGCGACGCGTCGGCGTAGCCGATCGTGCCCTGTCCGCCGTCGACGGCGGCGACGACGCCCGACGTGCCCTGCGCGGCCTCACCCGACTGCAACGGCCACTCGCCGTCGGCCTCGTAGGTCCACACCTCGGGGGCGGCCTGCGAGAGGTAGTCGGTGAAGTTCTCCGTCGTGCCCGAGTCGTCGGCGCGGTGCACCGGCGTCACAGCCAGGTCGGGGAGTTCGACGCCCTCGTTGAGCGCGGCGATGGCCGGGTCGTTCCAGTTGGTGATCTCGCCGGCGAACAGGCCTGCGATCGTGGCGGCATCCATGTTGAGCGTGTCGATGCCCTCGATGTTGAAGATGACGGCGATCGGGGAGATGTAGGCGGGGAGCTGGATGATGCCCGTGCCCTCGACGCAGCCGTCGAACGGCCCCTCGGCGATCTCCTCGGCGGTGAACGCGCGGTCCGAGCCCGCGTAGCCGACGGCGCCGGCCTGGAAGGCTTCGCGACCTGCGCCGGAGCCGGCCGGGTCGTAGGTGACGGTCACGCCCTCGTTGAGGGTCTGGAATCCGGCGGCCCAGGCCTGGACGCCGACCTCCTGCGCGGACGAGCCGATGCCGGCCAGCTCGCCGGACAGGGTGGTGCCCTCGGAAGGTGCGGAGGTCTCGCCACCGCCGGTCTCGTTGGCGGCGCAGGCGGTGAGGGCGAGGGCCGCGATCGCGCCGATGGCGCCGATCTTGGTGATTCGGGTGAGCTTCACTGTGGATCCTTCACGATTGTCAGGGTTCGTGCCCGGTGCGGGGCACGCACTGACCGTAGACATCGAGCCTTAAGAGACTGGGCGACGACGGTGAACGGAAGGTGAACGGGGAGAGGGTGAATGGCGCCCGACGGGCGGGGCGGGGGATCCCGATACGCTCGCCGGCTCGCGTCACACCTTCGGCGCGTGGGTCTCGATCGCGACGATGCCCGACCCCGGGTTGTCGACCGAGAGGTGCACGACGGAGAACTCCGCGGGCTCCAAGGCGGACGCGCTCCCAAGGTAGGAGCCTCGAAGCGTGCCGGTGGCGAGCGCGATCTCGGTCAGGATCTCGGGGAGCACCGGACCGTGGCTGCACAGCACCGACGGCTTGCGTGCGCGCACGCGCTGCCCGACGATCGTGCGGGCATCAGACGCGCCCTCCTCCCAAGCGTCTTGACTGAGAAGCGGCGTCTTGTCGATCTTGCGTCCGAGTGCGGCCGAGAGCGGCGCGACGGTCTTGACGCACCGGGTCGCGGGGCTCGAGATGATCCTCCGCGCGCCGAAGGCGAGGAGGGGCCCGACGATCGCATTGGCCTGCTTCTTCCCGCGCGCGGCGAGCGGGCGGGCGGCATCCTTCCCCTCCCAGTCCTCGCGGGCGAGCGCCTTGGCGTGGCGGAGCGCGATGATCGGGAACGTCCGCAGCACGCCCTCGTCGACGAGCCGCGCGAAGTGCTCGAGGATCTCCACGTCGACGGGGTAGCTCAGTCGACCGCACGCCTTCTTGAGCGCCACCCATTCGAGGGCGGCGATCTCCTTGTTCGGCACGAACGCGGACGCGCGGATCGCGGCATCCGTGGCCTCCGCCGCCCAGTAGTGCACGATCTTCTGGCGCTTGTTGGGCATGCGGTAGCGCGAGACCCCGACGGGCACGCCCAGGCTCACCTGGATGCCGGTCTCTTCGTAGATCTCACGGCGTGCGGTCTCGGCGAGCATCTCGCCGGGATCCACCTTGCCCTTGGGGAGCGTGACGTCGCGATACTGCGTGCGGTGGATCAGCAGGACGAGGATCTTCCCGTCGACGACGCGCCACAGCACCCCGCCCGCCGCGTACACGGCGGTGTCGGTCATCGGGCCGTCCGCGAGCGACGCCGTCGTTGCACGCTGGTCATCGTCTGGTCCTGGATGTCGATGAGCGGCTTGCCGTCGGCGTCGAGACTGTGCCGCGTCCAGTCGCCCTCCGGCCCCAGCCACCACGAACTCGTGGTGTCGCTCATCGCGAGCTCGAACAGATCGGCGAGCTCCTTCAGATGCGGCGCGGCCACCACCCGGACGAGCGCCTCGACGCGGCGATCCAGATTGCGGTGCATCATGTCGGCGCTGCCGATGTACACCTGCGGGTCGCCGTCGTTGTGGAACATGAAGATGCGCGAGTGCTCGAGGTAGCGCCCGAGGATGCTCCGCACGCGGATGTTCTCGCTGACACCGGGCACGCCCGGCTTGAGGGAGCAGATGCCCCGCACCCAGACCTCGACGGGCACACCGGCCTGGCTCGCGCGGTACAGCGCGTCGATGATCTGCTCGTCGACCATCGAATTGACCTTGATCCGGATGCTGGACGGCTTGCCCGCCAGGGCGTTGCGGCGCTCCTTCTCGATGAGCCGCAGGAGGCCCTTGCGCAGGTGAAGAGGTGCCACGAGGAGCCGCTTGAACTTCTTCTCGATCGCGTAGCCGGACAGCTCGTTGAACAGGCGCGTCAGGTCGCGGCCCACCTGGTCGTCGACGGTGAAGAGGCCGAAGTCCTCGTAGATGCGGCTCGTCTTCGGGTTGTAGTTGCCCGTGCCGACGTGGCTGTAGTGGCGCAGCTTGCCGTCTTCCTCGCGGATCACGAGGGCGAGCTTGCAGTGCGTCTTCAGCCCGACGAGGCCGTAGACGACGTGCACGCCGGCCTTCTCGAGCTTGCGTGCCCACACGATGTTCGCGGCCTCGTCGAACCGGGCCTTGACCTCGACGAGCGCCAGCACCTGCTTGCCCGCCTCGGCGGCGTCGATGAGGGCCTGCACGATCGGGCTGTCGCCGGAGGTGCGGTAGAGCGTCTGCTTGATCGCGAGGACGTGCGGGTCTTTCGCCGCCTGCTCGAGGAACGCCTGCACACTGGTCGCGAACGACTCGTACGGGTGGTGCACGAGGACGTCCGCGCGACGGATCGCCGCGAAGATGTCGGCGCGGCCGTTCTGCTCGCGCGGCTGGAACGGCAGCGCGGTCGTCGGCACGTGTGCGGGGTAGTGCAGCTCGGGGCGGTCGATTTTCGCGAGGTCGAACAGACCGCGCAGATCGAGCGAGCCGGGAAGCCGGTAGACCTCCTGCTCGGTGATGTCGAGTTCGCTGATGAGCAGGTCGAGCGTGACGTCGTCCATGTCGTCGCCGACCTCGAGGCGGATCGGCGGACCGAACCGTCGCCGCAGCAGCTCGGCTTCGAGCGCCTGGATGAGGTTCTCGGTCTCGTCCTCCTCGATCACGACGTCTTCGTTGCGGGTGAGCCGGAAGGCGTGGTGGTCGAGGATCTCCATGCCGGGGAAGAGGTCTTCGAGGTGGTTGGCGATGAGCTCCTCGAGCGGCAGGTAGCGGACAGTGTCGCCGTGTCGCGACACGTCGACGAAGCGGGGGAGCATCGGTGGCACCTTCAGGCGCGCGAACTCCTGACGGCCGGTCTTGGCGTTGCGGATGCGGATCGCGAGGTTGAGAGACAGGCCGGAGATGTAGGGGAACGGGTGCGCGGGATCGACCGCGAGCGGCATGAGAACCGGGAAGACCTGCCCCTGGAAGTACTCCGAGACGCGTGTGCGCTCGTCGTCCTCGAGCTGGTCCCACGAGATGACCTCGATGCCGGCGGCGGCGAGATCGGGCCGCACGTGCGAGGTCCACGCGTCGGCGTGCCGCAGCTGAAGCGCATGCGCCTCCGCCGAGATGTCGGCGAGCACCTCCTGCGGAGAGCGGCCGACGTTCGTCGGCACCGCGAGCCCCGTGACGATGCGGCGCTTGAGCCCCGCGACGCGCACCATGAAGAACTCGTCGAGGTTGCTCGCGAAGATCGCGAGGAAGTTGGCGCGCTCGAGGATCGGCAGCGCCGGGTCCTCCGCGAGCTCGAGGACGCGCTGGTTGAAGGCGAGCCAGCTCAGTTCCCGGTCGAGATAGCGGTTGTCCGGCAGCTGCGAGTCGAAGACCTCGGACAGGTCGAAGTCGTCGTCGTCCGCGTCTCCGAGACCCGCGTCGAGCACGTCGTGTTCGATCATCCCCTCATCATTGCAGGGAGAGGTGACGAGCGTGTGAACTGCCGGGTGAACGGCACCGACCCGCGGTGTTCCCGAGCAGGATGCCGCGCGCTACGCTCCGGTCCGCTCGCGCGGAGCGGGCAGCTGGTCTTCCTCGTAGACGTTGAACCGGTAACCCACGTTGCGCACGGTGCCGATCAGCTGCTCGAGGTCCCCGAGCTTCGCGCGCAGGCGCCGGACGTGCACGTCGACGGTGCGGGTGCCGCCGAAGTAGTCGTACCCCCACACTTCGCTGAGCAGCTGTTCGCGCGTGAACACGCGCGAGGGGTGCGTGGCGAAGAAGTGCAGGAGCTGGAACTCCTTGTAGGTGAGGTCGAGCGGCTTGCCGTGCACCTTCGCGGAGTAGGACGACTCGTCGATCGTGATGCCCGAGGTCTGGATGCGCGTGGAGACCTGGTCTTTCGTCATGCGCCCGATCGCGAGGCGGATGCGCGCGTCGACTTCGGCGGGTCCCGCCGTCACGAGGATCACATCGTCGATCCCCCAGTCGGTCGACACCGCGGTGAGTCCGCCCTCCGTGACGACGAGCAGGAGAGGGGCGTCGAGGCCCGTCGTGTTGAGGATCTTGCACAGCGACTTCGCGCCGACGAGGTCGAGGCGCGCGTCGACGAAGACGATGTCGGCGCTCGGGGCGTTCACGAGCTGCGCGGGTTCGGCCGGGATCTGCCGCACGCGGTGGCTCAGCAACTCGAGCGAGGGCAGGACCGGCCCGCCACCGTTCGCGGAGCTGAGAACCAGAAGCTGTGCCAAAACGCCGTCCTTCCGGCGCAGGGGGAAGCGCCGCGGGTTCAGTTTAGGGCTTGCACGTGCATCGATTCGATTCGATGTCGTCCCGCTTCATGCGCAGGCGCTCGTGGCGTCCATGCGCGAAGCGGCCCGGTAGGTGAGAATGGTGCCGTGGCCACCCCCGAACTCGCTCCCCGTCGCACCTTCGGCGGCGTCGTCGCCGTGTGGGTCATCGCGGCGCTCATCGGCGTCTCGATCGGCATCTTCGCGCCCGAGGATTGGCGTGCCGCGTGGCTCACGGTCGGGCTCGGCGGCTGCCTCGTCCTCGCGTTCGCGATCCAGCTGTGGTTCGGCCGGTCGCAGGGCTTCACCGAGCGCGTCGCGGCGAGCGTGCTCGGCGCGCTGCTCGTCATGGGCGTGATCAGCCTCGGCTTCGGGCTCGCGGCGATCATCCCGGGGTAGCGCCGCCGACGGTCCCGCCCGTGGGGACGGCGACGTCCGGACGGTTCGGAGTAGACTCGGACCATGGATCTCGTCGCGCTGGAACTCTTCTTCGTGGGACTGCTCGGACTCGCGTCCCTCGCGATCGTCTTCGTCTCCGGCGTCGTGCTGAAGAACCTCTACCGCGGCCAGCGCTGACGGTCGCCGCGTCGTGTTCGACCTGCCGACCGACCTCCCCGCCGACCTCGCTCCGCTCTCGTGGCTCATCGGCGTGTGGGAGGGCACCGGCGTCATCGACTACGAAGCAGCCGGTCATCACTTCACCGGTGAGTTCCTCCACCGTGTGAGTTTCAGTCACGACGGCGGTCCGTACCTGAACTACACGGCGAACGCGTGGCTGCTCGGCGAGGCGTCCGACGGCGGCGAGTCCGGTGACGGACGCAGCCGCACGCCTCTCGTCTCCGAGATGGGCTACTGGCGGCTCTCCCGCCCCGCGACCGACGCCGATCCCGGTCCCGGTCTGCTCCCGGCTATGGAAGCGCGATCGGAGCGCACGGCCGACGACGTGGAGTCGTTGCGCAACGACGCGGGGGGTTTCGACATCGAGGCGTCGATCGTCCATTCCGACGGCGTGAGCGAGCTGTACCTCGGGCAGATCCGCGGTCCGCGCATCGATCTCGCGACCGACGCGGTCGTCCGCACGTCGGGGGCGAAGCCGTACGCGGCCGCCACGCGGATGTACGGACTCGTAGACGGGCACCTGCTGTGGGCCTGGGACATCGCCGCACTCGGACGCGAGCTGTCGTCGCACGCCTCGGCGCGCCTCGCGAGGGTCGACTGATGGCTGATCCGTTCGCTCAGGTCCCGGGGGCCGTCGTCGGCGAAGGGGGCCTGCAGCACCTCGGCAATCCGCTGGGAGAGCAGCGGCTGCTCGCGAGCGGAGCCGCGGTCGCGCCGCTCGGCGATCGCGCCGTTCTCGCGGTGCCGGGCGAAGACCGCCTGTCGTGGCTGGACTCGCTGACGTCGCAGGCGCTGACGCGACTCGCTCCCGGCGAGAGCACCGAGCTGCTGATCCTCGACCCGCACGGGCACGTCGAGCATGCGGCAGCCGTCATCGACGACGGCGAGACGACGTGGCTCATCACCGATGACGCCGACGCGGACGGACTTCTGGCGTGGCTGCGCAAGATGCGCTTCCGCCTGCGGGTGGACCCGCGCGATGCGCGCGACGAATACGCGGTGATCGGGGGCACGCGCGCGGCGCTCGATGTCGTCTCGCCTGCCGCGCCGGCCGGGGTGGCGCTCGTGTGGAGCGATCCGTGGCCGGATGTCTCCGTCGGCGGATGGGCGTATGCGCAGACCGATCCGCACCCGGGCGCGCAGCGCGACTGGGCCGAGGCGATCGTCAGCCGCGCCGAAGAGCAGCGGCTGGCGGATGCCGCGACGGCGGGCGAGGTCCGCGTCGCGGGGAGCGTCGCAGCCGAGGCGCTGCGCATCGCCGCCTGGAGGCCGAAGTGGGCGAGCGAGGTCGACGATCGTGCGCTCCCGCACGAGCTCGACTGGCTGCGCACCGCGGTGCACCTCGAGAAGGGGTGCTATCGCGGGCAGGAGACGGTCGCGAAGGTGCACAATCTGGGTCACCCGCCGCGCCGGCTGGTCGCCCTGCAGCTGGACGGCAGCGATTCGCTGCTGCCGGCGCACGGTGACGAGGTCTTCGCCAGTGAGACCGCCGTAGGAGTCGTGACGTCGGCGGCGCTGCACCACGAGGAGGGACCGCTCGCGCTCGCCCTCGTGCGCCGCAGCACCGCGGTGGATGCCGGCCTCGTCGTCCGCACGGACGACGGCGACATCGTCGCGGCGCAGGAGGTCATCGTCCCGCCGGACGCCGGCGCGACGGCATCCGTCCCCCGTCTGCCGCGGCTCGGGCGCCGCACCGGCTGACGCGCCGTGGCACGGACCCCCGAGCCGACGGCGATCGCGACGGGCTGGCGCCGTCGCGTGGATCCCCGGCGAGGCCTGCGTCGCGTGCAGGGTTCTGCGATCGCGATCCTGCAGATCGTGGTGGCCGCGACCGGCGCGTATGCGTTCTCGGCGTACGTGCTGGGGCACCCGGCGCCGCTGCTCGCGGCGACCGTGTGCGTGTCGAGCCTCGGGCTCGTCCGCGACGCGCGACCGCGTCGCGTGCTCGAGACGGTGCTCGGGATGCTGGTGGGGATCCTCGTCGCCGAGATCCTCCTCATCACGGCAGGCTCGGGATGGTGGCAGCTCGCCCTCGCGCTCGGGGTGACCCTCGTCGTGGCCCGCTTCCTGTCGGCGCAGGCGAGCTTCGCGATCGCGGCGGCGATCCAGGCGCTCATCGTGATGGTCGTCCCCGCGAACGCGCCGTTCCTGCGACTCGTGGACGGTGTGGTCGGCGGCATCGCCGCGCTGCTGGTCACCGCACTGATCCCGCGCACCCTCCAGCGCGACGAAGCACGCGCGGGCCATGCGGTCTACCGGTCCCTCGACTCCGCGATCCGCACCCTCGCCCAGGCGCTCCGCCGCGGTGACCGCCTGCGCGCCGAGCGCGGTCTCGAGAAGGCGCGCGGGCTGCAGCCGCTCGTGGACGCCTGGGCGACGACGCTCGACTCGGGGCTCGCGATCGCGCGCATCTCGCCGTTCCTGCGCCGGCAGCGCTCAGAGCTGCAGCGACACGACCGCGTCCGCCGGTCGACCGACCTCGCCACCCGCAACATGCGTGTCATCGCGCGGCGCACCGTCTACCTGTGCGACGACGGCGCACCTCGGCCGGTCGCGGCCGACATCCTCGCCGAGCTGGGGCGCGCCGCGGCCCTGGTCGCCCAGTCACTCGACGACATCTCGCTCGAACCGGTGGCCCGGGAGGCGGTGAAGGCCGTCGCCGCGCGCCTCGACCCCGGGTCTCTCCTGCCGGATGCCTCGCTGGGCGATCAGAACCTCATCGCCGCCTTCCGGCCGTTCGCGGTCGACCTCCTGACCGCGACCGGGATGCCGGACGGCGACGCCCGAGCGTGTGTGCCGAGGATCTGATCTAACACGCAGGTCACGCCGGTGCGACGGCCGCCCACGGCACCGTCAGCTCACCGAGGCGCGCGCGTGAGCGCGTATGCACGGGCCACTGCGCGTGACGGAGAGCGTCGAGCGCAGCCTCCCATCGCTGCGCGGGCCCGAACGCCGACATCCCGGCCGCGCGGTCCCATTCCGCATCGAGGGCGTTCAGCAGCGCGTGCACGCGCTCGCCCGGCACGTTGCGGTGGATCAGCGCCTTCGGCAGCCGCTCGGCCGCGATCGACGGCTTCGCGAGCTCGGCGAGCCGCAGTGAGATCGTCAACGACCGGGGGACGGTATCCGGTCCGATCGCCACCCACGTGCTCACCCGGCCCAGCTCATCGCACGTGCCTTCGACCAGCAGACCCTCCGGCGCGAGCCGCCCGGCCATGCGCGCCCACGCGTCGCGCACATCGCCCTCGTCGTACTGACGCAGCACGTTCATCGCACGGATGACGGCCGGTCGGCGCGGCGCCGGCACCTCGAAGCCCCCGACCTCGAACGACACCCGCGCCCGCGGATCGAACGGCGTCCCGCCCGCGCGCACCTGCTCGAGCTGCGCCCGCGCGCGCGTCACCCGCGTCGGATCGATCTCGAGGCCCAGCACCTCGACGTCGGGACGCACGCGCGCGAGCCGCGCGTGGAGTTCGAGGGCGGTGACCCCGCTCGCCCCGAACCCGAGGTCGACCACGAGCGGATCGTGGGTGCGCCGCAGGGTCGCGTTTCGGGCGATCCAGCGGTCGACGCGGCGAAGGCGATTCGTTCCCGTGGTCCCGCGCGTCACCTGCCCGATGGGGGAGCGGCCCGAGCTCATCAGGCAATGATGCCAGGCGCCGTGCGGGTCCCCCTGCCCGCCCGGCCCCGCCGCCGAGGCCGGGGCGGACGGTGCGCGCTCGCTATCATGGGGCCATGACCGCGCCTTACACGCTGATCCTCCTCCGACACGGCCAGAGCGAATGGAACGAGCTCAACCTCTTCACCGGATGGGTCGACGTCCGGCTCACCGAGCTCGGCAAGGCCGAGGCCCGGCGCGGCGGCGAGATGCTCGCCGAGGCGGGCATCCTCCCCGACGTGCTGCACACGTCCGTCCTCAGTCGTGCGATCCAGACCGCGAACATCGCGCTGGACGCGGCCGACCGCCTCTGGATCCCGGTGAAGCGCACGTGGCGCCTGAACGAGCGTCACTACGGCGCCCTGCAGGGCAAGGACAAGGCGCAGACGCTCGAGGAGTTCGGGCCCGAGCAGTTCATGCTGTGGCGCCGTTCGTTCGACGTGCCGCCGCCCCCGCTCGACGACGATTCCGAGTTCAGCCAGGTGGGCGACCTCCGCTACGTCGGCATCGACGGCGAGGTGCCCCGGACCGAGTCGCTAAAGCTCGTGATCGACCGCTTCCTGCCGTACTGGGAGAGCGACATCGTGCCCGACCTGCGCGACGGCAAGACCGTGCTGGTCACCGCGCACGGCAACTCGCTGCGCGGCCTCGTGAAGCACCTCGACGGCATCAGCGACGCCGACATCGCCGAGCTGAACATCCCGACCGGCATCCCGCTCGTGTACCGCCTCGACGAGAACCTCGAGCCGCTGGGTCCGGGAGAATACCTCGACCCCGAGGCCGCCGCCGCGGGCGCCGCAGCGGTCGCATCGCAGGGCAAAGGCTGACCGACGCCGAACGCACAAGAGAGCGGATGCCGTGGCTGCGGCATCCGCTCTCTTCGTGTGTCGGCTACGGGCGGACGATGTCGATTGTGTCGGTCTCGACGGTCCAGTCGCCCGTGGACAGGTAGACGACCTTCTTCGCGACCGAGACGGCGTGGTCGGCGAAGCGCTCGTGGTACCGGCTCGCGAGGGTCGCGTCGACCGTGGCGGACGCCTCGCCCTTCCAGCTGTCGCTGAGGACCTTCTCGAAAACGCTGATGTGCAGGTCGTCGAGCTGGTCGTCGTCGTTGCGGATCTCCTCCGCGAGGGCCTGGTCCTCGGTGCGCAGCAGCTCGGTGAGCTTGCGCGCCACGTTGACGTCGAGCTCGCCCATCTTGGTGAAGGTGGACTTGAGCCCGCGGGGGATCGCCCGCTCGGGGAAGCGCATGCGGGTCAGCTGGGCGATGTGCTCGGCGATGTCTCCCATGCGCTCGAGCGACGCGCTGATGCGCAGGGCGCTCACGACGATTCGCAGATCGCGGGCGACGGGCTGCTGGCGCGCCAGGATCTCGATCGCGAGCTCGTCGAGTGCGACGGCCTTCTCGTCGATCACGACGTCGGCTTCGATGACCTCTTCGGCCAGCGCGACATCACTCGAACTGAAGGCGCGGGTGGCCTTGTCGATCGCGACTGTGACGAGTTCGGCGATCTCGACCAGGCGTCCCTGGACGTCCTCGAGCGACTGATGGAAGACTTCGCGCATCACAGCACCTTTCGTGTTCGCGGCAGGCACGTGCCCCGCGACGTGGCGATCTTCGCGACCGAAGGTTAACGGACGGTGCCACGGGAGTGAATAGTATCCGCCCGCCCCGGCGACCGGCGGATGGATGCCGGGAGGGCTCGTGCTCTCCCTCTACTCTGGAGCCATGGATACGACGCAGCTCGCGCTGCTCGCCCTGCTCGTCGGGGCGGTCATCGGGGGCTCCGTCTCGGCGGTGATCGTCTTCGCGCTGCGTGCCCGCGATCGCGCGCTGGCAGAGACCTCGTCGGACATCCCGGACGGCGTGCGGGAGGTGCTGCACGGGATGGACGACGCCGCGGTCGTCGTGGACGCCTCGTCGACGGTGCTGGCCGCCTCGTCCGCCGCGGCGCCGTTCCACCTCACCGAGGGTTCGGTCCTTCCGTCGGACGAGCTCCGCGGCGTCGCGCGCCGTGTGCGGACCACCGAGACGGCGGTCACGGCGACCCTGCGGCTGCGTCGGGGCGCTCCGCCCGCCGAGCCCCGGCTCGTCGTCGTGCGCGCGACCCGGATCTCGGCGCGGCTCACCCTGCTCGTGCTGCGCGACATCACCGAGCGTGAACGCGTCGAGCAGATGCGCCGGGACTTCGTCGCGAACACGAGCCACGAGCTGAAGACGCCGGTCGGCGCGGTCAGCCTGCTCGCCGAGGCGATCGAGTCGGCCGCCGACGACCCCGAGCAGGTGCGCAACTTCGCATCGCGCCTCACTGCGGAGGCGTCGCGCCTGGCCCAGCTCACGTCGCGAATCATGAACCTCTCGCGTCTGCAGGCCGCGGACGAGTTCACCGACGAGCGCGAGGTCGCGATCGACGAGATCGTCGCGTCCGCGGTCGAGGCGCACGCGATCCAGGCGGATTCCGCCGGCGTGGACGTCGTGCGCGGCGGCGATCGCGGACTGTACGTCCGCGGCGACGCGCAGGTGCTGAGCGAGGCCGTCGGCAACCTCATCGCGAACGCGATCGCCTACTCGCCGCGCGGCTCGAACGTCGGGGTGGGTGTCAAGGCCGTCGACGACGTGGTCGAGATCGCCGTCACCGACCGCGGCATCGGCATCGCGGAGGGCGATCAGGAGCGCGTGTTCGAGCGGTTCTACCGTGCTGACCAGGCGCGATCGCGCCGGACGGGCGGCACCGGACTCGGCCTCGCGATCGTCAAGCACGCCGTCCAGCGGCACGGCGGCGAGGTGCGGCTGTGGTCGCGTCCCGGCCGCGGTTCGACCTTCACCATCCGCCTTCCCCTGATCGCCCCGCCGGCCGACCAGGTCGCGTCCAAGCCGCGCCGCAAGAAGAAGCGTGCGGCGACCCCGGCGGCCCCCACCCCCAGAAACGGAGCACCCGCATGACACGCGTCCTGATCGTCGAGGACGAGCCGGATCTGGCCGACCCGCTGGCCTACCTGCTGCGCCGCGAGGGCTACGAGGTCGAGATCGCCGAGGACGGCCCCGCCGCGCTCTCGGCATTCCAGGAGCGCGGCGCCGACATCGTCCTGCTCGATCTCATGCTGCCGGGGATGTCGGGCACCGAGGTGTGCCGGCAGATCCGCGCGACCTCGCGTGTGCCGATCATCATGCTGACAGCGAAGGACTCCGAGGTCGACATCGTGGTCGGGCTCGAGCTCGGTGCCGACGACTATGTCACGAAGCCGTACTCCGCCCGCGAGCTGCTCGCGCGGATGCGCGCCGTGCTGCGCAGGTTGTCGCAGGCGGAGGCCGATCTGGAGGACCACGTCCTGGACGGGGGTCGAGTCGTCCTCGACATCGACCGCCACACCGTCTCGGTCGACGGACGCGAGATCAACATGCCGCTCAAGGAATTCGAGCTGCTCGAAGTGCTCATGCGCAACGCGGGTCGCGTGCTCACCCG
>CAYOQY010000023.1:0-20475 GCA_964406225.1 uncultured Microbacterium sp.
CACGAGGAGACCTTCCACGACGACATCGACGACGCCGGGGTGCTCCGCTCCGAACTGCGTCGACTCGCCGATCGGGTGGGCGCGCGCCTGCGCGCGAACGGCTGGGAGGCGAGGACCGTCGCGATCAAGGTGAGGCTCGCGGACTTCACGACGCTGAGCAGGTCGCAGACGCTGCCCGAGGCCACCGCGGTCGGACAGCGCATCGGGGAGGCCGCGCTCGAGCTGTTCGACGCGCTCGAACGGACGCAGGCCGTCCGGCTCGTCGGAGTCAGAGCCGAGAAGCTCCAGCCTTCGGGCGATGCGGGACTGATGCTGTGGGACGATGACGCCGAGTGGCGGAGGATCGAAGGTGCGCTCGATGTCGCCTCAGCGCGATTCGGTCGCGGGGCGGTGACGCGCGCCACGCTCCTCGGCGGCTCGCGGGGCGGAACGGCGCTGCCGTCGCACCCCCGGCCACCGGAACCCGCGTGACCGGGTACCTCCTCCGACGTCGGCACCGTTTCCGATGTCGAGCCTGTCAAGGCCTGGGCAGGGTCGGCGCGTACGGGTAGCGTGGGGACATGCCCAACATCGCACTCGAACTCGGCAAGCAGTCCGCGCACTTCGGTGTGAACAGCGCCTACGGCGAGCAGATCGACGTCGACGGCGTCCGTCTCGTGCCGGTCGCGCTGTCCTGGTCAGGTTTCGGCGGCGGGTCGGACGAGTCGGGGAACGGCGGCGGTGGCGGCGGCAGCTACGCGGTCCCGCTCGGCGCGTACATCCGCAAGGGCGACTCCCTGACCTTCGAGCCGAACATCGTGTCGTTCCTCGCCGTGGCGATCCCGTTCGTCTGGGTCGCCGGACGCGCCCTCAGTCGTGTCATCCGCGCGCTCAAGCGCTGACACCGACCCGGTCGCCGCCGCTCTCGAGGCCGCCGCGAGCCATGTGCTCGAAGCGGTCGTCGGGGTGTCCGCGTCCAATCCGGTCGTGCTGATCGATGGCCGCAGCGGCTCGGGGAAGACCTCGCTCGCGCGGTCGCTCGTCGCGCGGTGGCCGCTGCGGGGGCGCGTGCAGCTCGTCGCGCTCGACTCGCTCTACCCCGGATGGGACGGACTCGAAGAGGGCGTGGAGATCGCACGGGAGTCGATCCTCCGGCCGCACGCCCGCGGCCTCATCGGTGTGTGGCAGCGCTGGGACTGGGAGCTCGCCGAACCCGCGGAAGCCCACGCGGTCGACCCGTCGCTCCCGCTCGTGGTCGAGGGCTCAGGGCTGCTGAACGCGGGGACGGAGCGCCTCGGCGATGTGCGGGTGTGGCTCGAGTCGCCGACGCACTCTCGGATGCGGCGCGCCCTGCAGCGCGACGGCGAGACCTACCGGCCGCACTGGAACCACTGGGCCGAGCAGGAGGAGCACCACCTCAGGCGGGACGCCCCGGCCACGCGTGCGACGCACCTCTTCGCGATCCCCTGACGTCGGCGTCCGACGCTTCTCAGTCCTCGGAGGCCGCGTGGACGAGTCCGTCGAGACGGTAGCCGAGCCATTCGTACACGCCGAACCGCGGGTCGGTGGGATCGTGATCCTCTTCGGAGCGGATGCCGAGCCGCGTCGCGAGCACGAGCCTGATCGCCGCGAGGCAGCGCATCCAGGCGCGCACGGCCTCGGCATCCAGCGGCAGATCCACAGGTTCGAGGAGTGTCTCGTCCGCGGGGTCGAAGTCCGGCGGAACGTCGGCGGCCGCTTGAAGCGTACCCAGGACCACACCGGCATCCTGACGACGGCGGTCGAGCAGATCGCCCTCCGTCATCTCGCGGAAGTCGCGCGCTGCGTCGGGATCGTCGGTGTACCCGTCCGGCACGAGGCGCGACACCGCGGGGTCGGCGGCGGCGTCCGCGCCGTCGTCGAGGAGCTCGGCGAACTGGGTCACGAGTCCCGCCAGATGGGCGGCCTCCAGGCGGGTGATCTCGAGGACCACGATGCGGTCGGCGCTCATGCCGGCGCCTGACGGATCGTCGCCCACAGACCGTAGTCGTGCATCGCGTGCGTGTGCAGCTCCATCTGCTCGCGCGCTCCTTCCGCCACGACTGCGTGGCCCTCGTGGTGGACGGCGAGCATCAGTCGCTCGGCGTGCGCCGTGTCGTAGCCGAAGTACTCGCGGAACACGTGCGTCACGTAGCTCATGAGGTTCACGGGGTCGTTCCAGACGACGGTCTGCCAGGGACGCATCGACCTCTCGGCCGCGCGCTGCTGCCGCGCGAGGTCGGTGTCCTGGTCGACGTCGGGCAGCACCGCTGCCGACATCAGGGCGCTGCTCATCAGGCCCACCCCAGTTCGTGCAGCCGGTCGTCGTCGATGCCGTAGAAGTGCGCGATCTCGTGGACGAGCGTCGTGTGGACCTCGTCGCGGAGATCCTCCTCCGTCTCGCAGGCGGCCAGATGAGGCTCGCGGTACACGATGATCCGATCGGGGAGCTCTCCGCCGCCGTAGCGGTCCCGCTCCGTCAGTGCCCAGCCGTCGTACAGGCCGAAGAGGTCGAGACTGCCGTCCTCCGGACGGTCCTCGACGACGAACACGACGTTGTCGAGACCGTCGACCATGTCGTCGGGCAGCCGGTCGAGCTCGGCCACGACGAGCGCCTCGAATGCGACGGCATCCATCTCAATCATTGGGGTGAGTAACGGGACTTGAACCCGCGGCCCCCTGGACCACAACCAGGTGCTCTACCAACTGAGCTATACCCACCATGTCTCCCGCACGTGCGGGCAACCCGAAAATTCTCTCACACTCCGGGAGCGAACGACGAAACGGCTGCCGCAGCGGCCGCGCGCGCCCCGTCGCTCGTCGGTCCCGGTTCGGGGACGAACACCGCAGACCGGTAATAGGAGAGCTCGAGGATCGACTCGCGGATGTCGGCGAGCGCCCGGTGACCGCCGCCCTTGGCGGGGGCGTGGATGTACGCCCGCGGGTACCAGCGCCTGCTCAGTTCCTTGATGCTGGACACATCGACGTTGCGGTAGTGCAGCCAGCGATCGACCCGAGGCATGTACTTGGCGAGGAACATCCGGTCAGTGCCGATCGTGTTGCCCGCCAGGGGAGCCTTGCCTTCGAGGGGGACGAACCGCTGGATGTACTCGAGGGCCTCGAACTCCGCTTCGGCGACGCTCACCCCGTTCGGGATCTCGGTGAGCAGGCCCGACTTCTCGTGCATCGCGGTCACGAAGTCGTTCATGTGCGCCAGCGCGGAGTCATCCGGTTTGATCACGATGGAGAACCCGGGATCGAGCGGCCGCAGCTCGAAATCGGTGATCACGACGGCGATCTCGACGAGTTCGTCGATCGTCAGATCGAGGCCCGTCATCTCGCAGTCGATCCAGACGAGACGATCGTTCTCGGAAGCCCCCACCATGCCGTCCATCCTAGTCGGGGGGCGACGACACGGTCTCGGCGCGGGCGTGCGTGAGCGGCATCCGACGGCCCGCCGTCACGCGGGGGAGCGAGCGGGCACGCGCTACCCTGGTCACGCGCCTCCGTAGCTCAGTGGATAGAGCAGCGGCCTTCTAATCCGCCGGTCACAGGTTCGAGTCCTGTCGGGGGCACCTCCTCTGCTCCCGTCCGCACGCCCGCGTCACGCGCCCGGCGTCCGTGGGACGCGCCGCCCGCGCTCTGGCGGCCCGCGCGTCGCGGGCGTACCGTCGAGGTGACGGAAGGAGTTCGATGATGAGCACGACCGACACGCACCACGCGCTCTGGGTGGCCTACGGCCAGTCCGGCGTGGTCGGCAGCATCCGGAAGGATGATGACGGCTACACCGTCACGATGGCAGGAGCAGACGCCTCGGCCGGAAGCTATCCCTCGATGGAGATCGCCAAGAGCGCACTCCACGCACGGATGACCCCCGGCAGCGACTGGCCGGAGTTCCGGGAGCACTGACGGCCTCAGCCGAGCGCACCCCTCATGGGCGCGCTCGGCGCGAGGTGCTCCGATTCCGGGCCACGCGACGCCGTGGGCGCGCGCCCGGGTCGCGCGGTGTCCAGCAGCGGCAGCGCGACGTGGACGAGTGGCCCGATCAGCACGGCGAACAGCACGGTCCCGATGCCGACGGTGCCGCCGAGCATCCAGCCGATCGCCAGGACGGAGATCTCCACACCTGCACGGCACGCCCAGATCGGCCATCCCCACCGCGCGTGGAGTCCGGTCATGAGTCCGTCCCGAGGTCCTGGACCGAACCGGGCGCCGATGTACAGTCCGGAGGCCAGGGCGACGAGCAGGATGCCGCCGAGCAGCGTGGCGATCTGCGCGACGATTCCGGTGATCGGAGGAATGAGCCAGAGCACGCCCTGCATGCTCGTGCCCACGAGCGCGATGTTCGCCACCGTGCCCACCCCGGGCTTCTGCCGCAGGGGGATCCAGAGGAGGAGGACGAGGAAGCCGACGATGTTCGTGATCCAGCCGATGCCGATACCGGTGTGGATCGACAGGCCCTGGGCGAAGACCGTCCACGGATCGACCCCGAGACCGGCCTCCACGGTGAGCGCGCAGCCGGCGCCGTAGAGGACGAGTCCGATGAGGAGTTGCGACACGCGACGGGGCATGAAGTCATCCAATCGCAATATTGGATCGCTCGGGGCAATCCAATCTCGCTATCGTGGCCTCATGGACTCCCGCGTCTCCGCCCGCGCCCTCGCCGTCGCCCTGGGCGGCTGGCGCACCCGCGAACCGGCTTATGAGGCACTCGCCGACGGCATCCGCCTGCTCTGCCTGGACAATCGGCTCGCCCCGCGCACGGCGCTGCCTGCCGAGCGCGAGCTCGCCGCCGCTCTCGGCCTGAGCCGCAGCACGGTCGCCGCCTCGTATCGCAGCCTTCGGGACTCCGGCCACATCGCGAGCCTGCGGGGCTCCGGAAGCGTCACGCTTCCTCTCGGTCGCCGCGAGCCGGGCCGCATCCTCCCCGGCGAGGGGGCCATCGACCTGCAGCAGGCGAGCCCGCCCGCCTGGCCCGGACTGGCCGGTGTGCTGTCCGATGTCGCGCAGACCGCGTCCCGCATCGTCGCGCGGACGGGGTACGACGTCGTCGGTCGCGTCGAGCTGCGGGAGGCCGTCGCACGGCGCTACACCGAACGAGGAGTGCCGACGACTCCGAACGAGATCCTCGTCACGACCGGCGCGCAGAGTGCGATCCATCTCGTGTCGTCAGTGCTGCTCGGTCTTGGGGACCGGGTCCTGATCGAGACGCCGACGTACCCGCACGCGGCGGACGCCTTCCGACGCGTCGATGCACGGCTCGTGGGCGTGCCGGTCAGCACCGATGACGGCTGGGATCTGGACCGCGCCGAGCAGGCCTTCGCGCGGACGCTCCCGGTGGTCGCGTACCTCATGCCGGACTTCCAGAATCCGACGGGCCGATCGATGGGCGCGGAGGAGCGGGCCACGATCGCGAAGGCGGCGGATCGCGCGGGGACGATCCTGGTGCTCGACGAGACGACGGCGGACCTCGACATCGACGCCCCGGAACGCGCGCCCGGCTTCATCGACGGCGATCCCGACACGGTCGTGCGCATCGGCTCGCTCGGAAAGACCGTGTGGGGTGGGCTCCGCGTGGGGTGGATCCGCGCCGAGGCGGATCTGGTGCGCAGACTGGTCGCGGCGCGGCCGGCGCACGAACTGGGGACGCCGGACTTCGAGCAGGCCGTGGCCGCCGCGGTGTTCCCGCAGCTCGAGGCGGTGGTCGCGCAGCGGTCGCAGCTTCTGCGCGCCGGCAGGCAGGCGCTCGTCACCGCGATCGCGGATGCTTTGCCTGCCTGGCGCGTGCCCCACGCCCCGGGTGGGGTGTCGCTCTGGATCGAACTGGACGCCCCCCTCAGCTCGGGACTCGTGATGGACGTGCGCTCGCGCGGCCTGCTTCTGACCGCGGGTCCGCGGTTCTCGGTGGACGGCGGGCATGAGCGCCACCTGAGGATTCCGTTCACGGCGCCCGCCGACGAGCTCACCCGCGCCGTCGGCATCCTCGCCGATGCATGGCCCCGCGTGCGTGCCGGCGCACCGGTGTCGATGGTCGAGCATCTCGACGCGGTCGTGTGATCCGGGAACGTCAGCGGCCGAACACGACGCAGTCGACTGCGTCGTCGGCGGACCAGAATCGCCCGAGGTCCCGGAAAGCGCGCGACGGAGCGTGGAACACCCGCGCGCTCCAGCGCACGTCGAGTCCGTCGGGATCCGCCTGCACGTGACCGATCACGCGGCCGTCGCGGTCCATGACACGCCAGAGCGACGGGCCGACAGGTGCGAGCCTCGCGGCGTTGCGGGGTGAGACGTCAAGAGGAACGGCCGAGGCCGCGGGTGCTGCGATGGTCATGGTGCTCCCTCCCGAGTCGAAGATACGTACGACCTCCGACATCGATCGGGAGCATCCGTTCCTCCCCAACCCGCACCCGAACCCCCGTCATCCGCAATCCGCAGCCTTCCGCCCCCGGGCCGGCCCTCGACGTTGCAGGCTGGGCTCGCGCCGGTGCCCGACGGGCACTCGGGCACCGGCGCAGCACCGAGGACGGTCCTCGGCGAGGAAGGAAGCGACATGAGCGACACCATCACGATCGTCGGCGTCGTCGGGACGGACCCCGAGCGCAAGAACCCCAAGGGCGTACCGATCACCACGTTCCGCGTGGCCACGAAGGACCGTCGATTCGACCGCGCGACCGGCGCGTGGACCGACGGGGACACGAACTGGTACACCGTCTCCGCGTATCGCAAGCTCGCCGAGCACGTCTTCGACTCCGTCCACAAGCGCGACCGCGTGATCCTGACAGGTCGGCTGCGCGTCCGCAGCTGGGAGACCGGAGAGAGCAGAGGCACCGCGGTCGACATCGACCTGGACGCGATCGGCCACGAGCTTCTGTGGGGGACGACGGTCTTCACCCGCGACGAGCGGGACGCCGCCGCTCCCACCGAGAACGTCGCGGACGACGGCTGGACCGCCGGCGGCTCGGGCGACGCGTCGTGGGGCACCCCCGGCGTGTCGCAGGCGGGCGCCTCCACCTCGTCCGCATCGGACCACGCGGGAGCCGGTCAGGAGTTCCGCGACACGCCGGCGGCGCCCTCGCTCGAGCTCGCGGGCGCGGGCGCGGACAAGCCCTTCTGACCGGCGGACCGGGGCGCCCGGGGTGGCGGCTTAGAGTGGACACGTGGCCCGTCACCCCGAGCTCCGCCTCTCGAACAGCGCGTGGTCGGTGACGACGGCGACAGCGGCGGCGATCGCGCTGGCGATCGCACTCACCGGATGCACGTCGCCCGCGCCGGCGACGAGTCCCACTCCCGCGTCGTCGACACCCGTCGCCGAGGCGTCACCGTCGCCCACGACGGTCGAGGAGCCGGTCATCGCCCTCGTGCCGGGCGGGACAGCGGAGGACAACCTCCCGTTCTTCTCGTCCGTGGTCGCCGGCGTCTGGGCCTCCCCGGAGCAGACGGCGGGACGCGCGTACATCGACGCGCTCACGGCCTCGGGCTTCGACAAGGCGGCCATGCAGGTCACCTACGACGAGTCCACCGTGGGCAACGCCGCCGAGAGCATCCAGTTCTCCGTCCGGTGGGGAGAACAGTGCCTCGTCGGTCAGGTCGGCCCGGCGACGGGAGAGCCGGTGACCGTCGTGCTCCCCGCCCTTGCGGAAGGCACGTGCCTGGTGGGGGACACGCGGCCCCTCGACTGGTGACGCGCGCCCGGACGGTCCGCACGGCGTGAGGCGACCGCGCTCGGCCCGTAGACTGGACCGGTTATGGCTGAATACATCTACTCGATGGTCCGTGCCCGCAAAGCCGTCGGCGACAAGGTGATCCTCGACGACGTCACGATGGCCTTCCTCCCCGGAGCGAAGATCGGCGTCGTCGGACCCAACGGCGCCGGCAAGTCCACGATCCTCAAGATCATGGCGGGCCTCGACACGCCGAGCAACGGCGAGGCCCGGCTCAGCCCGGGGTACAGCGTCGGCATCCTCATGCAGGAGCCCGAGCTCGACGAGGACAAGACCGTCCTCGAGAACGTCCAGCAGGGCGTCGGCCCGATCAAGGAGAAGCTCGACCGCTTCAACGAGATCTCCGCGCTGATGGCCGACCCGGATGCCGACTTCGACACGCTCCTGGCCGAAATGGGCACGCTGCAGGAAGCCATCGACACGGCGGACGCCTGGGACCTCGACTCCCAGCTCGAGCAGGCGATGGACGCGCTGCGCACGCCGCCCTCCGAGGCGATCGTCGGCCACCTGTCCGGAGGTGAGAAGCGCCGTGTCGCGCTCTGCAAGCTCCTCCTGCAGAAGCCCGATCTCCTCCTCCTGGACGAGCCGACGAACCACCTCGACGCCGAGAGCGTGCAGTGGCTCGAGCAGCACCTCGCGAAATATCCCGGAGCGGTGCTCGCGGTGACGCACGACCGGTACTTCCTCGACCACGTGGCCGAGTGGATCTGCGAGGTCGACCGCGGACGCCTGTACCCCTACGAGGGCAACTACTCGACGTACCTCGAGAAGAAGCAGGAGCGCCTGCAGGTGCAGGGCAAGAAGGACGCCAAGCTCGCCAAGCGTCTCGCGAGCGAACTCGAGTGGGTGCGCAGCAACGCGAAGGGCCGGCAGACGAAGTCGAAGTCGCGTCTCGCGCGCTACGAGGAGATGGCGGCGGAGGCCGAGCGCACCAGGAAGCTCGACTTCGAGGAGATCGTGATCCCGCCGGGTCCGCGCCTCGGACAGGTCGTGCTCGAGGCGAAGAAGCTCAAGAAGGGCTTCGACGGCCGCAGTCTGATCGACGGGCTGAGCTTCACCCTGCCCCGCAACGGCATCGTGGGCATCATCGGCCCCAACGGCGTGGGAAAGACGACGCTGTTCAAGACGATCGTCGGGCTCGAGCCCCTCGACGGCGGTGAGCTCAAGGTGGGGGAGACCGTCGACATCTCCTACGTCGACCAGAGCCGCGGCGGCATCGACCCCAACAAGTCGCTGTGGGAGGTCGTGAGCGACGGACTGGACTGGATCCAGGTCGGCAAGGTCGAGATCCCCTCACGCGCCTACGTGTCGCAGTTCGGCTTCAAGGGACCCGATCAGCAGAAGAAGGCCGGCGTGCTCTCGGGTGGTGAGCGCAACCGCCTGAACCTCGCGCTCACCCTCAAGCAGGGCGGCAACCTGCTCCTGCTCGACGAGCCGACGAACGACCTGGACGTCGAGACCCTCGGCAGCCTCGAGAACGCACTCCTGGAGTTCCCGGGCTGTGCCGTGGTCATCACGCACGACCGCTGGTTCCTCGACCGCATCGCGACGCACATCCTCGCCTACGAGGGCACGGAGGAGGACCCCGACCAGTGGTACTGGTTCGAGGGCAACTTCGAGGCCTACGAAGAGAACAAGATCGAGCGCCTGGGTCCCGATGCGGCCAAGCCGCACCGGTCGACGTACCGCAAGCTCACGCGTGACTGAATCCTCAGCGCAGACGGGATCCGCTCCCCGGCGACTGCACATCCCCATCCACCTGCGGTGGGGCGACCTCGACGCGTTCAACCACGTGAACAACGCCTCGATGCTCAAGCTGCTGGAAGAGGTGCGCGTCCGGGCGTTCTGGCGTCCCGGCGTCGATGAGGAGGCGCCGCCGACGGCGGTGCTGGACTCCGGGATCGACGCGGGCACGCTCACCCTGATCGCGCGTCAGGAGATCGAATACCTCCGCCCCGTGCCGTATCAGCGCAACCCGCTGGATGTGCAGCTCTGGTTCGGCAAGATCGGCGGGTCGAGCATCGAGGTCTGCTACGAGGTGTTCAGTCCCGCTTCCGCCGAGCAGGAGCTGTACGCGCGCGCCTCGGCGGTCGTCGTGATGGTGGATGCCGCCACCGGGCGTCCCGTGCGCCTCACGGACGAGCAGCGCGCCGCGTGGGAGCCGTACCTCGGCGAGCCCGTCGCGTACGCCCACCGACGCTGACCTGTCCCGCCGGCCCGTCCGCGGGTCAGCCCGGTACGCGGACCATGATCTCCTGGGCGACGCTCGCGACGAGCATCCCGTCGCGAGAGAAGATCCGTCCCGTGGCGAGGCCTCGTCCGCCGCGGGCGCTCGGAGACTCCTGCACGTAGAGCATCCACTCGTCGACGCGTCCGGGGCGGTGCCACCACATCGCGTGGTCGAGGCTCGCGACCTTGAGGCCGGGTGCCGCCCACGAGACGCCGTGCGCCCGCAGGATCGACTCCTGGATCGTCAGGTCGCTGAGATAGGCGAGCACCGCGCGGTGCGTGCGCGGGTCGTCGTCGATCGGGCGACGCGTCCGCATCCACACGGCCTGTCGCGGCTCGTGCGCGCCCTCCACGGTCAGGTAGATCGGGGAGGGGATGTGCCGGACGTCGAGCGGACGGTCGATGAACAGGCGCTTGGACATCGGATGCAGGCCCGCAAGGTGATCCTCGAGGTCGGGGAGCTCCTCCGGCGCAGGGACGCCGTCCGGCATCTCCACCTGGTGCTCGATCCCCGGGTCCTCGTCCTGGAACGACGCGATCATCGAGAAGATCGGAACGCCCTGCTGGAAGGCCTGCGTGCGGCGCGTGGAGAAGGAGCGGCCGTCGTGGATCCGGTCGACCGAGAACGTGATGCCCTGCGAGGCGTCGCCGGGGCGCAGGAAGTAGCCGTGCATCGAATGGGCGCTGCGGCCGTCCGGGATCGTCCGCTCCGCCGCCACGATCGACTGTGCGAGCACCTGACCGCCGTAGACGCGTCCGAGCGGCATCGACTGCGACACCCCGGTGAAGATGTCCTCCGTCGTGCGCGCACCGGACTGCGAGAGGTCCAGGACCGCGAGCATCGAGGCGACCGGGTCGGGGTCGGGGACGAAGTCTTCGGGGGCCGTGTGATGGGCGTCGGTCACAGTGTTGTAGTTTAGGGCGGATGTCGCAGCGCCTGATCTTCGCGGACGCCGCCGCGGCGGCCGATGCCCTGACGTTCGCGGGCCGGACCGCGCGTATCGGAGACGGCGCTGTGCGTCTGCGCGCCGCCGACGGCGCCCTGGCGATGACGTCGGCCCCCTTCGCTCCGCGGGGGCTCTTCGACACGACGCCGACCGTGCTCGCGCTGCGCGTCCTGCCGGTCGACCCCGAGCTCATCTGCGACATCGTGGTGGAGGCGGCAGAGCTGGCGCAGGAGCCGGATCCGACCCGGCTGCGCCTGCCCGAGGTCGGACTCTCACCGGCGTGGGCCGGCGTCTCGCCGCCGCGCGGCGGATGGACGGCTACCGACTCCCTCGCGGCATCCACCCTGGCGGCCCGCGCCCAATGGGGGATCGCGGCGGTCGCGGAAGCCCTGCCCCAGAATCCGGGTGAGGATGCCGTCCGGGCCGTGCGCGCGGCCGTGTGGGGTGCTCCGGATGACGCGCTCGGCGGACTTCCCCTCGGCGTCGCGTTCGCCGCCATCAGCCTCGGCTTCATCGTGGGCGAAGAAGACGCCGCGGTCCGCCGCTCCGGCACGTGGACGCGCCTGACCCTGCGGCGCGGCCACGTCGTGGTGCGGGGACCCGCGCGCGTCGGCCTGAGCGACGTGCGCGCGACAGGTCCGGGCGCAGGACTCTAGGCCTCCGCCGCCGCGGCGCGCCCGGCGATGCGGCCGGAGAAGAGGCAGCCGCCGAGGAACGTCCCCTCCAGCGCACGGTAGCCGTGCACGCCCCCGCCGCCGAATCCGGCGGCCTCACCGGCGGCGAACAGCCCTGGGACGGGACGCCCGTCGGCCGTCAGTGCACGCGCATCGAGATCCGTCTCGATGCCCCCGAGGGACTTGCGCGTCAGGATATGCAGCTTGACCGCGATGAGCGGACCCGATTTCGGATCCAGGATGCGGTGCGGGGTGGCCGTCCGCACGAGTCGGTCGCCGCGGTACGCCCGTGCGGAGCGCAGCATCGAGATCTGGGCGTCCTTGGTGAAGTCGTTGTCGATTTCGCGGTCGCGCGCTTCGACCTCGAGGCGCACCCGCTCGGCATCCAGCGCCTCACCGCCGGGGAGCGCGCGCATGCCCTCGATCAGCTCGCCGATCGTGTCGCGGACGACGAAATCGGCTCCCGCGTCGAGGAACGCCTGCACGGGCCCGGCGGCACGCTTCCCGAGGCGGGACTTCACGAGCAGGGGGACGTCTCGGCCCGTGAGGTCGGGGTTCTGCTCGCTGCCCGAGAGGGTGAACTCCTTCTCCACGATCTTCCGGGAGAGCACGAACCACGAGTGGTCGTGACCGGTCGTCCGCAGGTGGGCGAGGGTGCCGAGCGTGTCGAACCCGGGGAACAGCGGGACGGGCAGCCGCCGACCCGTCGCGTCGAGCCAGACCGACGAGGGTCCGGGGAGGATGCGGATGCCGTGGAGCGGCCAGACGGGGTCGTGGTTCTGGATGCCCTCCACGTAGTGCCACATGCGATCGCCGTTGATGAGGCGGGCGCCGGCGCCCTCTGCGACCGCGAGCATCGAGCCGTCGACGTACGCCGGCACCCCGGCGATCATGGAGGCGGGCGGAGCCCCGAGACGCTTCGGCCAGTGGCGGCGGACGAGCTCGTGGTTGCCGCCGATGCCGCCGGATGAGACCACGGTGGACCCCGCCGTGATCTCGAAAGACCCGACGACCTCGCGCGACGACGCCGTGCCGCGCGCGGCGCCCGACGGCGCGAGGATCTCACCGGATGCTCCCGTGACGCGCCCGTCCGTCGTCGTGAGCCCCGTCACGCGGTGACGGGGGAGGATCGTGAGCAGCCCGCGGGCCTCGGCCCCCTCGACCGCCGCCTGGAACGGTGCCACGATGCCCGGTCCCGTGCCCCACGTGATGTGGAACCGCGGCACGGAGTTGCCCGGACCGGTGGCCGTGTAGCCCCCGCGCTCGGCCCAGCCCACCACCGGGAAGAAGCCGACGCCCTTCTCACGCAGCCACGCGCGCTTCTCGCCGTGCGCGAAGTGCAGGTACGCCTCGGCCCATCGCCGGGGCCACGCATCCTCCTCGCGATCGAACCCGGCGGTGCCCAGCCAGTCCTGTCGGGCCAGATCGAACGAATCGCGGATGCCCATCCGCCGTTGCTCGGGCGAGTCGACGAAGAACAGTCCGCCGAAAGACCACCACGCCTGACCGCCGAGGTTCGTGCGCGGCTCCTGATCGAGGATCACGACGCGCTTGCCGGCAGCCGCGGCCTCGGCCGCAGCCACGAGGCCGGCGAGACCCCAACCGATCACGAGGACGTCGGTGACGTGGGGGGAGGAGGAAGCGGGCATGTGCGACTCCTTCGTCGACGGGGGACGGTTCGTGCTGTCAGTGCGGCGACAGCGGAAGGGACGAGCCCCCTCGCCCCTCGGCGGAGGGCCCGATGCCGGTGGGCTCGAACGTGTTGACCATCGCGAACGCCGCCCGGTGCAGGTAGTCCCACAGCGTCGCTTCGTGCAACGGCGGCAGGTCGAGTTCGTCGACGGCGGTGCGCATGTGCGCGAGCCAGCGGTCGCGGGCGTCGGGGTTGACGTGGAACGGCGCGTGCCGCATCCGCAGGCGGGGATGACCCCGCTGCTGACTGTACGTCGTCGGGCCGCCCCAGTACTGCTCCAGGAAGAGCGTGAGGCGCTCCTTCGCGGGGCCGAGGTCCTCCTCGGGGTACATGGGACGCAGCACGGGGTCGGTCGCGACGCCGCGATAGAAGACGTCGACGAGACGCACGAACGTGTCGTGTCCGCCGATCTCCTCGTAGAACGTCATGGTCACGCCGATCCCTCCGGAGTCTCGGGTGCGCCGCTGGTCGGCTTGGGAGTGCGTTTGGGCCGCCACACAGGACGCTCGGGCGCCGGCGGCGTCGCGACGGCGGTCGGCTTGGTGCGCGGCGGGTTGGCACCACGCACGCGCTGCGCGCCCTCCGGCCCCGTGAGCACGATCGAGTTGAGCTGGGGGAGTGCGAGCCCCATCGCCTCGATCGTCTTCATGACGCGCATGCGCAGCTCACGACCCACGTCGTCCTTCGCGTTCGTGCGGGTCTTCATCACGAGGCGGATGACGAGGGCATCACCCGAGATCGACTCCAGTCCCCACACCTCGGGTTTCTCGATGATCCGCGTGCGCCACTTGGGGTCTTTCGCGAGCTCCTTCATCGTCTCCATCATCGCGGCCTCGACCTCGTCCACATCGGTGTCGACGGGGAGGGCGAGGTCGACGATCACGCGCGACCAGCCCATCGACATGTTGCCGATCCGGGTGATCTCGCCGTTGCGCACGTACCAGAGCGTGCCGTTGACGTCGCGGACCGAAGTGATGCGCACGCTCACGTGTTCCACGATTCCGGTCGCGAGACCCAGATCGACCACGTCGCCGATGCCGACCTGATCCTCTGCGACGATGAAGATGCCGTTCAGCACGTCCTTGACGATGTTCTGCGCACCGAATCCGAGGCCCGCGCCGATCGCCGCCGTCAGCAGAGTGAGCGAGCCGAGCGCGGTCGGGGCGACGACCCCGATGATCAGCAGCAGCGCGACGATCACGATCGTGACGTTCACGACGTTCTGCAGGATCGACCCGAGCGTCCGGGTGCGCTGCACGAGCCGGATCGACGCGAGTGGTGAGCGCTCGAGCGCCTGCGTGTCGTCGACGTTGGCCTTGCCCTTCGCACCGTTGACGATGCGGTTCACCACCCGACGGATCACGAGCTTGAGGATCCAGCTGAGCAGGAGCGCGCCGACGATGATCCCGGCGACCGTGAGGGCGAGCAGACCGATGTCGCGGAGGATCACCAGGAACTGCTCCCACAGGCTGGGCGAGGTCGTCGGATCCGTGTCGGGGGAAACGGTGTCGAGGAAGGCGCTGTTCATCGGGTCGATCCTAGTTCGGCACTCCTCCGCGCCTCCTGAGGACGGGGAGGGAACACGGATGCCCCGGCACCGCGCGTCGCGATCCGGGGCACCCGTCGGGTCCTGCTACGACGCGTCGCGATCCTGGACGGCCAGGGCTCGCTCGACACCCGCGAGGTTCTCGTCCACGAGGCGGCGCAGCGCCGGTGCGGCATCCGGGTTGGCGCGCAGCCAGGCGCGCGTCGCGTCACGCAGCTCGAGGTTCGCCAGCGGCGCGGGGTAGAGGCCCACGATGATGTACTGCGCGATCTGGTACGACCGGCTGTTCCAGATCGGCAGCACCATGTCGAAGTACGGCGCAACGAAGGCCGACAGCTGCGCGACCGTCGCGGGATGCTGGAATCCCAGCGCCGTGGAACGGACGATCGTGTTCGGCTGGTCATCCTTCTCGATGAGCGAATCCCACGCGGCGCGCTTGGCGGCGGCATCCGGGATCGACGCCTTCGCCTGGGCGGCGAACTCGCCGCCCTTCGCGGTGTTGTCCGCCGCGAGGGCGGCATCGATCTGCGCCGCATCGACGACGCCGCCGGCGGCCAGCGAGATCAGGAGCTGCCAGGACAGGTCGGTGTCGATCTCCAGGCCTTCGAGGGTCGTCTCGCCGTCACGCAGGCCCTTGACGATCGCCCAGTGCTCGGGGGTCGACGCGGACGTCGCGAACGCCGTCACGAACTGCAGCTGGCTGTCGCTGCCCGCCTCCGCGGCCTGGGCGAGCGCCCACAGGCCGTCGGCGACCTTCGCGCGTGCGTCGTCCCGCTTCTCGGGCGCCACGTAGGAGTTCGCCGCGAGCTGCAGCTGCGCCAGCGTCGTCCGAACGGTCGTCGATTCGGTCTCGCGGCCGATGTTGCGCAGCACGAGGTCGATGTAGTCGGACGGGGAGGATTCGGCATCCCGCGTCTGATCCCAGGCCGCGCCCCACACGAGCGAGCGCGCGAGCGGATCGGCGATGCCGCCGAGGTGCGCGATCGCGGTCGCGAGCGAGCGCTCGTCGAGGCGGATCTTCGCGTAGGCGAGGTCCTCGTCGTTCAGGAGGACGAGATCGGGACGCTTTCGCCCCTTGAGCTCCGGCACGTCCGTGCGGTCGCCGTCGACGTCGAGCTCGACGTGGTGCACGCGCTGGAGCGCACCGTCGACGACGTCGTAGAAGCCGACGCCGAGACGGTGGGGACGGATGGTCGGGTAGTCGGCCGGCGCGGTCTGGGTGATCGCGAAGCGCGTGATCGTGCCCGACGCGTCCTCGTCGATCACCGGGGCGAGGGTGTTCACACCCGCCGTCTCGAGCCACTTCTTCGACCATGTGCCGAGCTCACGGCCGCTCGTCTTCTCGAGCTCCGACAGCAGATCGGTCAGTTCGGTGTTGCCCCACTCGTTCTTCTTGAAGTATTCGGCCACGCCCGCGAAGAACGCCTCGATGCCGACCCACGCCGCGAGCTGCTTGAGGACCGAGCCGCCCTTGGCGTACGTGATGCCGTCGAAGTTGACCTGCACGTCCTCGAGGTCGTTGATCTCGGCGACGACCGGGTGGGTCGAGGGAAGCTGATCCTGACGGTACGCCCAGGTCTTCTCCATCGCGTTGAACGTCGTCCAGGCCTCGGTCCACTCGGTGGCCTCAGCCGTCGCGATCGTGGAGGCCCACTCGGCGAACGATTCGTTCAGCCACAGCCCGTCCCACCACTTCATCGTCACGAGGTCGCCGAACCACATGTGCGCGAGTTCGTGCAGGATCGTGACGACGCGACGCTCCTTGACGGCGTCGGTCACCTTGCTGCGGAACACGTAGGTCTCGGTGAAGGTCACCGCGCCGGCGTTCTCCATCGCGCCGGCGTTGAACTCCGGGACGAAGAGCTGGTCGTACTTCGCGAACGGGTACGGGTAGTCGAACTTCTCCTCGTAGTACGCGAAGCCCTCGCGCGTCTTGTCGAAGATGTAGTCCGCGTCGAGGTGCTGCCAGAGGCTCTTCCGGCCGTAGACGCCGAGCGGGATGACCCGCCCCGATGCGCTCGTCAGCTCGGAGAAGACCTCCTCGTACGGTCCCGCGATGATGGCGGTGATGTACGACGAGATGCGCGGCGTGGGCTCGAACGTCCACGTCGCCCGTCCGTCCCCGTGCTTCTTCGGCTCGGGGGTGGGGGAGTTCGAGACGACCTTCCACGGCTCGGGCGCCGTGACGGTGAACTGGAACGTCGCCTTGAGGTCGGGCTGCTCGAACACCGCGAACACGCGGCGGGAGTCGGGCACCTCGAACTGCGAGTACAGGTACACCTCGCCGTCGACGGGGTCGACGAAACGGTGCAGGCCCTCGCCGGTGTTCGTGTAGAGGCAGTCCGCCTCGACGACGAGCTCGTTCTCGGCCGCCAGACCGCTCAGCGCGATGCGGGAGTCGGCGAACGACTCGCGCGGCACCTCGCGGCCGTTGAGCGTGATCGCGTGCACCTCCCGCGCGATCAGGTCGATGAAGGTTTCCGCGCCTTCGGTCGCGGAGAAGCGCACGACGGTGCGGGAGCCGAAGACCTCGGGCCCCTTCGTCAGATCCAGCGCGACCTCGTACGACTGCGTGTCGACGATCGCGCGACGCTCCTGCGCCTCGATGCGGGTGAGGTTCTCTCCAGGCACTGCAGCTCCCAGGTTCTACGGGGTCGTGTAGGGGGTTCGGATGTCGCGGGGGCGGCGGGTGGCCGACGCTGGCAACCTCCCCAGCCTATGTCAGGGCAGGGCGCCGGACCCTGCGCTGCGGCGCGCCACGTGGCTGCGCGCGTGAGCCACGGCGGGATCGAGTTCGGTGAACAGATGCTTGTGGTGTCGGAGGGAGCGCAGGACCCCCACGGTCGTGAACAGTTCCACGTGGCCCTCCCGCACCCCCTTGAGGAGCACGGTCACCCCGCGTCGCTCGAGCTGCTGCACGATCTCGGACAGCACGTGCGCCCCGGTCGCGTCGACCAGTTCGAGCTGCGACATCCGCAGGATCACGACCGTCACGTCATCGAGCGAGGTGACCGCTTCGAGCACCCGATCGGCGGCCGCGAAGAACAGCGGGCCGTCGAGGCGGATGACGGCGATCTGCTCATCGCCCTCCTGCGGCTCCCCGACGATGGCCTCGCGGTGCACCCCGGTCGCCCGCGAGAGACCGCGGATCGCGAAGACCCCCGCGACCGCGATGCCGATGACCACCGCCACGATGAGGTCGACCGACACGGTGACGACGGCCGTGAGGACATAGGCGACGGCGTCGGCCTTCGTCGAGCGGAGGATCGATCGCGCGGTCTCGCGATGCACCATGCGCACCGCGGTCACCATCAGGACGCCCGACAGAGCCGCGAGCGGGATCGCGGCGACCGGCTGCGCCGCGACGAGCACCACGAGGAGCAGTACGACGGCGTGGAACACCGCGGCCAGGCGCGTCCTGGCGCCCGCGCGCACATTCACCGCGGTGCGCGCGATCGCGCCGGTCGCGGGCATCCCGCCGAACAGGCCCGCGCCGATCGAGGCGAGGCCCTGCCCGACGAGTTCCCGGTCGGGGTCGTACGGACCGGTGTCGGCGAGCGAGGCGGCGACGCGGGCCGACAGCAGCGACTCGATCGCGGCCAGGGCGGCCACGGCGAGGGCCGGCAAGAGGAGCGCGCCGAGCGTGTCGAGCGACGGGATCGGCAGACTCGGCGGGGGCAGGCTCGCGGGCAGGGCCCCGATCACGGCCAGGGGAGACGGAAGGAGCACCGCGAGGATCGTGACCACCACGATCCCGACGAGCGAGCCCGGGATCGATCGGTGGATGCGCGGAAGGACGATCATGCACGCCGCGACGATCGCCACCGCGCCGAGAGACCACATCAGGTACACCGGGTCGGCCCCCACGAGCGACGACAGTGCGGTCACGACGACGTTGCCGTGCAGGATGCCGTCGGCGTCCGCCCCGGTCAGCGCGGGGATCTGCTGCAGGAAGATGATGACCGCGATCCCGAGGGTGAAGCCCTCGATCACCGGCCACGGGATGAACGACACGGCGCGCCCCAGGCGCAGGGCACCGGCCACGAGGACGACGATGCCGGCCAGGACGCTGACGACCGCGACGGCGCCCATCCCGTGCGCGGCGACGATGGGCGCCAGCACGACCACCATGGCTCCGGTGGGTCCCGACACCTGGACGTTCGACCCGCCGAACACCGCCGCGATCACCCCAGCGACGATCGCGGTGATGAGCCCCGCCTCGGCGCCGGCTCCGGAGGCGATGCCGAAGCCGAGTGCGAGGGGGAGGGCGACGATGCCCACCGTCACGCCGGCGAGCAGGTCGCCCCGCCACGTCCGGGGGAGTGACCGGTAATCCGCCGCGGTCGGAAGAAGCCCCCTGGCCCACCGGGGGCCGCGCCCCACAGGCCCTCGGCTCATGGGACGCGCCCGACGGGCGGGAGCTCGGCGGCCGCGGCGGCGCGTCCGCCGTCCGCGTCGAGGATGCGCACGAGGAGCCCCCGCGCGATCGTCAGGAGATCGGCGACCTCCGGGTAGGCCAGCCGGTAGTGCACGTGGCTCCCGCGCCGATCCGACTCCACCAGCCGATGACGGCGGAGCACCGCCAGATGCTGCGAGAGGTGCGACGGCTCCAGTCCGGTCTCGCTTTGGAGATCCCCCACGGTGCGCTCGTCGCGCGCCGACAGAAGCTCGAGGATGCGGATGCGCAACGGATGAGACAGACCCTTGAACAGTCCGGCCTTCACTTCGTACAGGGGTCGCGAACGGTTCGAGTCTGACATGATGGTTTCATCATATCGCAATACCGCGCGTTCGCCGCCGCTGTCAGCGTCCGGGTGAGCACCGCACGCGCTCAATAGACTGATCGCCATGCGCATCCACATCGCGACCGACCACGCGGGCCTCGAGTTCTCCACCCAGCTGCAGCACCACCTCGCCGGTCAGGGCCACGAGGTCATCGACCACGGTCCGCTCGACTACGAGCCCCTCGACGACTACCCGGCCTTCTGCATCCGGGCCGCGCAGGCCGTCGTCGCCGATCAGGCGGCCGGTGTCGATGCGCTCGGCGTCGTGTTCGGCGGTTCGGGCAACGGCGAGCAGATCGCCGCGAACAAGGTGCGCGGCATCCGCGCCGCCCTCGTCTGGAGCATCGCGACGGCCGAGCTCGCCCGAGAGCACAACGACGCGAACGTCATCGCGATCGGGGCGCGCCAGCACACGTTCGACGAGGCGGCGTCCTTCATCGACCGGTTCGTGGCGACGCCGTTCTCGGGCGAGGAGCGTCACGCCCGCCGCATCGCGCAGATCGCCGCGTTCGAGGATGACGGCGCTCTCGAGCCCGACCCGCGCGCAGGTGTCGCGCGGCCCGACGTGCTCGCGGACGACAGCAGCTCGTTCGACCCCGAAGCCGGCTGATGCCGGAGGGGCATTCCGTCCACCGGATCGCGCGGCAGTTCGACCGCAACTTCGTCGGCCGTATGGTCACGGCATCCAGTCCACAGGGTCGTTTCGTCGAAGGCGCTCACGTCATCTCCGGGCGCACCGCCACCGAGGTGCGGGCCGTCGGTAAGCAGATGTTCCTCGAGTTCGACGACGACGTGTGGCTGAGGGTGCACCTCGGCATGTACGGCGCATGGGACTTCGCGGGCGAGATCGTCGCCGACCCGACGATCGCCTCGGCGAACGGACG
>CAYOQY010000023.1:20575-29179 GCA_964406225.1 uncultured Microbacterium sp.
GGGGCAGACCAACCAGCGCGGTACGGTCCTCGAGGACCCCATCATGGATGCCGCGGGCGAGAACTCGCTGAGCTCGATCGGCGCCCCGCGACGCGCGCGTGTGCACGTGCGGATGTCGGAGCAGACGACGGGCCTCGCCGATGAAGGCGCGGAGTGGCCTCCGCCCGTCGTGGGACAGGTCCGGCTGCGCCTCCTGACCGATGCGACGTGCGCCGACCTGCGCGGCCCGACGGCCTGCGTCCTCCAGACCCCCGACGAAGTCGCCGCCACGATCGCGAAGCTCGGTCCGGACCCGCTCGTGGACGACCTCGCCGCGGGCGAAGAGCGGTTCACCTCCGTCGTGCGACGCAAGCCCACCTCGATCGGACAGCTGCTGATGGATCAGTCCGTCGTCAGTGGGATCGGCAACGTTTACCGCGCCGAGCTGCTCTACCGCGCGCGTCTGAACCCCCACACTCCCGGCAGGGATGTCCCGGAGGAGATCGTGCGGGAGATCTGGCGGGACTGGGTTCGGCTGCTGGCCATCGGCGTGGAGACGGGCCAGATGATGACGATGGACGACCTCGATCCCGCCGCCTACCGTGCAGCGATGGCGCATCGCGACGACCGGCACTGGGTCTACCACCGCGCGGGGCTGCCGTGCCGCGTGTGCGGCACCGCGATCGTCGTGGAGGAGATGGCGACGCGGAAGCTCTACTGGTGCCCCCGGTGTCAAGCCTGACGCGCTCGTAGGCTGGTGCCATGCGTCAGAACCCGAGCTTCGCCATGACCGACGTCGCGGAGCTGCGCCGACTCGTCGACCGCAACCCCTGGACGACCCTCGTCAGCCACACCCCGGACGGCCTCGTCGCGTCGCACTACGCGGTGCTCCTCGACGACGAGCGGGACGACCTCACGATCGTCGGGCACGTCGGCAAGCCCGACGACCTCATCCACGGGCTGGGGGAGCGCGAGCTCCTCGTCGTGGTGCAGGGTCCGCACGGCTACATCTCGCCGGGCTGGTACGGCGACGTGCAGGGCGTCCCGACGTGGAACTTCGTCTCCGCGCACCTGAGCGGCACGCCCGAACTGCTGTCGCCCGCGGAGAACCTCCACGTGCTCGACCGCCTGGTGGCGCGCTTCGAATCGCGGATGGCCGATCCGCGCATGATGTGGGAGCGCCCGAACGACGCCGCGTACGTCGAGCGTCTCGAGCGCGGCACCGTCGGATTCCGCCTCACCCCGACGCGGGTGGTCGCCAAGCGCAAGCTGAGTCAGAACAAGAGCGCCGAGGTCGTCGAGACCGTGATCGCCGAACTGTCCGGGGACGGGCCCTACGCGGACGCCGCCCTGGCGGCGGAGATGCGTCGCGCCCACGAGGCGATGGTGCGCCCGTGAGCGCCGGCGGATCCACCGCGGGCATCGGCGGCACGGTGGGGACGATCATCGGTGCGCGCGTGAGCGGCGCCGGACGCGAACTGCTCCCGACCGACGAACCCGTCGACGTCTTCCTCGAGGACGGTCGGATCGCCGACATCGCCCCGACGGGGGCGCTCGCGCCGCGGGGTCAGGTCCTCAGCGCCGACGGCGCGTTCCTCCTCGCGGGTCTCTGGGACCATCACGTCCACGTCCTGCAGTGGGCGCTCGTGGCGCAGCGGGTGGCGCTCGGACACGCCGAGTCAGCCGCACACGCCGCGAAGATCATGGGGGATGCCGAGGTCGGCGCGGACGGACGCCGTGTCGGCACCGGCTTCCGCGACGCCCTGTGGGCGGATGCGCCGCGGCTCGACGTGCTCGACGCGGCGACCGGCGAGATCCCGACGTACATGATCAACGCCGACGTGCACAGCGTGTGGCTCAACTCCGCGGCGCTGCGTCGGGAGGGGCACGAACCCGACGGCGTCGGCATCCTGCGCGAGGCCCCTGCGTTCGAGATCTCGCGGCGACTGAACGACGTGGACCCCGCAGTCGGGGACGCGCTCGTCACTCGGATGGCCCGGGATGCGGCATCCCGCGGCGTCGTGGGCATCGTGGACCTCGACATGGCGTGGAACGAGGCCGCCTGGCAGCGTCGGCTCACCGCGGGCTTCGACAGCCTGCGCGTCGAGTTCGGGGTGTACCCCGACTTCCTCGAGCGCGCGATCGCCGAAGGTCTGCGCACGGGCGACCCCGCGCGGGGGACGGACTCCGACCTCGCGCGCGTCGGCTCGCTGAAGGTCATCACGGACGGGTCGCTCGGCACGCGCACGGCAGCGTGTTCGCACTCCTATCCCGGCGATCCCCATAACCACGGTCTCCTGAACATCGCGCCCGAGACGCTCGTGGAGCTCATGACCGCGGCGACCGCGGCAGGCCTGTCGTGTGCGATCCACGCGATCGGCGACATCGCGAACTCCCACGCGCTGGACGCTTTCGCGCTCACCGGGGCCGTCGGCACGATCGAGCACGCCCAACTGGTCGCGCACGCCGACATCCCGCGATTCGCACGGCTCGGTGTCGGGGCGAGCGTCCAGCCCGAACACGCGATCGACGACCGCGACCTGACCGACTCGATCTGGGCGGCCCAGACGGCGCTGCCGTATCCGTTGCGCGCCCTCGCGGATGCGGGGGCGAACGTGCTCTTCGGGTCGGACGCGCCCGTCTCGCCGCTGGACCCGTGGGCGGCGATGGCCGCGGCGGTGCACCGCACGCGCGACGGGCGCCCGGCGTGGCGCCCCGAGCAGGGCCTGGACCCCGCGACGGCCCTCGCCGCGTCGACGCACGGCGGTTCTGCGGCGAGTGCCGTGATCGAGCCGGGTGCCCTCGCAGACCTCGCGCTGTGCGAGACCGATCCGCTCACGGCATCGGAGCCCGGGATGCGCGGCATGCGCGTCTCGGCGACGCTCCTGCAGGGCCGAGTCACGCACCTCGGCTGACGGCGCCGGAACCACGCACGACGAAGCCCCCGACCTCGCGGTCGGGGGCTTCGTGATGTCCGGCGGTGCCGACCTAGGCGGCGAGGTGCGCGAAGAGGAACCAGCGGTCCTTATCGAGCGTCTCGCGGATCTGGATCGCGATGTCCTGGCTCGTGAGGTCGACCTCGTCGAGGCCTTCGATCGCCGCCTTCACGTCGACGAGGACGCGGTCGATGTCGGCGATGACACCGCGCACGGTGTCTTCCCAGGGGGAGAATCCGGCTGCGACCTGCGTCTCGCCCGCCTTGCCGGCCACGGTCGAGAGCCGGGCGTCGATCGGGAGCCCCAGGGCGACGATGCGCTCGGCGGCGAGATCGGCGCCATCCTGCGCGTGCGTGACGATCGTGTCGAGGAGTTCGTGGATCGCGATGAAGTTCGCACCGCGGACGTTCCAGTGCGCCTGCTTGCCGTTGACGGCGAGGGCCTGGAGTCCGATCGTGACGGGCGTCAGGAACTGGGCGGTTCCGGCGGCGACCGTCGGGTCGGCGGCTGTGGCGGGGGTGGTCTGCGTGTCGGTCATCGTTTCGCCTCCATGTGGGTACGGTTCCGGCGCTCGGGCATCGTCCGTCTGCGTGTCCCCAACGCTACTCACGCCGGTGCATTCCGCAAGCAAGCACAGGCTGGGCTTACCGGACGCCGCACGCGTCTGCCGGGTCGTCGCCGGGTCGACTTCGGATGCCGGGGGATCGCGACTACCGTCGAGGGGTGCCCTCCGCTGACCACGACCTCGGACCGCAGCATCTGAACACACCTTCGCGTCGTGTGCTGCGGGAACCCGCCGACCGCTCCCCGGAGCACGCCGAACCGTCGCGGTTCATCCCGCACGTGCAGGGCCTGCGCGCGATCGCGGTCATGGCGGTCGTGCTCTACCACTTCTGGCCGGCGCGGTTCCCGGGCGGCTACGTCGGCGTCGACATCTTCTTCGTGATCTCCGGGTTCCTCATCACCGCGCACCTCATGCGTGAGCTCACCACGACCGGGACGGTGCGCCTCGGCCAGTTCTGGGCGCGTCGCGCGCGCCGGCTCCTCCCGGCATCCCTGCTCGTCCTGCTCTTCTGCGCGCTGGTGGCGATGTCGCCGTACCTGACCCCCACCTCGGCGCTTCCGAACGAGATCCGCGAGATCCTCGCGTCGACCTTCTATGTGGAGAACTGGTACCTCGCGCTGAACTCCGCGGACTATCTCAATCACGCCGGCGACCCGACCACGGTGCAGCATTACTGGTCGCTGTCGCTCGAAGAGCAGTTCTACGTCATGTGGCCCCTGATCATGCTGCTGGCGGCATGGATCGCGGTGAAACGGCTGCGCGGAGACCGTCGGCGTGCCGTCATCATCGCCCTCGGGATCGTCACGGCGGCATCCTTCGTCTTCTGCGTGGTCTTCACCATCACGAACCCGGCACCCGCGTACTTCGTCACGTTCGGCCGCATGTGGCAGTTCGGAGTGGGGGCGATGGTCGCTCTCATCCCCGCCCTCCGCATCCGCCACGCGGTCGGCAGCTTCGTCCTCGGATGGGCCGGCATCATCGTCCTGGTCCTCGTGATCTTCCGGTTCGACGGGCAGACGCCCTTCCCCGGGTACATGGCGGCGGTGCCGACCCTCGCCGCGGCCGCCGTGATCGCGGCATCCAACACCGAGCGGTGGTGGTACCCGACCCGCCTGCTGTCGGTGCGCCCCGCCCAGTTCGTCGGCGACATCTCGTACTCGCTGTACCTCTGGCACTGGCCGCTCATCATCATCGCGCCCTCCGTGCCGTTCTGGGGCCTGACGATCTACCACCGTCTCGCCCTGCTCGCGCTCTGCTTCGTGCTCGCGTGGCTCACGAAGCGCTTCGTCGAGGATCCGGCACGCAGCTGGAAGGTCCTCACCTCCCGGCCCGCCCGCGTGACCCTGTGGTCCTCGCTCGCGGCGATGCTCGTCGTCGGGGGCACCGCGGGTGTGGCGTGGGCGGTCAACGCGCCCGCGTACAACGACGGCGTGCGCGCGATCCAGGAGCTGCGCGAGAACCCGCCCGAGTGCTTCGGCGCGGCATCCGTCCTCGACACGGCGTGCGCCGGCACCGACTTCGGCGACGAGATCCTTCCGGCGCCCGGTTTCGCGGGCGTCGACCGGCCGAGCGATGCGCAGTGCTTCGTGCAGCTCAATGATGCGCGGCCCGTCTCGTGCGAATTCGGCTCGGATGCCGAGGACGCACCGCGCGTGGCGCTGGTGGGGGACAGTCACGCGTACCAGCTGCTGTCGACGTTCCAGCGCATGGCCGACGAGAACGGCTGGCACCTGACGACGTACTTCAAGGGCGCGTGCCCCTGGAACACCACCCCGCTGTCCACTCCCGGCGCGTTCGGAGCGGCCTGCACCGAATGGCGGGACGGGGTGCGGACGGCGCTGTCGGATGCCGACCTCGACGTCGTGTTCACCGCGGCGATCGCGACGACCCCGTACTCGTCGGCAGGCCACGACACGGCCCAGGATGCCGCGGTGGCCGGCTACCGCGACGCATGGAGCGAAGTCCTCGACCGCGGCATCCCCGTCGTCACGGTCGTGGACAACCCGGTGTGGGAGACGGACCCGAACAAGTGCCTGCGCACGCGCGCACTCAGCGAGTGCGACGGCCCCCGGTCGGAGCTGCTCGTCGAGGACGATCCGCTGCGCGAGGCCGCGACGGGCCTCGACGGCGTGACGCTCCTGGACTTCACCGACGTGTTCTGCGACGCGGAGGTGTGTGCACCCGTCGTGGGCGGCGCGAACGTGTACCGCGATCAGGACCATCTGACGGTGACGTTCGCCGATACCCTCGCGCCGTGGTACACCGAAGCGATCCGCACGGCTCTTCAGGAGTCCGCACGGTGAGATCCGGGTGCCCGGCCTCCGCCGCGCATACCCTCAGGCGTTGGGGCCGAGCAGAATCTCGGGGAGCGCGAAGAAGCGCTCATCGCGCTGATACGCGCGGAAGAACGTGAGGATGAATCCCATCCGCTCGTCGTACGACTCCCACGTCAGGGCATTGGAGGCGCTGACGTCGTCTGCGACCGACTGCCCGAACCGCACCGCGAGGGCCACCAGGTCGGCGTTGCGGATCGGATCGAGCCCCGGCGGAAATCGCGCGCCCGCGAGGTAGGCGGGGGACGGCACGTCGCGACAGACATCGATCGGCCCGTCCGGGGTCTCGATGGAGACGAAGCGCGTCGTGACGAGCCCGAAGACACCTCCGAGGGGCATCGCCGCGTCGATGAACGCGTCGACGATCTGCTGCTCGTGGGCGCCCATCAGCACGTTGCCGAGCAGCACGAGCTGTGCGGCGGCCTCCTCGTTCTCCGTCGCGCTCGCGGCGCCGTCCGTCCGATCGGCGAGGGTGACGGCCCCATCGGACGCGGTGCGCAGCTCCACGGCGAGCTGGTAAGCGGTCAGAGCGGCCGCGAGCTGCGGTGCGGCATCCAACCCCGGGTCCCGCAATGTCTCGGCCAACGCGTCCGCGGTCGGTCCGCCGTGACGCTCGATCTCGGCGAGCCAGCGGATGAACGGCGGGGCGACGTCCTCGATGATCGCGAGGTTGCCCGCGGCGACGTTCGCGCTCGTCCCCCAGTCGACGGGGAGCGATTCTCGGCGGATGGCACGCCCGGCGGTCGCACTCGCCCACGCGCCGAAGCTGAACCAATTCAGATCACTCCGGCCGAGGACGCCGGCGAGTTCGTCTGACAACGCGCAGTAGCAGCGCGTGATCGCGATGTTGCGCGCGGCCGGATCGTCCATGGCGCGGATCGCGGCCAGGCGCTCCGCGATGTCCACGTGACCCACGACGACCTCCCGGCGATGCGGCTCCGCTGCGTGGCACCAGGGTAGACCCGGAGCGGCGTCGACGCCCACGTTATGGTCGACGCATGACGATCTCACCCGATGCCTCCGTCCTCGCCGTCGCAGGGCGCACGCCCGCACTCGCGCCGGACGCGTTCGTCGCGGCCGGAGCGCGCCTGCTCGGTGGCGTCGTCCTCGGCGCGGGTGCGAGCGTCTGGTACAACGCCGTGCTGCGTGCGGACGGCGACACGATCACGATCGGCGCAGGCAGCAACCTGCAGGACAACGTCGCCGTCCACGTGGATGCCGGGCGTCCCGTCGTGATCGGCGAGAACGTTTCGGTCGGTCACAACGCGGTCGTGCACGGGTGCACGATCGGCGACGGATGCCTGATCGGCATGGGCGCCGTGATCCTCAACGGCGCCGTGATCGGCGCCGGGTCGCTCGTCGCGGGCGGTGCCGTGGTCCTCGAGGGGGCGAGCATCCCGCCGGGCTCCCTCGTCGCGGGTGTGCCCGGGAAGGTGCGCCGTGAGCTCACCGCGGACGAACGCGCCGGCATCCTGCGCAATGCCGATGCCTACCGGACCCACGTCGCCGAGCACGAGGAAGCCCGTCCTGCGTAGGCGCGGTCTACGCGTCGGACGCGACCGGGTGGTAGGCGCCGCGGAAGATCTCCCAGACGTGCGCGCCGGATGACCCGGGCAGCGGCGTGATGGGCCGGTCGTCCATGAACAGCCGGATCACGTGGGCGAGCTCTCGCGGGTGGCTGAAGTTGATCGCGTGCGCCGCGCCCTCGAGCACCACGAGCAGCACGTGATTCTGATCCTGCGACGCGACCTGCTTGATGCGCTCGGGCCCGGGGAGCAGGGGATCGCGTGTGCCCATCACGACGAGGGTCGGGATCTTCAGCTCGAGCAGCCGCTGCAGCGACGGGTACTGCGTGAGCGACCGGAACATCTTGACCGTGCTCGGTACGCCGAAGCGCAGATAGTCCGGAGTGGCGACCGTGATCATCTTGCGCGGCTCACGTCCGCCGTCCTTCGCGAGCTGGCCCACAGCCCGCCGGAAGGGCTGGTTGTGGATGCCGCCCGCGGGTGAGACCAGCACGGCGCGGTCCACGCGCTCCGGGTAGCGGTGCGCGAGCTCCACGATGACGGGGCACCCCATCGAGTTGCCGACCACGCTCGTCTTGTCGACACCGCGGTCGTCGAGGAATCGGATGGCGGCGTGCGCGAGGTCGGGGATGTCGAGGGCCGCGCCCTTTTTGCCGCTCCGGCCGAAGCCCGGCAGGTCGGGCACGAACGTGTGGAATTCGTCGGCGAGCAGCTCCGCCGTGGGCAGGAGATACCGGCCCGAGAGCCCGAATCCGTGCAGGTGCGTCATGACGCGTGCATCCGGCGGATTCGCCGACTCGCGGTAGAAGACATCGACGCCGTCGATCATCGTCCACCGCTCGGCCAGCGCCGACGCCGGCCGTCGCGGTGTCATGCGGGCGCGGTGCCGGTAGGACTCCTTCTCGGCGTTCTTGACCATCGCCGCTCCTTCCCCGTCGCATCGATCATGCCGCGCCGTGAGCGCTGGAGCATCGCCCGACGAGGGTGACGGACGCGAGCGGAATGACGGAGATGTGCAGGATCACGGACGCCGGGCACAAGGTCCGTCCGTCATCCTGCACAACTCCGCAACCGTCAGCACGTCGGGGCAGTGGAGGGATGACGGGAATCGGCCACTCCGCCCCTCCACACGCGGCTGCGCCGCGCGGAGCCTCCGGCGGAGCGGGACCGCCCGAAGCGGAACGGTCCCTACGGCATCCACGCGAATGCCCTCCCGCGCGACCTGCGCTCGCACGTGAGGGCATTGGAGGGGATGACGGGAATCG
>CAYOQY010000024.1:0-28220 GCA_964406225.1 uncultured Microbacterium sp.
GGGTCTGGCGCTCGGCCTCGGTCGACCCGAACGCGAACAGGTCGTCGTCGTGGAACGTGAGGCCGTACGCACCCAGCTCGGTGAGCTTCTCGACGGCGTGGACGACATCCAACGCCGGGCGGGTGGGCCCGCCGAACGGATCGGTGCCGTTGTAGCCGACGGTCCAGAGTCCGAAGGAGAACTTGTCGTCGCGGGTCGGGGTGGGCATGGTGCTCCTTTGCCAGAAATGTTGTGGTTAACAACCTATACCAGATCGGATGCCGCGTCCACCAGCATCCGGCAGGTGAACACGCGCGTCGACGTGGTCAGGGAAGAGCGGCGAACGCGACCTCCGCGACCTCGAGCGCACCCTCGCCCACGGCGAAGGGGCCCACCCAGCAGCCGACGAACGAGCCGGCGGCCGCGGGGCTCAGCCCGCGCAGATCGACCGTCGCGAGCTCGACGCCGTCGATCGAGACGACCGCGTCGAATCCGTACACCTCGAGCACGAGTGCGACTGCTTCCGTGCGCACCTGAGCTTCGGCCACCACGTGCGGCTCGCCCGCCGTGACCGAGATCACCCGGCCGATCCCGTCCTCGCCCACCGCGAGCTCGACGTAGGCCGCCTCCGAGAGACGGAGCAGCAGACCGCCGCGGAGCGCACCGCCGTCCTCGGGGCGGAGCACCACCCGAGTCGACACGCGCACGCGGGATGCCGGAAGGCGCCGCCCGACAAAGCCGAGCTCGCCGCGACGCGAGGGCTCGTCACCGGCGCGCAGCAGCATTCCGGTCGCGCCGACCTCGGCGAACTCGCGCGGGAACCGGCGCACGCCCGTCCACTCGGGCGACAGCCCGCGCGAGAAGCGCTCGACGACGTCCGACGTCCGCGGCTTCTGGTCGGGCACGCCGTCCGCCTCGACGTCGAGCGCGACCCGACCGTGGCCGGGCGCGAACACCGGTCGACCCGCCTCCCAGCCGACGGGCACGAGGTGGGTCTGGCGGCCGAGCAGCGAATCCACGCCCTCGTGCGCATGCGAGGCGAGCACCACCGCCCACGTGCGACCGTCCGGAGACTCCACCAGATCAGCGTGGCCGACACCCCAGACCGCACTCCCCGCGCCGAGGTCGCGATGGGTCAGCCGCGGGTTGCCCGGGTCGCCGCGGTACGGCCCGGTGATCTCGTCCGCGTACGCGACGCTGACGGCATGGTCCTCGAACGTCCCGCCCTCCGAGGCGAGCAGCATCCATCCCCCTCCTTCGCGGGGATACAGGTGCGGGCCCTCCGCCCACACTGCCCCCTCGAGCGCGCCGTGCCAGAGGACCGACTCCGCGCCGATCGTCGCGAAGGTCTCGGCATCCAGTTCGCGCAGCCACACCTCGGTCTGCTGCGGCCATTGCCCGGGGTCGGCGAGTCTCGTGCCGCACAGCCACACGCGGTCGCCGTCGAACACGAGCGACGGGTCGATCCCGCCGACACCCTCGAGCCACACCGGATCCGACCACGGTCCGCGCGGATCCGTCGCGGTGACGATGAAGTGCCCCGCGCGCACCCCGTCGTCATCCGCGTCGGGACCCTCTCCGGCGACGACGGTGCAGACGACGTGGAAGCGTCCCTCGTGGTGGCGGATCGTGGGCGCGAAGAGTCCGCGCGAGGAGCCGAGCCCCGTCAGGTCCAGCTGCCCGGGACGCTCGATCGCGTGGCCGATGAGCTCCCAGTCGACCAGATCGGTCGAGCGGTGGATGGGCAGTCCGGGAAGGTGCTCGAACGTCGAGGTCACGAGGAAGTACTCCTCGCCGACCCGGCACAGCGACGGATCGGGGTGACATCCGGCCAGGATCGGATTGCGATAGCGGCCCACGATTCCTCCTCGAGCGGTGCGGCGTGGGGACGACCCTATGAGCAGATTGCCGTGAGCCACAACAAAACACCCCGGCTCCGCCGGAGCGGAGCCCTACAGTGAGGAGGGTGAACGAGCCTCTCACCGCCCCCGAACGCACCGGCGCCGAGGGCGTCCGGCAGCGCAACCTCGCACGGATCCTGCGCATGGTGCACGTCGAGGGCCCGCAATCGCGCGCCACGCTCACGGAGGCGACCGGACTGAACCGCTCCACGATCGCCGATCTCGTGGGCGAACTTGGGCGTCAGGGCCTGGTGCAGGAGCGCGCACCCGAGGCTTCGCGACGCGTCGGCCGCCCCTCACCGGTCGTCGCGCCGGAATCCCGCGTCGTCGCGATCGCCGCGAACCCCGAGGTCGACGCCCTCACGATCGGTGCCGTCGGCCTGGACCAGAGCATCCTCGCCCGTGCCCGGATCGAGCTGGACGGCCTGATCTCACCGGAGGAGACCGCCGCCATGATCGCCGCGCAGATCGACGGCTGGCGTGCAGGCGAACTCGAGGGCGCGCGCCTCGTCGGCGTCGGCCTGGCGGTTCCGGGCCTCGTGCGGGCGGCGGACGGACTCGTGCGCAACGCGCCGCACCTGCACTGGATCGATGCCCCGGTGCGCGACCTGGTCTCCGGCGCGACGGGACTGCCCACGACGGTCGGCAACGACGCCGCCCTGGGCGCGGTTGCCGAGCACCTGTTCGGCGCCGCACGCGGGGTGGACGACGTCGTCTATCTCAACGGCGGGGCGAGCGGCATCGGCGGCGGGCTCATCGTCGGCGGGATGCCGATCCCCGGCGCACGCGGCTACTCCGGCGAGTTCGGGCAGAACCGGCCCGGGATCGCCTCTTCCGCGGATCGCCGCGCCGGGGACGGCGTGCTCGAGGACGAAGTGAGCAGGGCGCGCCTCCTCGCCGCCGTCGAGCTCTTCTCGGCCGACGAGCCGACGCTCGCCGAGGCGCTGCGCGCCTCGAGGTCCGTCACGGCCGCCGAGGAGGTCGCGCGTCAGCGGCGCATCCTCGCCACGGCGCTCGCGAACGCCGTCAACGTGCTGAACCCCTCGGTCGTCGTCCTCGGCGGATTCCTCGCGACACTCGCCGAACAGGATCTCGAGGGCCTCACGGCGGCCGTGTCGGCGCAGGCGATGCCCGAGAGCACGGAGGGGCTCGACATCCGCACCGCGGTGCTCGCCGAGAACCGGCTGCTGATCGGCGCCGCTGAAATGGCGTTCGGCGACGTGCTGCGCGACCCCGCGGCCCTCGGCGGGTAGAAGACGCCGCGGGCAGGTCTCAGAGCGGCGGGGCGGTCGTCGCCCTCGGCACGAGCCGCGTGGGCAGGCGCAGGTGCGTCTTGTCGGGCTCCTCGCCGTTCATCAGCCCGATGAGCAGCCGCGTCGCGACCTCGCCGAGCCGCTGCATGGGCTGGCGCACGGTGCTGAGCGCGGGCAGGTGGCGGGACGCCTCCGGGATGTCGTCGAAGCCGATCACCGAGAGCTCGTCGGGCACGCTGATGCCGAGCTCGTTCGCGACCCCGAGCACGGCGATCGCCGACAGGTCGTTCGCCGCGAAGATCGCCGTGGGGCGATCCACCTGCGAGAGCAGCCCGTGTGCGAGCTGCCGCGAGGCGTCCTCCTCGTAGCGGCCCACCCCGACGAGGCCGGGCTCGAACCGGATGCCGGCTTCGAGGAGCGCACTGCGGTAGCCCGCGTCGCGCAGCACGGACGAGCGGAGGTCGGGGCGCCCGGCGATGAAGCCGATGCGGGTGTGGCCGAGCTCGATCAGGTAGCGCGTGGCGAGCTGCGCGCCGTGGAAGCTGTCGGACTCGACGGTGGGAAGGTCGGCCGGCCCGGTGTGCGGGTCGATCGCGACGATCGGCACTTCGCCCGCGACGTTCACGACGGTCGGGGTGACCATGATGACGCCGTCGATGAGCGTGCCGCTCAGCCGGCTGACCGAGCGCCGCTCCCACCCCTCGCCGGTGCCGTCCTGCGAGCCGGCGTAGGCCATGAGATCGAACCCGGTGCCGCGCACCGCCGACCCGACACCCTTGAGGATCTCGGCGCTGAACGGCTCGAAGGCGGGCACGAGCACCCCGATCACGCCTGTGCGGTGCGAGCGCATGCTGCTCGCACCGAGGCTGGACTGGTAGCCCAGCCGTTCCACGACGTCGAGCACGCGGCGCACGGTGTCGGGCGCGACGCCGTAGCGGCCGTGGACGGCCTTGGAGACGGTCGAGACCGAAACGCCGGCGGCGGCGGCGACGTCGTTGATCGTGGCTCTGCGACCCATGATCGGGATGATAACGAATGGAAAAGGTTTTCGAAAACGTTTGACACGACAACAAACACCTTGCGACACTGAACGCCAGTTCCCGGGCACCACCCATCGGGCACCATTCCCGACACCTCCCTGCGCGAGGTGCGACTCGACGAAGAGAACGGAAATCACATGAATGGCACCAAGCTCCTCGCGGGGTCTGCCGTCCTGATCGCGGGGGCGCTCGCCCTCAGCGGATGCGCCGGCGGCGGCAGTGGCAGCGGCGACGGAGGCGACTCCGGTGACGTCACCCTCACCTTCTGGCACAACTCCACCACCGGCCCGGGCAAGGCCTATTGGGAAGAGACGGCGGCGGCGTTCGAAGAGGCGAACCCCGGCGTCACGATCGAGATCCAGTCCGTGCAGAACGAAGAGATGGACGGCAAGCTGCAGACGGCGCTGAACTCCGGCGACGCCCCCGACATCTTCATGGCGCGCGGTGGCGGCAAGCTCGCCGACGTGGTCGCCGCGGGGCAGGCCATGGATCTGACGAGCGGCATCACCGACGCCACGGAGTCCGCCCTCGGCGGCGTGCTGTCGGCGTTCGAGGTGGACGGCAAGGTCTACGGCGTTCCGACGGCCGTACTGCCGTCCGGCATCTTCTACTCGGGCGACGCCTTCGAGGCCGCGGGCGTCACGCCGCCGGCCACGATCGACGAGCTCGAGACCGTGAACGAGGCCCTGAAGGACTCCGCCATCGCGCCGATCGCCGTCGGCGCGAAGGACGCGTGGCCGGCCGCGCACTGGTACTACAACTTCGCTCTCCGCGCGTGCAGCAAGGAGACGATGGATGAGGCTGCGGCCAGCCGGGAGTTCAACGACCCGTGCTGGCTCGAAGCCGGCGAGAACCTGCAGGCGTTCCTGGAGACGGAGCCGTTCAACGACGGGTTCCTCACGACCGCCGCACAGCAGGGTGCCGGCTCGTCGGCGGGCCTCGTCGCGAACCGCCAGGCGGCGATGGAGCTGATGGGCGCATGGGACCCGGGCGTGATCGCGTCGCTCACCCCGGACGAGCAGCCCATGCCGGACCTCCTCTGGTTCCCGTTCCCCGAGGTCGACGGTCAGGGTGAGCCCGGCGCGATGATGGGCGGCGTCGACGGCTACAGCTGCTGGGTGAACGCGCCCGCGGAGTGCGTGGACTTCCTGAACTTCATGGTCGAGAAGGAGAACCAGGAGGCGTACGCCGAGGCGTTCGTCACGCTCCCCGCCTCGCAGGAGGCGCAGTCGGTCGTGACCGACCCCGCGCTCCAGGAGGTCCTGAAGGCCTACAACGAGGCGCCGTACGTCGTGGTGTGGCTCGACACGCTCTACGGGCAGAACATCGGCAACGCGCTCAACGTCGCGGTCGTCGACATGTTCGCGGGTCAAGGCGACGCGCAGGACATCGTGGATGCCGTGAACGACGCGGCCGCGAAGTCCTAGGAGGAGACAGCTGATGGCCACCGCGCGCGATTCTTCGCAGATCGCCGAAGACGTGCCCGGGACGCCGATCGCCGACGGGGGTGGCGCGCAGACGCTGCCCCCGTCGGGCCCGCCGCCTGCCGGCCGGCCCACGGCCGGTCGACGCTCCCGCGGCGCAGGATGGGGACCCCGGCTCGAGCTCGCGATCCTGATCGGGCCGGCCCTGATCGTCTTCGTCGCGTTCGTGATCTTCCCCGTCGTCCTGGCGGCGTACTACGGGTTCTTCAGCTGGAACGGCTACGGCCCGGCCGTGGACTTCGTGGGGCTCCGCAACTACTTCGTGATCCTCACGGATCCGGCCTTCCACGAGGCGCTGGGGCACAACGTGTTCATCGCGGTGATGTCCCTCGTCATGCAGGGACCGATCGCCCTCGGACTCGCGCTGCTGCTGAACCGCAAGATGCGCTATCAGTCCGTCATCCGCGTGCTCATCTTCGTGCCGTACGTCATCTCCGAGGTGGTCGTCGGCATCGGCTGGAGCCTCATGCTCCAGTCCAACGGCGCGCTGAACGGCCTGCTCGAGAAGATCGGCCTGGGCGGCCTCGCCACCGACTGGCTGTCGGACCCGTCGATCGCGATCTGGACCCTGATGGTCATCATCACCTGGAAGTACATCGGCTTCGCCGTCATCCTCTTCCTCGCGGGACTCCAGGGCATCCCCGACGAACTCACCGAGGCCGCGGCGATCGACGGCGCCTCGTACTGGCAGATCCAGCGCCACATCGTCCTCCCGCTGCTCGGCCCCACGGTCCGCATCTGGGCCTTCCTGTCGATCATCGGCTCCCTGCAGCTGTTCGACCTGGTGTGGATCATCTGGGGGCAGTACGTCGCATCCACGGCCGGCACGTCGACGATGGCCACCTACATGGTGGCGAACGGCCGCAACGCCGCCAGCTACGGCTACGGCAGCGCCGTCGCCGTCGTGATGTTCGTGATCTCGCTCATCGTGGCGCTGCTGTATCAGCGCTTCCTGCTCCGTCGGGATACCGCCGGCGCGATCACAGGAGGGAAGGCCTGATGGCCGCGACCATCATCGAGGCGCCGCCGGCGCGGCAGCGCCCGGCACCTCTGCAGAAGCGCTCCGGCGGCGGCCTGCTCATCTACTTCGTCGCCCTCGTGCTGATCGGGCTCATGCTCGCCCCGATCGCGTACATCATCCTCGGCGGCTTCCGCTCGAACTCCGAGATCACGGTCGACCCGTCGGGCTTTCCGACGACGTGGAACTGGCAGAACTACGCCGACGTCCTGGTGAGCCCGGTCTTCTGGACGCAGGTCGGCAATTCCACGATCGCGGCGGTCGTGACCACGGTGCTGGCGGTCGCGCTGGGCCTCATGGCCGCGTTCGCCCTTTCGCGATACTCCTTCCGCGGCCGCGGCCTGATCTACGCCGTCTTCGCGGCCGGGCTGATGTTCCCGATGACGGTGGCGATCACGCCGCTGTACATCGTCGTGCGCAACCTCGGCCTGATGAATTCGCTAGCGGGTGTCATCGTCCCCCAGATCGCGTTCGCGCTCCCGATCACGATCATCATCCTGGTGCCGTTCCTGGCGGCGATCCCGAACGAACTGCAGGAGGCGGCGGCGATCGACGGATGCAGTCGGCTCGGGTTCTTCTGGCGCATGGTGATCCCCCTGGCGATCCCGGGGGTCATCACGGTGGCGATCCTCGCCTTCATCGGCAGCTGGAACAGCTATCTGCTCCCGCTGTTCATCCTCAACAACGAGGCGACGTACACCCTCCCGCTGGGGACGCAGGCGTTCGCATCGCAGTACTCGGTCGACACCGCACGGGTGCTGGCCTTCACGTCGCTGTCGATGATCCCCGCGCTGGTGTTCTTCAGCCTGTTCGAGCGACGGATCGTCGGCGGTCTGACCGGCGCAGTGAAGGGCTGAGACGACTCATGAACACCCCGCACGCTTCCGCGCGGGTCCGCGCGCTGCTGGACCGCATGACGATCGACGAGAAGCTCGCCCAGCTCGGCGGCTTCTGGGTCGACCAGGGCGACGAGCTCGTCGCCCCGATGGCCGGCGAGCTCGCGTCCTCCACGCGCTACGAGGACGCCACCGTCCGCGGCATCGGACACCTCACCCGCGTCTACGGCACGCGACCGGTCGACCCCGTCGAGCGCGCCGCGTGGCTGTGGGCGGAGCAGCGCCGGCTGCGCGAGAGCACCCGGCTCGGCATCCCCGCGATCGTGCACGAGGAGTGCCTCACCGGCCTTGCCGCGTGGCAGGCGGCGACCTTCCCCACGCCGCTCGCGTGGGGCGCGTCGTTCGACCCCGCGGCCGTGGAGGAGATGGCGACCCTGATCGGCGACTCGATGCGCGCGCTCGGCATCCACCAGGGCCTCGCCCCCGTGCTCGACGTGATCCGCGACCCGCGATGGGGACGTGTCGACGAGTGCATCGCGGAGGACCCCTACGTCGTCGGCACGATCGGCACCGCGTATGTGAAGGGCCTCCAGCACGCGGGCGTGGACGCGACGCTGAAGCACTTCGTCGGGTACTCCGCGTCGCGCGCGGGGCGCAACCACGCCCCCGTGTCGGCGGGCCCGCGCGAAGTGGCCGACGTGCTGCTTCCGCCGTTCGAGATGGCCGTGCGCGACGGGGGCGCCCGAAGCGTGATGAACTCGTACGCCGAGATCGACGGGCAGCCGGTCGCCGCATCCTCGGAGTACCTGACCGACCTGCTCCGCGACGCGTGGGGCTTCGACGGGGTCGTGGTCGCCGACTACTTCTCGGTGCTGTTCCTGCACACGATGCACGCGGTCGCCACGGATGCCGGCGACGCGGCGCGGCTCGCGCTGACGGCCGGCATCGACGTGGAGCTGCCGAGCACCGACGCGTTCGGCGAGCCGCTGCGCGCCCTGATCGCGGCCGGCGGCATCGACCAGGACATCATCGACCGCGCCGTGATGCGGGTGCTCGCGCAGAAGGAGCGCCTCGGCCTGCTCGACGACGCGTTCGACGCACGGCCCACCTCGGTCGACCTCGATTCGCCGTCGCACCGCGCGCTGGCCCGGCGCCTGGCCGAGGAGTCCGTCGTGCTGCTGTCGAACGACGGCGTGCTCCCGCTGCGGTCGCCGCAGCGCATCGCCGTGATCGGACCGAACGCCGATCACGCCGAAGCCCTCATGGGCTGCTACTCGTTCGCGAATCACGTGCTCGCCCATCACCCGGGCGTCCCCCTCGGGTTCCGCATCCCCAGCGTTCTCGAGGCGCTGCGCGACGAGTTCCCGGACGCACACGTCACCTCCGCACCGGGCTGCGAGGCGGAGGGCCACGACAGGTCCGGCATCCCCGAGGCCGTCGATGCCGCGCGTGCGGCGGATGTCGCCGTCGTGGTCGTGGGCGACCGGGCCGGGCTGTTCGGTCGCGGCACCGTCGGCGAAGGCAACGACGTCGAGAGCCTCGACCTGCCGGGGGCGCAGCGCGAACTCGTCGAAGCGGTGCTCGCCACCGGCACGCCCGTGGTCCTCGTGCTGCTCACCGGGCGCCCGTACGCGATCGACTGGGCGCTGGATGCGCACGGCGCGCCGGCCGCCGTCGTGCAGGCCTTCTTCCCGGGCGAGGAGGGCGGCCCGGCCCTCGCGCGCGTGCTGTCGGGCGCCGTCAACCCGAGCGGTCGACTGCCCGTCTCGCTCCCGCGCGCGGCCGGCGCCCAGCCGTACTCGTACATGCATCCGATCCTCGGCGGGCCGAACGAGATCACGAGCGCGTCCAGCGCCCCCGTGCGCCCGTTCGGTTTCGGCCTCTCCTACACCGCGTTCACGCACCGCGATCTCGACGTGGCGGCAGACGTGCCGGCGGGCGGCGCGTTCCGGGCGTCGGTGCGCGTGCGCAACGACGGCGAGCGCGCCGGGACGGACGTGGTCCAGCTCTACGCACGCGATGTGTTCGCGTCGGTCACGCGACCGGTCGCGCAGCTGGTCGGCTACACGCGCATCACGCTGGATGCCGGGCAGGAGGCCGTCGTCGAGTTCGACGTCCCGACCACCCGACTCGCCTTCACCGGGCGCGACGGTCGGCGGATCGTGGAGCCGGGAGAGGTCGAGCTGTGGGTGGGCGCGTCGTGCGCCGATCGGGAGACGACCGCGGCGATCGAGATCACCGGTCCCGTGCACGCCGTGACGGAGGCGGACCGGCGACTCACGGAGGTGGGCATCCGCTCGACCGTGCCGGCGGACTGAGCGGGTCCGCCCCACCGGCGCGCGCTGATCGGTGCGGCCGGCGGGGCATTCGCGGACACTCCGTCCGGCCCGCGGCATCCCCTCCCCGAGGCGGACGCGAGTATCGTCGGGGGCAACCGGCAGGAAGGCCCGACCCATGTCGATCTCGACCGAAACCACGTCCCGCACCGCCCGCAGCGAGGCCGAGCTGCAGCAGATGGCGCGCGACCACCTGTGGATGCACTTCTCCCGGCAGTCGGTCATGACCGACGGCCCCGGGGTGCCCATCATCGTCAAGGGCGAAGGGCATCGGATCTGGGACTCCACGGGCAAGGAGTACATCGACGGCCTGGCGGGGCTGTTCGTCGTGAACGCGGGACACGGCCGCCGTCGCCTCGCCGAGGCCGGCGCCCGTCAGGCGGAGGAGCTCGCGTTCTTCCCGATCTGGTCGTACGCGCACCCCGCGGCGATCGAACTCGCGGACCGCATCGCCGATCTTGCGCCGGGCGACCTCAACCACGTCTTCTTCTCGACGGGCGGCGGCGAAGCCGTCGAGACCGCCTTCAAGCTCGCGAAGCACTACTGGAAGCTCGCGGGGCAGCCCACGAAGCACAAGGTGATCTCGCGGTACATCGCCTACCACGGCACGCCGCAGGGCGCGCTGGCGATCACGGGACTGCCCGGCATGAAGTCGATGTTCGAGCCCGTGACACCCGGCGGCTTCCGCGTGCCGAACACGAACTTCTACCGCGCCGGCGAGATGGGCTTCTCGGGGGCGACACAGGAGGAGTTCGGCGTCTGGGCCGCCGACCGCATCGAGGAGATGATCAACTTCGAGGGCCCCGAGACGGTCGCGGCCGTCTTCCTCGAGCCGGTGCAGAACTCGGGCGGATGCTTCCCTCCGCCTCCCGGCTACTTCCAGCGCGTGCGCGAGATCTGCGACAAGTACGACGTGCTCCTGGTCTCCGACGAGGTCATCTGCGCGTTCGGACGCCTCGGGCAGTACTTCGGCGCCGACGTGTACGGCTACCAGCCCGACATGATCACGTTCGCCAAGGCGGTCACGAGCGGGTACTCCCCCCTCGGCGGGACGATCGTCAGCGACCGCGTGTACGAGCCCTTCGCGCACGGCCAGGTGTCCTTCCCGCACGGGTACACGTTCGGCGGGCATCCCGTCTCCGCGGCGGTCGCGATGGAGAATCTCGACATCTTCGAGGAGGAGGGGCTGCTCGCCCACGTCCGTGAGAACTCCCCCGTCTTCCGCTCGACGCTCGAGAAGCTGACCGACCTGCCGATCGTCGGCGACGTGCGCGGCGACGGGTACTTCTTCGGCATCGAGCTCGTGAAGGACAAGGCCACGAAGGAGACCTTCGACGACGACGAGTCCGAGCGCCTGCTGCGCGGATTCCTCTCCAAGGCGCTGTTCGACTCGGGGCTCTACTGCCGCGCCGACGACCGCGGCGACCCCGTCATCCAGCTGGCGCCGCCGCTCACGATCGGTCCGAGCGAGTTCGACCAGATCGAGCAGATCCTGCGCGGCGTGCTCACGGAGGCGTGGTCGCGGCTCTGACGTCTGTCGCACGCGGGACGCGCTCGTCGCGAACCTCGGCCGCGCGACGCGCTGACGCCCCCGGTTTTCCACACCCCGGGGTCCGTCGTGACCGGTTTGGGCATAGGGTGTCCCGGTGGGAACCATCTACTACGGCGGGTCGGCGACACCGATCCACATCGAGGACCGGGCGCTGGCGCATCTGAAGGTCGTGATCGCGACGAAGCTGCGGCGCAGCGAGAGCTTCACGGTGACCTGGAAGCACCCGGACGATCAGCCGCGCGGGCGCAGCACGATCTGGCTGCACCCGTCGATCCCACTGCGCTTCGTGTTCGACGATCCGGAGCCGACGGATCTGAGCCGGGAGTGGATCGAAGAGCTCGCGAGCTCGGCGAATTCGTCGGGCGGCATCACCCTGGTGGCCGAGCACTTCGACACAGGCCCCATCGACGTCGTCGGCGCGAACGGCGGAGAGGATGCCGACATCTCGGTCGGCAAGGTCGACGTGGAGGAGCTCACGATCGAGAAGCTGAGCGTCGCCGGAAACGACGTGCCTCCGGCGCCCGCGGATGAGGCGGCCGAGATCCTGAAGACGAGCGAGACGCCCGCCCAGACCGAGGGCTGATCACTCCTCGACGGGAGTGTCCTCGGCGGGCTCGGGGGTGATCGTCAGACCGTTCGGTCCGCTCGCGGCCTGCATGAGGTCTTCGATCCACGCGCGGTTGATGCGCGGATTCCGGCTGCCGAAGAAGTGGAACTGGATCGGCACCGACGGGTGCATCCAGAAACTGCGTCGACCGCTGCCGTCGCCCACCTCGACATCGAACATGAATGCTTCGGTGCGGCGCAGCTTGTTCATGACAACGATGCGGAGGTGCGCGAGCGTGCGGTCGTCGATGTCGACCGAGTTCGCCATCGTGTCGTAAATGAACCTGCCCATAGGTTCGAGCCTACCTTCGACCACGGCCCGCCGGGAATCAACGGCGCGGCAGGAAAATCCCGGACACCGGACGGTTTTCGCGTGCGCCGGCAGCGGCATCCGGTGCAGGCGGGAGGGGATGTGCACCACGGAGGATCACTTCGCGTCGTCCGGCCCTCCGGACCGCGCATCTCCTCCCGGATGCGCACCCCGAAGCCGACCGCGTGACCCTCTGTCAGGGGCGAGGGGCGAACGCTGCGCGGAACAGGGCGCGGGCACGCCGGGCCACTTCCGGCCTCTGGGCGGGATCTGCCCGGGCGAGCTCCGTGGCGAGCATGGACGTCGCCATCGCGACGTCTTCCACCTCGACGTGCCGGCCGACATGACCGAGAGCGCGTTCGCGTTCCAGGAGCCGCGTGACGACGGCGCGGAACCGGATGCCGAGCTTCTCGACCCGCGGATCGTGGACGTTCGCCGTGACGAGGTCGATGAACGCGGTGGCGACCATCGCCTGGGAGGCCACGCGATCGAGCAGATCGTCGATCGTGCGCTCCTCGGGCGTCGTGACGGCTTCGAGGTCTTCGATGTTCTCCTCGAAGACCGCGACGGCGAGCGCGGTGCGGTCCGGGAAGTGCCGATAGAGACTCCCCTGCCCCACCCCAGCGCGCTTCGCGACCGCACTGAAGGGCGCGCTCAGTCCCTCCTCGGCGTACACGGCTCGGGCAGCGGCGATCAGCGCACTGCGGTTGCCCGGCCCCGCCGCGCGGCCGCGGTTGGGCCGGCGGGACGATTCCGAGGTGCCGAGGCGGGTCTCGGCGGGCTCCGTTCCCGACCACTCCCCGCGTGACTCCACGGGTGTAGCCTATTACCGGACACAGTTGTCCGGTAGAAGGGATCAGATCATGGGCACCTCGCCTCTCACCGCCGACTCGTCGATCGCCACGTGGCTCGAAGACCCGGTCGGAAACGCCATCCTCACCGACATGCTCGCGCAGGGCGGGCAGACGCCCGAGGTCTTCAAACCGGTGCGGCGACTCGCGATCAAGCGCCTGGTCAAGCTGAGCCGCGGGGCCTTCACGCAGGAGATGCTCGATGACCTCGTGCGCCGCGCGGCCGCGGGCGACGTGCCGCAGGGCGCACCGGCAGCGCCCACGCCGGAGGTCGACGCAGCCTCTGCATCGGCATCCACCCCCGCCCTGCGGGAATGGACGGAACGCATCGACCCGGGCCGCTTCACCGGGCAGACGGTGATCGTGACCGGTGCCGGATCGGGCATCGGCCGCGCCACCGCTTCGCGCATCGCCCGCGAGGGCGGACGCGTGATCGCGGTGGACGTCAGCCAGGAGCGTCTCGACGAATTCACCGCCGAGCACGCGGGCGCCGACGTCGTCGCGCTCACCGCCGACATAACCGACGACGCGGGCGTGGCCCGCATCGTCGAGGCGGCGGGAGACACGATCGACGGGCTCGCGAACATCGCCGGGATCATGGACGACATGACGCCCGTGGGCGACGTGACGGATGCCGTCTGGGAGCGCGTCTTCCGGGTGAATGTCACCGGCACGATGAAGCTCATGCGCGCGGTCATCCCCACGATGCTCGCCCAGGGCGGCGGATCGATCGTGAACACCGCGTCCGAGGCCGCGCTCCGCGGGTCGGCGGCCGGTGTCGCGTACACCGCCTCGAAGCACGCCGTCGCGGGCCTCACCAAGAGCAGCGCGTTCATGTACGGGCCGAGCGGCATCCGGGTCAACGCCGTGGCCCCCGGACCGACCATCACGAACATCGAGGCGAGCTTCGGATCCCCGCTCGGCGCGGAGCGGATCCAGACCGCGATGGCGGTCATGCCCGACCCGGTCGAGGCCGACGCGCTCGCGGCATCCATCACGTTCCTGCTGAGCGATGACGGCGTCAACGTCAACGGGATCATCATGGCCAGCGACGGAGGCTGGTCGGCCGCGTAACCCGTTCAGCGGGTTCGAGTCCCCGCCGGTGTACCCGGCACCGCGAGAGGACCGCGCACGCGGGAGGACCGCGCACGCGGGAGGAGATGTGCAGCACGGAGGACGGAGACGTGGGATCCGATCCTCCGAGCTGCGCATCTCCTCCGGAATACGCAAAGCGGCGGATGCACGGCACGGAGAACCTGCCCGCCGAAGGGACGTGCAGCCCGGGGTCGACCTTCCTAGGCCTCCGCGCGGTGCCGCATGATGAGCCCGGCCGACAGCGTCGCGGCGAGGACGAGGGCGACGAACACCAGCAGCACCGCGACGGGCGGAGCGAACGCGAGCGCCGCCCCGACCGCGAGCACCGGGATGACCGGTCCGGCGTAGGCGATGAGGAACAGCAGCGCGAGGGTCTCACCCGCGTGCCCGGGCTCGGCGATCGAGATCGCGGTCGCGATCGCCCCGCGGAAGAGGACCCCGACCCCGAGGCCGGCGACGACCCCTCCGCCGAGGAAGAGCACGATCTGCGGCACGACCGCGCCGACGGCGACGAGCCCGAGCCCGACGGCGCACGCCGTGACCGCGATGGTCAGCTGCGTGCGCAGCCGCACCGACGCGAGCAGCAGCTGCCCCGCCGCAGAGGAGGCGAAGATCGCGAAGACGGCGACGCCGGCGAGCAGGTGGTCCTTCTCACCGAACGTGCCTGCGAGGAAAGTCGGGATCAAGGAGCTGAACAGGCCGAAGACCGCGAAGCCGGCGAACGCCCCGAAGGCGGCGACGAGGAAGATCGACCGGTTCGCGCGCGGCACCGAGAGCTTCTGCGGCCGGTAGCGGAACGGGTCGGGTGCGGGGCTGACGGTCTCGGGCACCGCCAGCAGCGCGAGGGCCCCGACGACGAGCAGCACGAGGAACACCACGTGCGGCAACAGCAGCGGGTCGGGGAGGAACTCGGCGAACAGGCCGCCGATGAGGGATCCGAGGGCGAGTCCGCCGAGGTTGGCCGCGCCGGCCACCGACGTCGCGACCGCGATGTTCTCCCCCGGCCGCGCGATCGCGCGCAGCTCGCCCAGGTGCGCGGTGGCCGTCGCCGTCAGGATGCCGATGCTCACGCCGTTGACCAGGCGTGCGGCCACGAGCCCGGGCGCTTCGGGGAAGACGATGAACATCACGGCGGACGCGACGGAGATCGCGACGGCGATGATCAGCATCCGCCGACGGCCCAGCTGGTCGCTGAGGTGACCCGCGAGGTAGAGGCTGAGCATGACGCCGATCGCGTACGACGAGTAGATGACGGTGACGAGGCTCACCGCGAACCCATCGCGCTGTTCGTACAGCGGGTAGAGGGGCGTGGGGACGGTCGAATACGCCATGACCGTGAGGAAGACCGCGGCGACGGTCCAGAAGCCGGCCGCGTGGCCGGCCCCGCCGAGTCTGCCGGCACCGTGCGGACGTGCGCGGCCGTCGGTCATCGGAGGCGCCGAATCATCGTCACGGGATGCACGGCGACATCGTAGCGACGCCGGCGTCCTCGCCGCGCGTCAGCCCCTGAGGGTCGCCAAGCCCGCGACGTCGTAGGCGAGCTCGACGGCCTCGAAGATCGCCGCGTCGATCGTCCGCGGGGAGAACGCGTCACCGATCGTCACGATGCGCGCCCGCGCGCCGTCGAGGAGGGCGATCTCCGGGATCGCGACCGCCGCACGCGGCTCGACCGCCACGACCGCATCGAGCCCCGAGAAGCTCGCCGGCTCTCCGGTGATCGTGTCGGTGGCCTCGAGCGCACCCGGTGCGACGCGCTCCACGCGCTGCGACGTCAGCCGCCGGAAGCGCCCGTGGGCGCCGAGATGCTCGAGCAGCAGCGGGCGGTCGTAGCCGGCGCCGACGTGCGGGAACACGGTCTCGAAGGGTGTGAGGAGAACGAGCTCGTCCGCCGTCTCGAGCAGAGTGAGCACGATGCCCGACGCGTACGCGGTGCCGTCGGCGTCGATCACCGCGATGCGTCCGCCGAGGGCGACCGGGTCCGCGACGGCGGTGAACGCGTCGACGGTGACCCCGGACGGGAATCCGCCGGCGTACGCTCCGCCGATCGCGAGCGACGTCGTGCGCGGCGCGATCGCGCCGGTCGCGACCACGATGCCGTCGGGCTCGCTCTCGGCGAGCAGCGCGGTCGTCGCCTCGACCCCGAGCCGCACCGTGACGCCCGCCGTCGCGAGATCGCGCCGCAGGTCGCCGATCAGCAGATCGACGCTGTGCCGGCCCGGCACGGCCCGCGCCAGCCGCAGCTGACCGCCGAGCTCGGCATCCTTCTCGACGAGCGTGACGTCATGGCCGTCCGTGGCGAGCTCGACCGCGGCGCGCATGCCGGCCGGGCCCCCTCCGACGACGATCCAGCGCTGTGGTCGGTCGGCGGCGGCCCGCGGCAGCCGGTCGAGCTCGCGGCCCGCGAGCGGGTTCACGGTGCACGACATCGCGAGCCCGCGGCTGCCGCGACCGAGACACCCCTGATTCAGACGGATGCAGCGGTGGATGCTGTCCCCGCGGCCGTCGCGCAGCTTGATCGCGACGTCGGGGTCGGCGATCTGCGCGCGGGTCAGCGCGACCATGTCGGCGATTCCGTCACGGATGACGTCCTCCGCCTGCTCCACGCTGACCGCGGCTCCGACGCCGAACACCGCGATGTCCGGATTGGCCTGCTTCACCCCGGCGACTTCGTCGCGCAGCCAGGCGTACGGCATCGCGGCGGACGGGAACACGTAGTGCACGTTGTGGTAGCCGCCGGCCGCGAGATCGAGGAAGTCCAGTCGCGCCGCGCCGCGCAGCGTCGCGATGACCGCACGCAGGTCACCGGCATCCATTCCGTCCGGGTGGAACTCGTTCGCGGCGATGCGGATGCCGACTACGAAGTCTTCGCCGACCCGGTCGCGCACCGCGCGCAGGACTTCGCGCGGGAACCGGGTGCGCCCCTCGAGGTCGCCGCCGTAGCCGTCCGTCCGCGCGTTGTAGAGCGGCGAGAGGAACTGGTGCAGGAGGTAGCCGTGGGCCATGTGGATCTCGACGCCGTCGAACCCGCCCGCCTGGGCGATCTCGGCCGACCTGGCCCACGCCTCGGTGAACTCGGCGATGTCCGACGGCGACATCTCGCGCGTGGCGTGCGCCGTCGACGGCGAGATCATGCGCGACGGGGCATACACCGCGCGCGGACCGTCGGGTCCGTCCGGTCCGGCCTGCGCGCCGTGGTGGTTCAGCTGGACGAACACCCGGGAACCAGCCTCGTGGATCGCTTCGGTCATGCGCCGATCGGCATCCACCGCCTCCGGACGGAACGCGTCCTCGAACCCCCGGATGGACCCGGTGGGGTGGACGAACTGGTTCCCCGCGACGAACAGCCCGCACCCGCCGCGCGCGCGGCGGACGAAGTAGGCCGTCTCGCGCTCGGACTCCACCCGATCGGAGTACTGCTTGGAGTGCGCCGTCTGCATGATGCGGTTCGGCACGCTGACACCGCCGATCCGCAGGGGCGCGAACAGGGGCGAGCCCGATCCGTCCGAGTGGATGTTCACGCCGCGAGTCCGACGCGTTCGGCGCTGCGCTCCCACAGCCCGCGCGCAAGTTCCGCGTCCGCGGCCTGCGGGTTCGTCTTCGCGACGCGCAGCTTCTCGTAGAACTCCCCCGACTCCCAGTCGAGTCCGGGCTCGGTCTCGGCGAGCCACACGAGCGTCGCGGCGCCCTCTTCGGGTGAGAGGAGACCGGCGATCTTCTTGAGGGGCGTCTGGTACACCCAGCGCATCGGGCTGCGGGAGTCCGATGCGAAGGAGGTCGCGACCGGGCCGGGATGGAACGCCGCCGCCGAGAGCCCCGCGCTGTGGAATCTGCGGTGCAATTCCTTCGTGAACAGGATGTTGGCGAGCTTGGAGTCGCCGTACGCCTTGTTCGCCGAGAACCGCCGGTCGTTGTCGAGGTCATCGAGATCGATCCGGCCGAAGAGCCGCGCCGCCACGCTCGAGGTGGTGATCACGCTCGCCTGCGCGTCGATGAGCGACGGCATCAGCAGATTCGTCAGCAGGAACGGCGCGAGGTGGTTCACCTGCAGCGTCTTCTCGTAGCCGTCGACGGTGCGGTCGCGATCCCCGAAGATGCCGCCGGCGTTGTTGACCAGCACATCGATGCGCGGGTGCTCTGCCGCGAGCCATGCGGCGAGATCGCGCACTTGCGAGAGATCGGCGAAATCCGCGACGAAGGACGGCACGCCCAGCTCGTCGGCGATGCGCGTGGTCTTCTCGGGCGAGCGTCCCACGAGCACGACGGAATGCCCGTCACCGTGGAGGTGGCGTGCGGCGGCGGCACCGATGCCGTCGCTCGCCCCCGTGATCACGATCGTCTGGGTGCCGGCTGCGTCATTCATCCCCTCGACTCTCGCACGACTCCGATCGTCCGCGGGTCGGATCGCCGCGGCGGGACCTTCGGCCCTGCGAGCGCGGACTCGCGCCGCCTAGCGTGCCAAGTGACAGACGTGGGACACGCGGAGAGGAGTGGCGAGATGGAGACGATCGTCCTGGGATACGACGGGAGCGAGACGTCCGTCGTCGCATTGGATTGGGTCGCCGAGCGTGCCGCGCACCGCCCGACGCGGATCGAGGTCGTCATGATCGGCGGCACGCCTCTGCACGACGGCACGGGGAGGGATGCCGGGCTCGCGCAGGCCGAGCGACGCCTGCGCGACCGCGCCCCGGATGCCGAGGTCGATGCGCACCGCTTCACCGGCAGAATGCCGGCGGCACTCCTCGAACGCGCACGCGGCGCCGACCTGCTCGTGGTCGGATCGCACCGCGGGCACCCGGTGTGGTCATCCCTGTCGGGATGGATGCCGCTGCGGATCGCCTCGCAGTCGCGGTCTCCCGTCGCGGTCGTGCCCGATGACTGGGACGCGACGAGCGGCAAGGTCGTCGTGGGGCTCGACGAGGACGACTCCTCGGGTGCCGCACTCGACTTCGCGGCCCGTGAGGCGGCCGCCTCGCGTGTTCCTCTGGTGCTCGTGCACACGTGGAAGATGCCCTCGCCGCAGATGGAGGGTTCGGTGGCGCTGCTCGCCTCGCCGATCGAAGCCCGCGCCGTCCACCGCCGGATCCTGCGCGAAGCGGAGCAGCGCGCGCACGCGGCGTTTCCCGACCTCGTGATCGAACAGGTGCTGGAGCAGAGCGGCCCGGCCTCCGCCCTCCTGCACGCGGCACGCGGAGCGTCGCTCGTCGTGATGGGCACGCACCATCGCGGGCTCTTCTCCGGCGCCCTCCTCGGATCCGCCGGTCAGGACGTGCTCGCGCAGTGCCGCATCCCGGTATGCGTGGTTCCGGCAGAGTCCGCCACCTGACCGCGCGCCTCGCTCAGTAGACTCGGCAGGACGGGAGGCGCCATGCCGGGTGACGTCGACGCACCGACGAGCGAGATCGCCGCAGGCCACGCCGAGGCGGCGCGGGCGCAGCGACGACTGCGGGATCTGCTGCGTGCCGGCACGACCATCGTGGAGCGGCTGGATCTCGAGGTGGTGCTCCGGCGCATCGTGGAGGCGGCCATGTCGCTCGTCGACGCGCGGTACGGAGCGCTGGGTGTCATCGCCGCGGACGGGAGCGGCCTGGAGCGCTTCATCCACGTCGGCGTCGACTCGTCGACCGTGGCGCACATCGGCCACCTGCCGACCGGGAAAGGCCTGCTGGGTGCGGTGATCGCCGAACGTTCGCCGATCCGGCTCCCGCACCTCGCCGAGGACCCGCGATCGGTCGGCTTCCCGGCGCACCACCCGGCGATGGACTCCTTCCTCGGCGTCCCGATCCGCGTCGGCGACGAGGTCTACGGCAATCTGTACCTCGCGGACACGACCCGTGGGCCGTTCACCGCCGACGATCAGGAGCTCGTCGTCGCGCTCGCCGCGACCGCGGGCATCGCGATCGAGAACGCCCGCCTGTACGACGCCGCCCGGGCCCGGGAGGTCTGGAGTGCGACGACCGCCGACGTCATGGCCGCGATGCTCGAGGCGACCGGCGACGACGTCCTCGAGATCATCGCGGAGCACGTCGGGTCGCTGATCGACGTGGATCTGGTGGTCGTGGCGGTTCCGCACGGCCTGGATGAACTCCGCATCACCACGGCGCGCGGGCCGAACGCCGCACCGTGGCGCGGGAGGGTCATGCCGGCCGAAGGCACCCTGGCCTCGCGCGCACTCGCCACACGGCGGGCGGCCAGCGTCGATCGGCAGCCGCCCGTCTTCGACGGCCAGCCCGAACTCGGTCCGACGGTCGCGATCCCGCTGTTCGCCGGGGACGAGCCGCTCGGCGTGCTCACCGTCTCGCGCCGTCCGCACAGCCCGGCCTTCACCGAGGCCGATCTCGACATGGCTTTCGCGTTCGCCGGGCAGGCGGGGGTCGCGATCGAGGTCGTGCGCGCGCGCGAAGACCGCCGGCGTCTCGAGATCACGCGCGATCGGGCCCGCATCGCGCGCGATCTGCACGACCACGTGATCCAGCGCCTCTTCGGCGCAGGGCTGTCGCTGCAGGCGGTGTCGGCGACAGTCGACCCCGAGGCGTCCTCGGCGATCGAGCAGCAGATCGACGCGGTGGATGCGGCGATCAAGGACATCCGGACGGCGATCTTCGCGCTGGGGTCCGAGGATCGCGGCCCCGGCCGACAGGCGCGCGACCGCATGCTGAGCGTCGTGACGGAGATGTCGACGAGCCTGCCCGCCGCGCCGCGGATCACGTTCGCCGGCGCGTTGGACTCCCTCGTCGGCGCCGCCCTCGCCGAGGACCTGTCCGCGGTCCTCCGCGAGTGCCTCATGAACGTCGCCAAGCACGCGGATGCCGGCGGCGTCGAGGTCGACGTCCGTATCGACGACGGCGTCGTGACCCTCGTGGTCGAGGACGACGGACGCGGCATCCCCCCGTCCGCGCCGCGCAGCGGACTCGCGAACATGACCGAGCGGGCGCGCCTTCGCGGCGGGTTCTGCACGATCTCCGCCCGCGAGGGCGGAGGCACACGCGTGACGTGGTCGGTTCCCGCCGAGCTCGTCCAGGAAGGACAGGCATCGTGATCCGTGTGTTCCTCGTCGACGACCATGAGATCGTGCGCCGCGGCATCGCCCAGCTCGTCGACGCCGAGTCCGACCTGAGCGTGGTGGGCGAGGCCGGATCGGTGCAGGAGGCGGGACGGCGAATCGAGGCGACCATGCCCGACGTCGCCGTACTCGACGTCAGACTGCCCGACGGCAACGGGATCGATCTGTGCCGCGACATCCGCTCGTCGCATCCCGGCATCGCGTGCCTGATCCTCACCGCGTACGACGACGACGACGCACTCCGCTCGGCGGTGCTCGCGGGCGCGAGCGGGTACGTCCTCAAGGACATCCGCAGCCGCGCGCTCATCGATGCGATCCGGCGGGCGGCCGCGGGCGGAACGATCCAGTCCGCCGACGTCCTGCGTCGGGCGGCGACCTCGCTGCATGCGGAGGTCCCGCATCAGGATGCCGGCCCCTCGCTCTCCTTGCGGGAGAGCCAGGTGCTCGGGCTCATCGCCGAAGGACTCACGAACCGGGAGATCGGGGTCCGCCTGGGACTCGCCGAGAAGACCGTCAAGAACTACGTCAGCGGGCTGCTGGCCAAGCTCGGGATGGAACGGCGCACGCAGGCGGCCGTCTACGGCGCGGAGCACAGGCACAGCCCCTCCTGAGCGCCGGCTGCGCGCTCGCGGCGGGTGCAGCTGCTCGCGGCACGCCGTCGAACACGTGCCGCGAACCGCTCGGCGTGCGGCGAGGCGAGCGCAGGTGCGTATGGGACCTTGGGCCCTGGGATCGGGCCCGCGCCGGCGCGAGACTGCGGAGGACGTCGGCCGGAAGGGGCTTGCCATGTCAGCTTCATCTGGAGGATCCGCGCGCACGATCCTCCTTCTCCTCACCGCGTTCGTCGCCGTGACGGCCTTCCTCGGTGGTCTCGCGCTCACCCTCGGCGCGCTCGTTCCGAGCATGGCGACCGTGCTGAGCCCTCCTCCTGACTATCTGGTCGGGACACCCTTCACGAGCTACCTCCTGCCCGGCCTCGTCCTCGCGCTCGTCGTGGGCGGGTCGCACGCCGCCGCGTTCGTGCTTCTGCTGCGGCGGCATCCGCGTGCCGACCTCCTGGTGTCCGTCGCGGCCTTCGGCGTGATCATCTGGATCTTCATCCAGATGATCTACATCCCGTTCAGCGTCCTGCAGGCCGTATACGTCGCGGCAGGGCTGGCCGAGGTCGGTGTCGTGATGCTCCGACTCGGACTGCTGCGCCCGCCGGTGAGCGACACGCAGCGCTCCTGACGCGCTCGGGACCTTGGGCCCTGGACCGCGGCCGCCCCGGACGCTTTGCTGGGAGTGTGACTCAGCGGAGACCGACTCCGCGTGAGGACGTGACGCAGGGAGGCATCATGTGGGAGTTCGCAGACGAACCGCCCGTCACGGAGATGACCGCCGACGAGTGCTGGCATCTGCTCCGCCACGCCGAGGTCGGCCGGCTCGCCGTGAGCGTGCGCGATGACGTGGACATCTTCCCCCTCAACTTCGTGGTCTCGGACGGTGCGCTCTACTTCCGCACCTCGCCCGGTTCCAAGCTCGCGGAGCTGACCGCGAACCCGCGCGTCGCGCTCGAGGCGGACCGATACGACGACATCACCGCCGCAAGCGTGATCGTCAAGGGGATCGCGGAACGGCTCGAGCAGCAGAGCGAGATCGACGAGGCCGACCGGCTCGAGCTGCACCCGTGGATCCCGACCCTGAAGTACCGCTGGGTGCGCGTCGTTCCGACGCGCATCACCGGACGACGCTTCACCCGCGGCCTCGAGCCGGACCGGTACGACGTGGTCGACGGGGGTCCGACGAGTTGAGTCGAGCTCGCCGGGATGCCGCGCGCGCGGCTCCCGGCGATGTTCGGCTAACGGCCCGACGGCGGCGGGAAGTGCGGGATCGGAATCGGACCGTCCGCGCCCGCGGCATCCCTCCCCGGCCAATCGGCGGGCGTCTCCGGAGGGCGCAGGGGTTCGTGCGCTCCCGTGGAAGCGCTGCTCTGCGGCGCCGACCGGTGCACGACCGTCGCGGCCGATCCGCGCTTACGGAAGCGGCGGCCGGTGATGGAAGCGACCGTGATCGCGATGAAGTCGTTCTTGCTGGTCGGGCTGGCGGTGACGAGCTTCTCGACGCCCGACTCGTGGATCTCCTCGTCGGAATCCAACCGCCGCGCGATGCCTTTGATCACGACACTCCAGTGCGAAACGCCGTCCTGGCCGTCCACCTCGAACGCGACTCCGGGGCGTTCGGCGATCTTCATGAGCTTGGAGCCCGGAGCGGTGCGGAGGTAGACCGAGCCGCTGTGGACCGTGTAGTTGACCGGGAAGACATCCGGAACACCCTCAGCGCCCTGGACCGCCAGCCGACCCATCGAGCCCGCTTCCAGCAGACGCCAGCACTGAGCCGTCCCGAGGTCCTCGATCTCGCGGCTCGGCTCGTCCGCCCCCTCCCGTGCGACATGAGTGTCGTGGCCGTGTGCGTTGTCCATGTCATGCCCCCTTCGTCGGCGCACCCTCCAGTCCACACCGGCGACCATGCGCCCACAAGAGCCCTTGGTCCCGCGGGCGGGGCGACGGGTCAGTCCGCGGTCGGCGCGGCGACCTCGGCGTCGTCGGACTTGCGCGGACTGAGGAAGAGGTTCGCGAGATACCCCGTGAACGTTCCGAAGATGCCCACGCCGACGACGATGATCGCGCTGCCCCACAGTCGTCCGGCATCCGTCACGGGGTAGCGGTCGCCGTACCCGACCGTCGAGATCGTGACGATCGTGTACCAGAGCGCGTCGGAAGCCGTCGTGATGTTCGCGCCCTGCGCGTCCTGCTCGAGGTAGAGCATGAGCAGGCTGCCGAATTGCAGAACGAGGATGCCCATGAGCAGGAGCACGAGGAGGGCGCTGCCGGCGCGGTCGTGGATCAGCGTCCGCCACACGGTCCGCGGACCCATCTGCCGCATGAGGCGCCCGACGCGGACCAGGCGGAAGACCCGCAGGATCTTCAGCTGCGCGAACGGCAGGCTCGCCAGAAGGTCCGCCCAGCCGAAGTGACGGAAGAAATACCCGGTGCGTGACGGCGCCGTCGCCAGCCGGAAGATGAAGTCGCCGAGGAAGATCGCACTGAAGAGTCCGTTCATCACGTTGAGGATGGCGTCGAGCGCCGGATCCCTGATCAGCAGGACCAGGAGCAGATTGACGATGGACAGCACCGACAGGACGCCGATGAAGATCTCGTAGCCCGGGGCTTTCAGTTCAGTGCGCACACTCATGTGAGGAGTGTGTCAGAGGTCGGAAAGAATGCACGAGGGAGGACCGGCCGAGAGTCGACGTCCGGCCCTCCCCCGTGATCACGCCGTCATCGCGCGGTGATCTGCACGACTCCGAAGTCCTTCTCCGCAGCGCTCCGGTAGAGCAGCAGAAGGCCCGTCTGCGTCGACGCACCCGTCGCCAGCGTCTTGGCGACCCCGAGATCGAGGTCACGCTTGGCAGGAACGGTGACCGTTCCCGTCGGTGTGTACTTCGACTCACCCCACGTGTAGGTCTGGTCGACGATCGAATCGGCCAGGCTGCCCGTGAAGTAGTTGTCGAAAGCGAACACGCTGTAGCCGAACGTCTGCCCCGGGACGATGCCCAGTGCAGCCAGTGGTGCGGTCAGGATCTGCGTCGACGAGTCGAATCCGCCGTCGACGTAGAAGTACGGCGTGGCCACATTGGTCGCGAGGTCGACGACGTAGACGACCGTCTGACCGGTGACCGCGAACCCGCCCAGCTCGGCGGTGTAGAGGACGTAGTCGTCGACACCGTCGTTGTCCGAGTCCACGTACACGTCGAACTCCGCCGGGTAGTTCAGCACCGTGCGGCGATCGTAGGTGGCCACGGCGAACTGGATCGTCCCCGCCCCGCCGTCGCGGACACCGGCGGCGGCGAGATCGATGACGGCGGCGTTGCTCCCCGGCGTTCCCGGGCCACCCGCCACCGGCTTGGGCTGCTTCGGGCTCGTTCCCGTCAGCGCGAACACCTCCACGACTCCGTCCGCGACCGACGACTCGTTCTCGAGCTCCACCTCCCCGATGCCCGACTTGCTGAGCTTGACCTTCGAGTCCGCCTCGACATCGGCAGCCCGCTTGGGAAGCACCGTCCAGCCGAGCTTCACCTGCTCGTCCCCGGAGGTCGCCGTGAGCCAGCCGTCGAACTCAGGTCCGTTCAGCAGGCTGCCCGTACCTCCGATGTCGCCCACGCTGTCGAACGGCCAGGCCGGGAGCTTCGATCCGTCGATCGTGATCTCGACCTTGATCTTCTGGGTCTTGCCGCGCGGAACGTTCACGTTGCCGGACTTGACCGTGATCGAGACCGCCCCGGTCGCCTGATCCGCCGGGTCGCGGAAGGTCGCCTCCAGCCGATATCTGCGGTTCTCCGATGACGTGTTCATGAGGGTGACCTCGACATCGGTCTTGTACTTCTTCGTCACGGACGGGATGCCCAGACCGATGTTGCCGCCGACCTTCGGCGTCGCCAGGACGCTCTCGGCGTTCGCCGAGGGAGCGACGCGCACTTCGCCCGCGCCGATGCGCGAGATCGGCGTCACGATGAAGCCGTCCGCCGTGGGTGTGCGGTTGGAGTTGTCAGCCCCGTTGAGCAGGCGCGCCTTGATGACGGCCGGCGTCGCCTCCGGATACTTCTGCAGCAGGAGCGCAGCGGCTCCCGAGACCACCGGGGCGGCACCGGAGGTCCCGCCGAAGTTGGTCTCCTCCGTCGCGGTACCGGTCTCGGCCGAGAGCCACGCTCCGGGAGCACCGATGTCGGGCTTGGCGAGGTGGTCGCCCACGGTGAGCCCACGGCTCGACGTGCCGACCATGGTGTTCGCGAGCGAGATCGCGTTCGCGGGGTCGATCGTGACGCTGACCGGTCGCGCAGCCAGCGCGGCCACCAAGGCCTGGCCGGCCGCCTGAGAGATGCTCAGCGTGGGCACGACCACCGGCTCGATGCTTCCGAAACTGAAGCTGGGCGGGTCGCCGGGGGCGTTGTTGTAGATGATGACCGCGATCGCCCCGGCCGCCTGAGCGAACACCGCCTTGTCCGAGACGTTGCACGAGCCTCGGGCGATGAGCGCGACGGAACCGGCGGGGAACGACGCGAACGCGGCCGGCGAGCACCCGATGCCGCCGGCATCCGTCGGTCTGGCCAGGGCACCCGTGACGACTCCACTCGGAGCGGGCGACCACGACTGCAGGACGGCGTTGGTGATCGCGGGTCCCGTGCTGGGCTGGATGGCCCACTGCAGATCGTCGGGCAGCGCCGTCTGCGCCACGCTGATGACTCCCTGCGCCGACGATGGCGATCCGACGATGAACGGGCGGTCGGCGGAGTTGCCCGCGGAGGCCACCACGACGACGCCCGCGTTGACGAGGTTGTTGGCGGCGAAGGCGGAGTCGTCCTGCACCTGTCCGTACGACGAGCCGAGCGACATGTTCACCACGTCCATGGCATCCGAGATGTCGCCGTCGCCGTTCGGATCGAGCGACCAGTCCAGGCCCAGGAGGATCGCGACACCGTTGCACGAGGTCGAGACGGCCGAGCAGACCTTGACGGCGTAGAGGTCGGCGTCGGGCGCGATGCCCCGGTGGATGCCGTCCGCGCTGCGCCCGCCGATGATGTCGGCGACGTGCGTGCCGTGACCGGCCTCCGTACCCGCGTCGATCGGGTTGGGGTCCTCGGTGCGTGCACCGTTCGGCCAGGTCTCGCCGACGAAGTCGTAGCCGCCCTTGACCTTGGGGGCGCTCTCACCGAACAGGGTCGCGCAGTCGCCGCTCACGGCGACGGCGGCGGCGGCGAAGCACTCATCGGTGATCGCCTGGTCGCCGGGGCCGCCGAGGTTGCGGTGGGTGAAGTCGATCCCGGAGTCCAGGACGGCGACCTTCACACCCTCGCCGGTGATCCCGGACTCGTGCAGTTCGCGGGCCTGGACGTAGTCGATCGCCTGGGCGAGGCTGCCCGACGCGATCTCATCCGACGGAGCGGCGACCACCGCGTCATCGGCCGGCGCGACCGGCGCCGCGTCGTCGGGACTCGGCGACGGCTCCGGCGTCACCTCGTCCGCCGGGGCGGTCGGGGTCGCCTCCGGCGCGGGATCGACCGGGGCAGGGGCTTCGGGTGCCACCTGGTCGGGCGAGGGCTCCGGGGTCGGGGTGGTCGCGGTCGTCTCGTACGTGCGCACCGGCGTCACGGAGATGACGTTCTCGAGAGATGCGAGCTCCTCGAGCTGACCGGCGTCGACCGACACCGCGACGACGTTCGCGGCCAGCTCGGCACGCCCGATCTCGTCCGCTCCGAGCGCGTCCGCCTCGTCGAGGAAGACCTCCTGCTGCTGGATGACCCTCTCGGTCTGCGCCTGCTGCTCGGCTTCGCTGGGCACCGTGCCCTCGCTCAGCGCGCCCTCGGGCAGAGTGTCGGCGACAGCCGGCTCGGCGAGCCGCACCGTCACCTCTACGGTGCCGGTCGCCCGCTGGAGCTCGTCCGACAGGCCGGCGCGCGGCGGCGGTGCATAGCCCTCGTCGACCACGGCATCCGGCAGCGTCGGCGGTGAGATCGGATCCGCAGCCCACGCGGGCGCAGATCCGAACACGAGGGCGGGGACCGCCACGACGGCCACGAGGCCGGTGACGAGTGGGCGGGTACGACGATGCATGTCACTCCTGGGGGGAAGGGAGCTTGATGACGCTCGGGACTCCGGCGTCACCTCGTCGGCTGGCAGCCGGCGCGATGAGTCTATGTCTCACCTGTGCGCCGGGCAATGGTTCGGGACGATCTGCCTGAACCCGGGTCCCTCCTTCCGTGACACCCGGTCGCGCGCGTCAACCGAGGGTGTCGAGGATCCCCGTGAGGATGTCGAACGTCGTGAGCGGACTGATGATCGCGAAGCGGAGCACCGTCTCGC
>CAYOQY010000025.1:0-19827 GCA_964406225.1 uncultured Microbacterium sp.
GAACCCGGCGATAGCCTCGCCACGTCAGGGTCCGACTACCGCCCGCACGCCCATCGGCGGATTCAAGCGGTCATCGCAACAGGACTGATCTGATGATCTCATTCGGGGTTTGAAACTCGAGGCGTTTGCGGGGGCGATCGTTGAGCTCGTGGGCGACGGCGTCCAGCTCGCCCTCGGTGAACCCGTTGAGATCGGTTCCCTTTGGGAAGTACTGCCGCAGCAGCCCGTTGGTGTTCTCGTTGATGCCGCGCTGCCAGGGCGAGTGCGGGTCACAGAAGAACACGTCGATGCCGGTATCGATGCGCACCTTCTCCCAGTCGCGCATCTCCGGCCCTTGATCCCAGGTCAGCGCCCCACGCAGCTGCACCGGAAGCTGCTGGATCTTCCTCGTCAGCGCTGGCGCGACCTGGTCGGGCTTGTACCCGTCGGGCAGGTGCACGAGCATCGTGAAGTTCGAATGCCGTTCCACCAGCGTGCCGATCGCCGATAAGTTCCCCGCGCCGATGATGAGGTCGCCTTCCCAACTCCCCGGAACCGCACGGTCGCCCGCCTCCGGCGGACGCTCCGCGATGTTCACCATGTTCGGGATCCGGTTCTTGCGCTGCCCCACCTTCCGGCTGGGATGGCGCAGTCCCCGCCCGGTGCGCAAATACCGGGTCAGCTCCTGCTTCAACGCACCCCGGGACTGCACATAGAGCGACTGGTAGATCGTCTCCGTGCTCACGTGCATCTCCGGGTCGTCGGGGAACTCTCGACGCAGTCGACCGGCGATCTGCTCCGGCGATCGACGCTTAGCCAAGTCAGCTTCCACCCTTGCACGCAGCCGCACGTTGGTCGCCAGCTTCGCCGGCTTCGGTCTGACCGCGCGGCCCATCGCGGTCATCTGCGCGGTCGACGCGCGATACCGGCCACGCACCGCGTTACGGGTCAACTCCCGCGAGACCGTCGACGGCGCACGCCCGATCCGACGGGCGATCGACCGCACCGATTCTCCCGCAGCGACGCCGACCGAGATCTCCTCCCGCTCGGCGAACGAGAGATACCGGCCCTGCAGATTTCGGCCACGCCGTGGCCGGACGCCGCCGGCAGCGACGAGCATCCGCTTCGCGGTCGTGCGGTTCACGCCGATGCGTGCGCCAACCTCGCTCGCGAACTGCCCGGCCTGAAATCCTTCCCACGCCAGCTGGACTGCATCCAACCGAAACCTCAACGGCAACTCCGCCACAACACTCTCCATTCAGCAAGTGTTGCGACCACCGCAAGAACCCAAGCATCCCCATTCGGGCATTGCCCGCTAGGCGGATCTCCTCGTGCGAGCCAGATCGGATGTCCCTCTTGCGCAGCAGTCCCGCGCGCCCGTCGCGTTCACTCTTGCGAGTTCCACACACCGGCTCGCGTCCGCGGGGACGACATCCCGACACGGCTTGATGTCGTAGCGCAGGTGCAATATGAAGGCGTGACCGAAACTCTGCTAGACGAGCATCAGGACTGGACGGGCCAGTGGTGGCGACCCGAGGATCCTGACAACAAGGTGCCCGGGGTTCTGACCTACTCGCCGGACGAGGGTCTACGGCTTCGGCTCATCGGCGGCTGGAAATACAACGTGACGCGCCCGGGCAAGAACGGCTCTACCATCATTACCGACGAGCTCCAGCGCTGGCCAGTAGTCGTCGGCATCGGTGACGGCAAGTACATCACCTTATTGAGTGTCCACGTCACAACTGCGCGATCATTCAGCCTTGGCGGGATGTTCGGGACGCCTGACAAGCTGGAGTTGAGAGCGCACACCGCGCTGGTGGGCGTGCATATGGACGATCCAGACGAACCAGCATTCACGGCCGCCTCCGCACACGTCGAGGACATGACCGTCTGGTCGCGCAGGACTGGCATCCAGGAGACACACTATTTCGGACTAGAGCGTGACCTCAGCGGCACGATCGAGTTGAAGCACCTGGAAGCCCTCACGGTCGAATCGGGCCCGCTCACTGTCAAGCTCAGCCACTATGCCTGGCATCCGCACTCTGAACAGACCCGGTCCCAAACCCTGACGCGCGTGCGCGAACACCAGGTAATCAGATTCGAGCGCGAGGAGCCGCAGTCCTTCGAGTACTGGCTCGATCTGCTCGGGGGCATGGCAGACCTGTTGTCCCTCTCAACGCTCCGTGCGTGCGGGATCATCAGCATGCGCGTGTTCCTGCCGCCGACTCCTGACGATTGGCCCGACGATCATCCGATGCGGGACCAGCCGCATGAGATCACCGTGTATCAGGTGCGGGTAGTCATGCCCAAGCCGGATGCGAAGGCCCTAGATCTGCGCAACTACGTCCTGACCCTGGATGATCTTCCCTTCGAGGACCTCCTTCCTCGTTGGCTAGAAGTGCGCGACAGGTTCGCTGCCGCGCGCAGCATGATTCTCGGTTTGCGGTACGTGCGGAGCGGATACATCGAGACGAGAGTGGTTACGGCTGTTGCCGCCGCGGAGTCGTTTCATCGCGCGCTCGACCCGGCCCCGCCCATCCCTCCGGAGGAGTTCAAGTTGCTGCGCAAAGCTCTCCTGGAAGCAGCGCCGGCTGACCGCAAGGCCTGGCTCTCTGACCGCCTCACGGAGCACTCAAATGTCCCCACTCTCAAGCAGCGTCTCCTCGACCTTGTCGGCCGAGTCGGGGACGCTGGCGTCCGCCTCGTGCATGAACCCGATGTGTGGGCCAAAGCAGCGAAAGATGCGCGCAACAATCTCGCACACGTCGGAACCGCCGATAACGATCTGAATCACCTTCATGCTGTCGCTGAGGTCACCGCGAGCTTGGTGATCCTGAATCTGCTTCACGAATTGGGTGTGCCGCAGGACAGGCTCCGGAATGCCGTGGATGAGCACCCCGATCTCTCACATGCCGCCAAGCTCGCACGACGAGTCCTCTGCAATGACGGCTCGATCGTCATGCAGATCGCAGCCGTTGGCGTGACCGTAACTGACGATAGGCAACCGCCTCGCCGTGCGGAAGATGAGCAGGACGGCACCGCGGCGCAAGATCCACCGATCTCGGGCTAGGTCTAGGCAAGCGCAGCCAGCCAGTCGTCGCGCTCGGTGGGCTACGCGTGCTGGCCACCCCGCGTGGTTGTCGGTCCGATCTGCCTCCTCCGCGCGAACCCTAAAAGGCCGGGAAGCGCCCGCCCGAATGCCGGTCCCGTTGCGTGCGGGCCATCACCTAGTCTCTCTGGGGGCGGCGAAGCTCGTATCCAACCCCGGCGATCAGTGCTGACGCCGCGAACGCGACTGTGCCGGCGAGGAGAAGCAGCATCATCCATGCCACCAAGAACCCGGCGGTGTCGCGGTCGTAGGTGACGTAGTCAGTAATCTGACCGTGCACGATCCACAGCATCAACGCGATCAGCCACGCGAACCCGCCGGCCGCGAGCAGCGCAATGCCGTATGGATTGTGCCGGTCACTCTCGGACGTCGCCGCCGGCACTCTGACCTGATCCGGAATTACGCGCCCAGTCTCCATGGGTGCAGTGTCGCACGAGCAAGCAGGCGGGGCCAGCAGCAGCCGCACACGTGGCGGCGACGTGAAGATTCCAGGCAACGTCGTCGCGGCCTACCTTTCGAGACCTTCCGACAGCGCGCTCGGCTACGAGGCCCGCTGGATCAGACGCCGCCGCCGCCGATGCGAGTCCAGGCCGCTTCGCCCTCGGCTCGGCGAGACGCCCGGTACGGGCTTACCTCCGCGTCGCCGCCGGCGCGGAGAAGGTCATCATGCGTGCTCCGCCGCGTGCGGAGCCGATGGCTCCAGCCCCAGAAGAGCACGACCGCGACAGCCAGACATGTGACTGCCAACACGATGAGGTAGTCCACGGCGCCATCGTAAGTGGCTCACCCCACGGCAGGAAGGGGCAATCACCGGCTGTGCCTAGCAGTTTGATCATCGGACGGCGCGCAGCACCTTCATCACCACAGGTGCGCCGGAGATCGGACCGTCAGCGCCCATCGTGGCTGTGACTTAAGGGAACGAGATCACAGTCACGCTGTCACTGAGTTGTGTGCGCGTTCTGCCGGCGACTTCGCTCGGCGGGAACGTGAAGTCGCCGACCTCGATGCGCGTCCCACTTTGGAGGGTCGTTCCGAGACCGCCCCCTGCTCCGCAGCCTGTCTGCTCCCACACCTCTTCGCGTATCTGGATCAGACAGGTCGTTCCCTCGCCGCGGGCGAGGTAGAGCTCAGCACCCTCAACCTCTCCGACATATCGCGTGGTGTCGGGATCGATGTCGACCTGGGCCTCTTCTACGACGACATCGCTGCTGGTCTGCTCTGCGTCGAACTCCGGGATGGAGGCAACCGTGCACCCGGTCAGAAGGAGCGCAGATCCGAGCAGCACGAGCACCTTCGCAGCCAGTTCCATCCCGGCACCCTACCAACCGGTGCTGATGCGACGTGAGCTCCATGGCAACGCCCGCAGACGCCTGATCGGCGCCCGCCCTGCTGTGCTGCTCCAAAGCCGGTCCCCAGGCGAACGGTGAGTCGCTAGTCAGGCCGGCTTGTTCCAGGTCAATGCGTACCTCCACATACCGAACCGTTGCCACCGGGCTCCGGGGAGAATTGCCTGCGCGGTTTTGCGGACTTCGCTATAGGAGTGTGGTGGGGGCCAGACGGTCGGAGCCGTGTGCGCCCACGCAGTTCTGGTGCGTGAATACCACTGGTGTTGCACTGCTCCCACGAAACCCATCAGGTGATCGCGCACGGACGTGGCTCTGGCTAGACCGATCACGACCAGCACGCCGCCCGCTGTGGTGAGATCAGCCAGCCGCGTCAGGGCTGCAGACAAGTCGGGGAGGTGGTGGAGGGTAGCGACCGACGCGACAACATCGAAGGTGCGATCCCACTTCACGCTCATGACGTCGCCGCAAATCCAAGTGATGCCGGCGTATTCCGCCGCGGCTCTGGCTAGCACCTCGGCGTCGATGTCGACGGCAGTGACGTCCCCGATCACGACACGGAGATCAGCGGCGAGGAGGCCGTCGCCCGTTCCTACGTCCAGGGCAGTAGCGGCGCCGATCGGAACAGCATCGATCACCACGCGATGGAAATGGGTGTTGTGATTCCATCGGGACTTACTAGGTGCGTCCACGTCAGCATCATGCCCGATGACGACGTGTCCGACATCCCACTACGGACTTCGAAACGCAAAGCCGGGCTGGGTGAGCCACACCTCACCTCGGGCCGCCCGCGCGCGGGTCCCTCATCGAGGCACACCTGCGTCAGCTCGCGCAGTTGCTGCCTTGGTCGCGTGTATCCAAACGGGAAGGTCAGCTGCGCAACTCTCGCTGCGCCACCACCCGCCATGTGTACATGCGGTCGTCGCGACCGAGTTCGATGAGCGAAAGGCGCGGAGACACTACAACGACCTGATGGAGGTCAGCGAGATCCAGCGCGTCGCTCAACGCCTCTTCACTGATCTCTTGAGAGAAGTAGCCAAGACTCACGTGCGGGTAGAAGACCTCGTCCGGGTCGGGGACGGGGCCGCCCGCCGCCGACACGAGTTCGCCTTGCAGTTTGCGCAGCTCCTGTAATCCCGGTGATGTCGCGGAGAGACAGAGGCCCTCCTGATAGATGAAGAGGCGATCGAAGACCAGCGGCACGATCGAGGCGTGGGACGCAGCGCTGAAAACAGAGTCGACATGCTCGCTCAGCGTCGCCGGATCGAGATCACCGGAATGCCCGACACCCGTCATCGTCAGATGCAACCACTCGACCGGCACAACATCGACGCCCGCTACCGTGCTGAGGGCCTTGCCGGCACGCTGCGCTGCCTCGTGGAGAGCGGTCGCGTCCTCGAACGTGAGATGCCAGGTCAGGTAGCGGGTCCCCGGACCCCATCCCTCCCGCCACCACCAATGGTCCCGGGTGCGCTCGAAGCTGCCTCGCTGCCGGGGTATTGGATGAGATGGCATCGTCCCATTGTCTGCGGGTGTGCGTCAGATCGCGAGCAATGTGCTGGCATTCTTTCGGGTGATCCCATCACGCCCCCGTCGGCAGTACCTCACGTGCAGTGCACAGGGCGGTCCCTCAGCGTGCTCGGGTGAGTGCGTTTCCGGCCGCTGCGAGCAGTCCTGCCGACAGGAATGTTGCGATGCCGATTCCCAACTGAATGGCTGTCCCGGCGATCATCAGGCCGACGCCGCACCACAGCGCGAGGCGTGACCAGCTGCGGCGCGTGAGTGTGCCGACGGCTCCGGCCAGGAGGCCGATCGTGCACAGCATGATCGCGGGCAATACCGTGATGGCCCAGAGGCTCCATCCGGTCTCGCCGGCGGGTCGTGGTCCGGAGTAGAACGTGGCGGCGTAGAAGGTCCACCAAGAGATCCAGCCGAGCGAGATCGCGGCCAGTGTCAGGTGAACGATCGAGCGACCTCGGGACGGCCTGGATATCGCCGCGATGACCCCCACGATGACCAACAGGGCGGACATCCCACCGAGAACCACCCCGACGCCGACGTAGCCGATGCCGTCGGCGCACACCCATGTGCCGTCCGGGCCCCATTCGCCGCCAATGCCCCATGAACAGTTGAAATGGAGCGTCTCGCGGACGAGGCCGAGCACCGCAGCCCCGAAGAAGAAGGAGAGGGCGCCGCCCAACAGAACGGCTACTGATACTTCCGGGCCGCGGTCACCGCTCACCGCCGCCATGGTGGTGCCCGTCTCATTCGTCCCAGGGGCCGTCACGCTCCCGACGCTATCGTCCGGGCACGACTTGTGCCGCCTAGCTCGCGGGGCGATAGCCGACCCACCAACACACCCAACCTGATACGTCTACGCAGGATCAGTTTCGCGAAGAAGACGCTCGAGGTCGTCCACCTCTTCTCGGATCTCTTCTATGGCTGCCGGCGTGAATCTTCGTACCTGCAGGTGGAGGATCGCGTCGGCCGCGAGCTCGCTGACGCCGAAAGCTTCGATCACCGCTGATCTTGTTGCCGCGGCGTCACCGTCGACGCTGGCGCAGACCTGGAGCAGCTCGCTAGCGCGATCGAGGACGGTGAGGTACCCGCGGAGAATCTCTCGGCGTGCAAGTAAATTGTTGCGGTCTTCGATCATGGGCTCACCGTAGCGAGCTTCGGACATCCTCAAGAGGTGTGGACAGCACATGCAGCCGTGCGATAACCGGTACTTACGGTCCGCAGTCGCGTCATCCTGAGCAGTCGTCGACGATGCGGTCGATCCAGTGATGTCGGGGAAGTGTCGAGATGGCCAGAGCATCGAACCACGCAATCTCAACAAGCTCGTCGGTGTCCAGGGTTGTGTCGCCTCCAGGGAGCGAGCACTCGTAGGCGACTGTGACGTAGGCGACTCGGTCCCCGTTGGGGTAGACCGCCTCGAGTGACCGACCTCCATAAGCTCCGACGATCTTGCCCACAGTCGGTGTAATCCCCAGTTCCTCCTGGACCTCGCGGATCAGCGCTTCGGCGGGTTCCTCGCCAGGCTCGACGCTTCCGCCGAACAGGCTCCACAGTCCGGAGTCGCGGTGACGTGCGAGCAGAAAGGTCGGGCCGTTCCTGATGACCGCGGTGACTGCCGGCAGCAGCAGCAGGTCGGGCCCGACGCGCGTACGGAGCGCGGCAACGTACGGGGAGATCGGCATGCACTCGAACCTACCGAGCCCGTTCGAAAGGCGGCGCGCAGCTCGCCGCGAGCGATCGTGTCGTTCTGGTGCGGCGCGGGCGGTTGCCGTGTGCTGAGCTTTAGCGTGAGGGTGAGGGTTCCCACTGGTACGCGAAAGAGACGAGACGCAGTTGGCTGACACGTAAGCAGGCTGGTATGACGACGGCACGGGGACGAAGAGGTGGTGGGATGGCCAGGCTTGGACCGACGCCGTGCAACCGCCTGAGCCAAAGGCGCCCGGCGTCGACGGCATGATCAGCCGCGCCAAAGCCGACGCAGTTTCCGGATCCCAACCGCGCCCGGCGGCCACAGGCTGGAGTTACGTGGTGTTGCAGGTCGTTCTGAAGGAGAAGTTCTTCGGCTCAGGTTCCGGCAACCTCACCGAACTAGAGAAAGTGATCAACAAGCAAGCCGCGCTCGGGTTCCGGCTGCACACCATCAGCACGGCGTCTTCTGGGAGCGGCGGCTTCGGGGGCGGTGACCGTATCCAAGCGACGATGGTCTTCGAGCGCGTCGCCTGAACGTGACGGGCTGCCTCAAGCCGCCCCTAAGTCGGTCCTGAAGCGTGCGTCTCGCGCGTCGGGCGTCAGCTACCGGCTCACGGGTTCGAACCCGGGTACGGTCGTGAGCGCGCAGATGCTGCGGGAGAGTTAGGGTCTGGCGCGCTACAGGGCGTCGGCGTACAACCCGATGACATTCCCTTCGGAATCCTTCACGTATGCGTAGCGGGCGGTCTCGCCCATCGCTTCGATTTCGCCGACGTGCTCGCCACCGCCTTCGAGGACGGCCGCGATGGTCGCCTCGAGATCATCGACCGAGATCACGACAGTGGGGTGCGACACGGGACCGCGTTGGTGGATGTCGCCGTTGATACCGGCGTCGCTCCCAGTGCGCAGCATGATGTTGCCGTCGCCCCAGTCCTCGAACGTGAAACCGAAGACCTTTCCGTAGAAGGCCTGCGCGCGGTCGACGTCGTCAGCGGGGATCTCGAAGTGCTCCACGGATGCCATAGCTCCGAGCCTGTCTACATTGGTCCGTTGCCGTCAACCCGAGGTTGCTAGATGGGATCGGATCAGCGCGTATTGCTGCGGTCCGCAGTGGTAGCCGTGCGGGGACGTCGAGCGGAGAGCGATAGCCGGTCGTTCAGCGGACGCGATATCGTCGCCGCGCGGGGGCGCGTGTCATCCGGCCGCGTTGCGGATCAGCCACTCCTGGTTTCGGTAGCCATCGTCTTGTCCATCGGGGTGCTCTGCTGCGTCGACGGACTCAATCATCTGGTCGAACGGGATAGGCGGTTCCAGGCACCGGTACCGCATGCTGCCCTCATCGTCCTTCGGATCCATACGGCGATCGTAACTATGGGGCGGCGCGAACGCAACGAAACTGCACGCCGACCGGTGGCTCAGCGTGCGGTAATGGGGCGCCCCCATTCAACGCGGCGCCAGTCGGTGACCTCGGGTCGGCGCCGCGACCTCGGCCCGCGTCATGATCGCGCCGCCGGACCCGTCGGGCGTGCGCCGATTTGCAGTGTGTCTCTGGATGACAGCCGTCCGATTTCGGTGTCGTTTACAAGCAATCTGGGAGACCCGTTGAATCGACCGCTCTCTGCGATGTCGATCGCGCCGGCGTCTGCTATGGCGCGGAACGTCCAGCCTTCGGTGAGGTCCGGTACGTACGGCAGGAGAATCTCGCGGAGCAGATCGGAGAGCTGGAGTCCGTCGTCAAGCTCGGTATTGAGCGGACGCACGTAGTCGCCCATGTGTATGTCAAGACGATCGAGGTCGAGTCTCATATGAGGAGGCTATATACCGACCGTCACCGTGGCGCCGGCAAGCGGGTCGTCCAGCGCGACCAGCCTCGGGGGTTATTCGCTCGTCGACGAGGTAGCCGTCTCCATGTCGCCCGAAAAGCCCGCCCGCAGCTGTTCCACTTCGGGGTGCCTCATGCGAACGGCGTCCTTGGGGTCACCGTCGCGTCGGCGCACTCACCCAGCAGACGCGAGCCGGCTCGGCATCCGTCGATGAAAATCGCCATTCGACCTCGCGCACGACGTCCTAGCGGCGGTTACCAGCCCATCGTTCCGGGCTCGCCCTTGAACGGCCCGACGACCTCGGACGTGATCCAGCCGCCGTAGAACCCGCCGGGCTGCGGGACGACCGTCTCACCGTTCACCGTGCACGCGTCCATCCGTCCGGCGTACACGGCCACACGCTCCCGCAGCAGTTCGTACCCAGGCGACGGCGTCGGATAGTTCCACGCCGCCCCCTTGGCGGTCACCCCGCCGCCGACCACGTCGAAGTAGCGGGCGGATCCCTTGAACTCGCAGAACGAAGCACCACGAGCGGGCACGAGCGAACCGTCTGCGAACGCCGCGATCGGCAGGTAGTACGCCGGAGGGTGGCTCGTCTCGAGCACCCGCACCACGTCACCGGTGTCGAGGATCAGCTGCCCGCCGAGCTCGATCGTCACACGCTTGTCGACGCGCTCGATGCGGGGCGGACGCGGGTAGTCCCAGACGGATTCCTGGCCGGGGCTGACGGGAAGACGGATCGGACGGGCCATGTATCAACGGTACGCACGAACAACGGGGCGAGGGCCGTCAGCGCACGTCACCGTCCACGTACACCCAGCGGCCCCGCAGCGTGACGAACCGGCTGCGCTCGTGCAGGGCGCCGCGCTCCCCCTTCTGCGTCCACGTCGCGCGGAACTCCACGACACCGGTGTCGCCGGTCGCGGGCGGGGCGTCGATGATCTCGAGGCCGGTCCACCGCAGGGTCGGATCCGCCTCGATCTCGTCGGGCCGCGTGCGCGGGTGCCAGGTGCGGGCAAGGTGCGCGGTGTCCCCCACGACGAACGCCGTGTAGCGCGAGCGCATCAACCGCTCCGGAGTCGGCACCGGTTCACCGCGGAGCGCCGGGGCGCAGCATCCGCCGAACGAGTCCCCGCTCCCGCACGGGCACGGGTCGGTGTCCTGCGGGCGAGCCGGGCGGTCCGCAGCCGCGCGACCGAAGCTCATGCGGCCACCTCCACCCGGTCGGCGACGATCGCGCGGACCGCGGCGCGGCCGGCCCGATTGGCGCCGACCGTCGACTGCGACGGACCGTAGCCGATGAGGAAGAGCCTCGGTTCGTCCAGCGCACGCCCGTCGGCCACCCTGATGCCACCGTCCTTCGTGCGAAGCTTCAGCGGCGCGAGGTGGTCCACGGCGGGACGGAACCCCGTCGCCCACAGGATCACGTCCGCCTCGACGAGCGTTCCGTCCGGCATCCGCACGCCGTCCGGCTCGATCGCGGTGAACATCGGATGCCGCTGCAGCACGCCCCGCGCCTGCGCAGCGCGCGCCCACGGCGTCCAGTGCATGCCCGTGACGGAGATGACGCTGCCGGGAGGCAATCCCCGCCGCACCCGGTCCTCGACGCCGGCGATCGCCGCGACACGCGCGGGAATGTCGAAGGCCTCCTCCGACCAGTCGGGCTCGCGCCGTGTCACCCAGAACGTCTCGGCCACGTGCGAGATCTCCTCCAGGAGCTGGACCGCCGAGATCCCGGCTCCCACGATCACGACCCGCTGACCGGCGAACTCCTCCGCCGAGACGTAGTCGGCGACGTGCAGCTGCCGCCCACCGAACGTGCTCTGGCCCGGGTAGTGCGGCCAGAACGGCCGCGTCCACGTGCCGGTCGCGTTGATCACGAATCGTGCCGCCCACTCCCCCTGATCCGTCCGCACGAGCAGGCGCCCGTCCGGATCGTCGTCCTCGCGCACGACGCCGGTCACCTTCACGGGTCGGCGCACCCGCAGATCGAAATCGTCCTCGTACGCACGGAAGTAGGCGGGCAGCACGTCACGGCTCGACGCCGCTGGGTCGGCGGGCGGGACGGGGAAGCCGGGGAGCTCGTGGATGCCGTTCACCGTCGCCATCCGCAGACTCGCCCAGCGGTGCTGCCAGGCGCCGCCCGGCTCGGCATCGGCATCCAGCACGACGAACGTGCCGCTCCCCTCGACGCCGCTCGCGGCGGGCACGAAGCCGCGCCGGCGCAAGTGGTAGGCCGCTGACAGCCCGGCCTGACCCGCGCCGATCACGACGACCTCGATCGGGACAGCGCGCATGAACCCAGTCAACACGCCCGGCGCACCCCGGATTCCCGGTTGTCCGTGACCCACCGCGAGCGGACTGGTAGCGTGCCGCGTACCGACGAGCGTCGCGACGCCCGCATGAAGGAGAGCGCCATGACCGACGTGCAGAACTCCCCCGCAGCGAAGCCCCGCGAGGAATGGACCGGACAGGTCGGCTTCATCCTCGCCGCGATCGGCTCGGCCGTGGGGCTCGGCAACATCTGGCGCTTCCCCGGGGTCGCGTACGAGAACGGCGGTGGGGCGTTCCTCATCCCCTATCTCGTGGCGCTCATCACCGCCGGCATCCCGATCCTGTTCCTCGACTACGCGATCGGCCACCGCTTCCGCGGATCCGCGCCGACCGCCTTCCGCCGCCTGAGCGGCGGCAAGCGGTGGGCCGAGGGCCTCGGCTGGTTCCAGGTCGCGATCGCCTTCGTCATCGGGCTCTACTACACGGCGGTGATCGCGTGGGCCCTCAGCTACTTCGTGTTCTCGTTCGACCTGCGCTGGGGCGACGACCCCGCGGGCTTCCTCGTCGGCGACTACCTCAAGGTCGGCGACCCCGGCTTCAGCTTCGAGTTCGTGCCCGGGGTGCTGATCCCCCTCGCGATCGTGTGGCTCGCCGCGATCGTCGTGCTCGCCCTCGGCGTGGCCAAGGGCCTGCAGCGCGTCAACGTCATCTTCCTGCCGCTGCTGGTCGTCGCCTTCCTCATCCTCGTCGTGCGCGCGCTCTTCCTCGACGGCGCCGCGGAAGGACTGAACGCCCTCTTCACGCCCGAATGGGCCGCTCTGGCCGACCCGAACGTGTGGATCGCCGCCTACAGCCAGATCTTCTTCTCGCTCTCGATCGCCTTCGGCATCATGGTGACCTACGCGTCGTACCGCCGCCGTCGGTCGAACCTCACCTCGCCCGGACTCGTGGTCGCGTTCGCGAACTCGTCGTTCGAGATCCTCGCCGGCATCGGCGTGTTCGCGACCCTGGGCTTCTTCGCGTTCCAGCAGGGCGTCGCCGTCTCCGAACTCGAAGGACTCACGGGCGTCGGACTGTCGTTCATCACCTTCCCGGCGATCGTCTCGCAGATGCCCGGCGGTGCGATCTTCGGCATCCTCTTCTTCGGCTCGCTGACGATGGCGGGCTTCACCTCGCTCATCTCGGTGCTCCAGGTCGTCTCCGCGGCGGTGCAGGAGAAGTTCGGCCTCACGCCGCGCAACGCCGCCGTCGGTGTGGGCGTCGTCTCGGCCGTGCTGTCGGTGCTGCTGTTCTCGACCACGACGGGCCTTCTGGCCCTCGACGTCGCCGACCAGTGGGCGAACAACATCGGCATCGTCGCCTCGGCGGTGCTGGCGACGGTCCTCGTGATCTGGGTACTGCGGCGCGGCGCTGAGCTGCGCTACCACCTCAACGCCGTCTCGACGTTCCAGGTCGGGCGCCTGTGGGTGGTCCTCGTGGGGGTGCTCGCCCCGGTGATCCTGGGCTACATGCTGGTCCAGCGCATCATCGTGCTGCTGGTCGAGGGCTATGCCGATCTCCCCGCCTGGTACCTGGGGGTGGTCGGATGGGGCACGATCGCGTTCATCATCGTGATCGCCGTCGTGCTGCCGATGTTCCGGTGGCGCGCGTCGCCGGATGACTTCACCGCGTGGCCCGCCTATCCGCCGCCCGGCGCGTCGGGTGGGGAGAGAGCTGCACGCCGACAGGGGGTGTCGTCATGACTCCGCTCGCCATCACGTTCCTGATCATCGCGATCGTCGTGGTCTGGGGAGGGCTCGTCGTGAGCACGCTCCTGCTGCGCCGGCAGCCCGAGCGGTCCGACTATCCGCCCGGCGAGATCGACGACCACCGCGAAGACGGCGCGCCGATCATCCGCGACACCTGAGCCGCGGTCGAGCGTTCAGTTGAGCGCGCGGGTCGTCGCGGGGATCACCCCGTCGGCGTACAGGTCGGCGGCGACGTCCTGCAGCGCGGTCAGCGCGACGCGCTGCGTCATCGGGCCGTAGGAGATGCGCGCGACGCCGAGGGCCTCGTACTCCGCCGCCGACAGGGCGCCGGGCAGCCCGATCACGCTGATCTTTCGGTCGCCGATCCCCTCGACGAGCTGCGTCGTCACGTCCGCGTTCAGGATGCCGGGTACGAAGACCAGATCGGCTCCAGCCTCCAGATAGGCGCGTCCGCGCGCGATCGCGTCGGCGATCGACTCCTCGAGGGGCCGGTCCCCCGCCCGCACGAACGCGTCGGTGCGCGCGTTCAGGACGAACGGCACGCCCTCCGCCTCACCCGCGGCGATGACGGCCTCGACCGCTGCGACGGAATCGGCCAGCGGCCGCAGACGGTCCTCCATATTCGCCCCGACGACACCGGCGGCGATCGCGCGGCGGACGGTCTCGCCCGGATTCCCGAAGCCCGCGTCCAGATCGGCGGAGACGGGGAGGTCGGTCGACGCCGCGATCCGGCCGACCATGTCGAGCATGACCTCGAGCGGGATCTTCTCGCCGTCCGCGTACCCGAACGTCGCGGCGATCGAGTGCCCCGCCGTCGCGAGCGCCTTCGTCTCCGGCAGAGCCGCAACCGCGCGGGCCGAGACGACGTCCCAGATGTTGACGACGCGAAGGATCTCCGGAGCGGCGTGCAGTCGGGCGAGGGTCTGTGCTTTCTCCTGCTGAGTGGTCATCCCTCCACGCTAACCTCCGTTCGGCGCGCGGGACGGGCCTTGCGGGCGGCTCTACGCTCGTGCCATGGACGTGACGGCCGGCATCCGATCTTCGCAGCGCACCCCGATCCTGCAGGTCGCGAAATCGGTGATCGCGACGTCGGCGGCGTGGCTCATCGCCGGCGCGCTCATCCCCGGCCAGCCGCCGGTCTTCGCCGCGATCGCCGCGCTGCTGGTCGTGCAGCCGAGTGTGAACCAGTCGCTGCTCAAGGCGATCGAGCGCAGCGTGGGGGTCATCACCGGCGTGCTGATCGCCTCGATCCTCGGGCTGGCCTTCGGCAGCGGAACCTGGGTGATCCTCCTCGCGACGCTCGTCGCGCTGATGGTCGCATGGTCGCTCAAGATGACCGCCGGCACATCGAATCAGGTCGCGATCAGCGCGCTGCTCGTGCTCGCGCTCGGCACGGCGACGCCCTCGTACGCGCTGGACCGGGTGCTCGAGACCCTGATCGGCGCGGTGATCGGCATCCTGATCAACCTCGCTCTCGTGCCGCCCGTGCTCGTGGCTCCTGCCCGCGAAGCGGTCACCGCGCTCGGAGACGAAGTCGCCACCTCGCTGGAGCGGCTCGCCGACGCGCTCGAGACGCCGCAGCGTCCGGAGGACCTCACGAGCCTGCTGATCCAGGCGCGGCTGATGAAGCCGATGCGCGCGTCCGCCGATCGCGCGATCGACGCCGCCGCCGACTCGCTTTCGCTCAACCCCCGCGCGCGCCCGCGGCGCGACGAGCTCGCCGGCGTCCGCGCCCTGCTCGAGCGCAGCGGACCGATCGTGACGCAGACGATCGGGATGACGCGGGCGTTCTGCGATCACTACGACCCGACGATCGCGGACGAGCCCACCGTGCGGGCGATCGCCGAACAGCTGAGGAGAGCGGCACACGACGTGCGACTCGACGTGCGCCGAACGGATGCCGGTGGTGCAGTGTCTGGCACGGAACGCGTCGGCGCGGGGCTGGACGAGCCCGCCGCCCTGACGCAGCCGCTGCGGGTCGCGGCACCGTCGCGCGAACACTGGGTGCTCATCGGGTCGCTTCTGGAGGACCTCCGCCGGATCCACGACGCGCTGCAGGAGCCCGCCGCGTAGCAGCGGGTCCGACTATTTGCCGACCTCGACCGTGAACGTCACGTCTTCGATGCCCCCGTCGGAGTTGGACAGCACGACCGTCGTCGCCCCGTCGGCGAGCGCCCGCACGCCGGGGTTGTACGTCGTCCCGTCCTGCTCGTAGCCCGCCACGAACTCCGCGATCGACGTGTCGGCGACCTCACCGCTGTAGCTGTCGACCGCGAGGTCGCCGGTGTTGATGTTGAGCACCTGGTCGACGACGAGCTTCACCGTCGCGCCCTGCAGGTCACCGACGTCCATCGTCACGGGAGCGATGACCGGGCCATTGCTCTGCGCGCACGCGCTCAGTCCGATGATGCCTGCGACGACGGCCGCGGCGCCGATGATCCTCGAGGTCTTCACGCGCACAGTATGCCAGCGCCGGCGACGGCCGGCCAGGTGTCGTCGGGGCTCCGGTGGGCGGGCGGCATGTGGATAAGTCGGGTGGCGGCTCGCGCGCGCCGACTACCGTGGTCGGATGCTCCCCCGCTTCGCCGCCGCGACCATCGCCGTCGCACTTGCGGTGGGGCTGGCGGCCTGTCAGCCCGAGCCGCAGCCGAGCCCGACCGGGCCGGTCTTCGCGAGCGAAGAAGAAGCGTTCGCCGCCGCGGAAGAGACTTACCGCGCCTACGTGGACGCCCTGAATGCGCGACGCTCAGACCCAGGATCGTCGCCGGACCCGCAAGTCTTCCTCATTGGCAATGCGCTGGAAGTCGACATTGACACCAAGCGGCAACTTGCAGAGGCAAAGCTGGCTTTGAGGGGATCGACTCGTCTCTCTTCGGTGGCACCCATCAAGGCCGAGCCTGTAGATGGTCGGATGACACTCGAGATTTGCGTCGACTCCACCGAGACGCGGGTGATCAACGATGCTGGCGAGGACGTAACGCCTGTCGATAGAGCACCCATCTCCCTGCTCGAGGTGGATTTTGTAACGTATTCCGGCGATGTCCTCGTCGCCGACAGCACTACGAAGGCAGCAGGAGAATGCTGACCGCAGCGGTGCTGGCATCGGCGTTCGCCGTTGGCGCGTGGAATGTCATCGCGGCAAGCTCACCGTGCAGCCCGGATCTTGCCGCCATTGGAGCGTGTACAACGGTGTCGAACTCCGGCGAGCAGGTCGACATCGGTGCGAGCATCACGAACCCCGCCTCCCCGCCGACGAGCGGTGGCGCCGCCCCTGCGGTCCCGGTTCCCGTCATCCCCGAGCCGATCGCGAATCCGTGCACCTCGATGGGCACGTGCGGCGGCCACTACGTCGTCGAGCCGCCGGATCTGACCGCCGAAGACCTCGCGTCCTTCCGTCCCGCGGCGCCGTCGCTCTCCGGCGAGCCGTCGGGGTTCGGCATCGTCGGGGCGCCTGCGAACGTCGTGGCTGCGGCATCCGCCCAGACGATGACGGGGACCGTCCTGGGCTGGGATCTGACCGTGCGTTTCGTGCCGGCGGGCTTCGTCTTCGACTACGGCGACGGGGCGAGCATGCGCTCGACGACGGGCGGGGCGAGCTGGGCCGCGCTCGGTCAGGCGCAGTTCACCCCCACCGCGACGAGTCACGTCTACCGCGCTCGCGGGACGTATCCCGTCAGTGTGACGGTGCAGTACTCGGCGTCCGTCGACTTCGGGTCCGGACTCTGGCGTCCCGTTCCGGGCTACGTCACAGCGACGGCCGGCGGCTACGACGTCACCGTCGTCGAGGCCCGCACGGCTCTGGTGGATCGGACGTGCGCCGAGGACCCCACCGGTCCGGGCTGCTGACCCGCGCGCGTCACAGCGCCGTGACAGGATGAGCGCGTGACCGACCGCCTCATGCTCCTCGACTCCGCGTCGCTGTACTTCCGTGCGTTCTACGGCGTGCCCGACACCGTCCGCGCCCCCGACGGCACGCCCGTGAACGCGGTCCGGGGGTTCCTCGACATCATCACGCGGCTCGTCACGACGTATGAGCCGACGCAGCTCGTGGCGTGCTGGGACGACGACTGGCGCCCCCAATGGCGCGTCGACCTCATCCCCACGTACAAGACGCACCGGGTCGCCGAGGTCACCGCGACCGGCCCCGACATCGAAGTCGTGCCTGATCCGCTCGAGGTGCAGGTACCTATCATCCGCCGGACGCTGGATGCCCTCGGCATCCCGATCGTGGGCGCGGCGGAACACGAAGCCGACGATGTGATCGGCACGCTCGCTACCCGGGCGGAGGTGCCCGTCGACATCGTCACCGGCGACCGCGATCTCTTCCAGCTCGTGGACGACGCGAGCGACGTGCGCGTCATCTACACGGCGCGCGGCATGAGCAACCTCGAGATCGTCACCGACGAGACCGTCGTGAAGAAGTACGGCGTGCTCCCCAGCCAGTACGCGGACTTCGCGACGCTCCGCGGTGACTCGTCCGACGGGCTGCCCGGCGTCGCGGGCGTCGGCGAGAAGACCGCCGCGACCCTGCTGGCGGCGCACGGAGACCTCGCCGGCATCCGGGCGGCCGCCGACGCCGGAGAAGGCATGTCGGCGGGGGTCCGGAGCAAGATCCTCGCCGCCCTCCCCTACCTGGACGTCGCCCCGACCGTGGTGGAGGTCGTGAAGGACCTCGAGCTTCCCGCGACCGACGCCAGACTGCGCGCGCCCGACGACACACAGCGGGCGGATGCCGACGCCTTGGCCGAGCAGTGGGCCCTGGGGACGGCGATGACGCGCATTCTCGACGCGCTGGACCGGCTGCCCACCGGCTGAGGCGCCTGGATCCTCAGGGCCGCGTCGAACGCGCGGCCACCCCGGCCGCGGACAGCGCGACCCCGTAGACGACCGCGAGCACGACCAGCAGGGCGAGCGCCGCATCCCACGCGCCGGTGATCTCGTGCAGCGCTCCCATCACGGGCGCCCCGAGCGCGCCCAACGCGTAGCCGCCGCCCTGCACGAGCGCCGACATGCCGGCGGCCTCGGCGTCGCTGCGCGTGACCGTCACGAGCATCGTGAAGATCACGACGAATCCCCCCGCGTGTCCGACGGCCCCCACGGCGAGCCAGACCCACGCGAACCCGGGCGCGACGAGCAGTCCGACGGTCAGGACGAGCCACGAGACACAGATCACGAGGGTCGGCACGAACGGCGGCGTGAAGCGCGCCAGCAGCGGAACCAGGAACGCGCCGGCGATGCCCGCCCCCTGGAACACCGACGCGAGCGCGCCGGCGCGCGTGGGGTCGAGACCGAGTTCGTCCGCGGTGATCGTGGGCAGCCACGTCGAGAGCCCGTAGTAGATGCCGACCTGGATCGCGAACGCGAACATGAGCAGCCAGGTGACGGGCTGCCGCAGAAGGGATCGCTCGCGGTCGCCGTGCGCGACGGCGGGCAGCGGTCCGGTGAGCGTGGTCGGGTCGAGGTCGCCCATCGCCGCACTCCCGGCGGGAGCCTCTTCGCCCGAGTACCGCTCGCTCCAGCGCTCACCCTCCCGCCGGCTGCGATTCAGGTGGACACCCCAGACCACGATCCCGGCCACGGTCAGCAGCGACCAGGCGAGCAGGGCGCCGGGCCAGCCGATCACCGTCGCGAGCGGAGCGGTGAGGAGCGAGGTCAGCAGCGACCCGGCGTTCAGCGTCGCGACGTACGCCGCGGTCACGAGTGCCACGCGTGCCGGCGGGATGTCGCGGCGGATGATCACCGGGATCACGACGTTGCCGATCGTGACCGCCGCGCCGATCACGAACATGCCTGCCAGCATCCACCCGAACCCCGGAACCGCGCGGATCACCGTGCCGAGCAGCACGCCGGCGAGCGACACCAGGAGCGCGAGTTCGGCGCCCGACCGGCGTATCACGAATGCGGCGAGCGGAGTGAGGAGCGCGAACATGAGCACGGGCGCTGTCGTCAGCAGGCCCGCGGTCGCCGAGCCGATGCCGAGGTCGGCTTCGATGTCGCGCAGCACCGGGGGTGGGCGACACGATCGGTCCACGCATGCTGAGGGCGGCCACCAGCACACCGGTGATGACCAACCACGGGATGCCGCGTCCCGCGGACCGCGGCGGATCGGTGACCGGCACGCCTTGACCGTATCGCGCCGGCGATGAGCAGTCCGACGACGCTTCAGCGCTCTCGGGTCGTCCACTCCCTGAGCTTCGCGAGCGACCACGTGGTCACGATGCGCTCCGGCGGAACTCCCGCGCGCTCGGCGCGCTCCGCGCCGTAGTCGAGCAGTGAGAGCTGCCCAGGCGCGTGCGCGTCCGAATCGATCGAGAACAGACACCCCTTCGCGAGGGCGATCGCGA
>CAYOQY010000025.1:19927-28097 GCA_964406225.1 uncultured Microbacterium sp.
GCGTGCGCGTCCGAATCGATCGAGAACAGACACCCCTTCGCGAGGGCGATCGCGATGAGCTCGTCGGGCGGGTCCTGCCGCTCCGGACGCGAGTTGATCTCCACGGCGACGCCGTGCTCGGCACACGCGGCGAAGACGGCCTGCGCATCGAGCGCCGACGGCGGACGCGTGCCCCGCGACCCCTCCACGAGCCGCCCGGTGACGTGACCGAGGACGTCGACCCTGCCGCTGGACACGGCGCGCACCAGGCGCCGGGTCATGGGTCCCCGCTCCATGCGCAGCTTCGAGTGCGCGGAGGCGACCACGATGTCGAGCTCGTCGAGGAGGTCGGGCTCCTGATCGAGCTCACCGTCCTCGAGGATGTCGACCTCGATGCCCGACAGCAGCGTGAATCCCCCACCGCTCATGCCCGCCACGACCTCGAGCTGCGCGCGCAGGCGCTCGGGTGACAGGCCGTTCGCGACGCGCAGGCGCGGCGAGTGATCGGTGAGGGCGAGGTACTCGTGGCCGAGGGCTCGTGCCGCGTCCACCATGAGGTCGATCGAGGTGAGTCCGTCCGACCAGTCGCTGTGGCTGTGCAGGTCGCCGCGCAGCAGACCGCGCAGCGTCGATGCCCGCTCCACTCCGGCGCGCGTGCGCAGATCGGCGAGGTAGGCGGGCACCCGCCCCTCGAGAGCCTCCTGGATCACGGCGAACGTGGAGTCACCGATGCCCTTGCGGCGACGCAGCGCCGCAGCATCCCGGAGCTGCTCGTCCGTCAGGCCGCTGATCGCGTCGGCCGCCGCGCGGAACGCCTTCGACTTGTACCGCGACGACCGTTCCCGCTCGAGGAGCGTCGCGATCTCGGTCAGCGCGTCATGAGGATGCACGTCCGCCGCTCCTCTCCGTCACCGTCGCCCGCGTAAGGTTCGCCCGGCGACCCATCGGGCCCGTCAGGCCGCGAACGACCTCGTGGTCTCGACCCAGGCGCCGAGCGTGCGGGTCGCCGCACCGGTGTCGATCGCCTCGGCGGCGGCATCCCGCCCCTCGGCCAGACGCTCGAGGATCGGCCGCTGCACCTGGCTGACGTCCTGCGACAGCCGGAACGCGGCGATGCCCGCCGCCGCATTCAGCAGCACGATGTCGCGCACCGCGCCGGGTTCTCCCGCGAACACGCGGTGCACGACCGCGGCGTTGTGCGCCGGGTCGCCGCCCAGCAGATCGTCGATCTGCGCGAGCGGGATGCCGAGATCGCGCGGATCCAGATCGTGCTCGTGGATGTCACCCCGGCTGACCTCCCACAGGCGGCTGTGGCCGGTCGTCGTCAGCTCATCCAGTCCGTCGTCGCCGCGGAACACGAGCGCGGTCGCGCCTCGGGTGCGGAACACGCCCGTGATGAGCGGCACGCGGTCCAGGTGCGCGACGCCGACGGCGTTCGCCTCGGCACGGGCCGGATTGCAGAGTGGACCCAGGAAGTTGAACACGGTCGGCACGCCGAGCTCCGCGCGCGTCGGGCCCGCGTGGCGGAAACCGGGATGGAACGCCGAGGCGAACGCGAAGGTGATGCCCGCGCGCTGCAGCGTCTCTGACACCTGCTCCGGTGTGATCGTCAGGTCGAGACCGAGGGCCGAGAGCACGTCCGACGAGCCCGACGCCGAGCTCGCCGCCTTGTTGCCGTGCTTGACGACCGGAACGCCGGATGCCGCGGCGACGACGGCCGACATGGTCGAGACGTTGACGGTGCCGAAGCGGTCGCCGCCGGTACCCACGATGTCGAGGACGTTCGGGTTCACCGGCAGCGGCAGTGCCGCCTCGAGGATCGCGTCGCGGAAGCCGACGATCTCGTCGACGGTCTCGCCCTTCGCGCGCAGCGCGATCAGGAAACCGGCCAGCTGCGACGGTGTCGCCTCGCCCGACATGATCCGGCGCATGGCCCACGTCGACTCGGAGACACTGAGGTCTCGGCCGTCCAGAAGCGTCGTGAGGATTCCGGGCCAGGTATACAGCTCAGCCATGAACAGAGCCTATCGAGACTCTCAGGGGACTCTCGGCCTGCTCCGAGGGGCCATCGAGTCGACCGTGGGAACAAATCAGCCCCGGATGCGATCCGGCGGCGCGCGGATCGGCCATAATGGTCAGGTGACGACCACGACAGCGACCTACTCGCAGGCCATGCGTTCCGTCAAGCGCCCGGATCCGGTCGCCGTCGGAACGATCGTGTGGCTCGGCAGTGAGGTGATGTTCTTCGCGGGGCTCTTCGCGATCTACTTCACCCTCCGCAGCACCTCGCCCGATCTGTGGGCGCAGGAGACGCAGCTGCTGAACATCCCCTACGCGACCGTCAACACGATCATCCTGGTGCTGTCCTCGGTGACGTGCCAGATGGGTGTTTTCGCCGCCGAGCGGTTCCAGCCGTACTCCACGAAGAAGCGCGGATGGCTCGGCTGGGGCATGGTCGAGTGGTTCTGGCTGACGTTCGCGCTCGGCGCGATCTTCGTCTCGGGCCAGGTGTGGGAGTACGCACAGCTCGTCGCCGAGGGGATGCCGATCCAGGCCAACTCGTACGCGTCGGCCTTCTACCTCACGACCGGCTTCCACGCTCTCCACGTGACGGGTGGCCTCATCGCCTTCCTCCTCGTGATCGGGCGCGCGTACGCCGTCAAGAACTTCGGGCGCAAGGAGATGACGTCCTCGATCGTCGTGTCGTACTACTGGCACTTCGTCGACGTCGTCTGGATCGCGCTGTTCCTCGTCATCTACTTCCTGAAATAGAGCGGAGCTGAGCCCCAACATGGCAAAAGAGACCAAGCGCCGTTCGAACGGCCGCCGCAGTCCCTGGGCGGCGGCAGCCCTCATCGGCATCGGCCTCCTGATCACCGGTGGTGTGTACGCCGGCGCGTCCGCGGCGATGGCGGCCAACAGCGACACGACCGTCGCGTCGACGCTCACCGTGGAAGACGGCAAGAAGCTCTTCCAGGCCAACTGCGCCACGTGCCACGGCCTCGACCTGCAGGGCTCGGACGCCGGTCCGTCGCTCTACGGCGTCGGTGAGCTGTCGGTCGAGTTCCAGGTGTCCACGGGACGCATGCCCCTGCAGGCGTCCGCTCCGCAGGCACCGCAGAAGCCGGCGCAGTTCACCGAGGAGCAGATCCTCGCGATGGCCGCGTACGTGCAGTCGATGGCTCCCGGCCCGACGTTCCCCAGCGAGGAGACGCTCGACGGCGAGGGCGACGTCGCACGCGGTGCGGAGCTCTTCCGCATCAACTGCGCGATGTGCCACAACGTGGCCGCCGCCGGTGGCGCGCTGACCGAGGGCAAGTACGCCCCCGGCCTGCAGAACACCAGCGCGCTGCACATGTACGCCGCGATGGTCACCGGACCGCAGAACATGCCGGTCTTCAACGACCTGAACCTCACCCTCGAAGACAAGCGCGACATCATCTCCGCGCTCCTGTTCCTGCAGGAGAACGAGTCGCCGGGCGGATTCTCCCTCGGCTCGCTCGGTCCCGTGTCCGAGGGCCTGTTCATCTGGATCTTCGGCATCGGCGGCCTGATCGCCCTCACCGTGTGGATCACGGCGAAGTCCAACTGATCGACAGAACACACAGCTACGAACGAGGATGACGATGGCACACGAGGAACACACTCTCGAGCAGGAAAGGGCTTCGTGGAAGCCCTCGCCGGGGCTCGCGGTCGCGGTTTCCGACCCGGTGCAGCCTCCGGCGCTTCCGCCCCACCGTGAGCGGATGACCGACAAGGACCCGGTCGCGATGAAGAACGCGGTCCGCACGGTCTACCTGCTGTTCTACTTCTCCGTCGCCGCCAGCATCTGGGCGATCGCCGCGTACTTCCTCTTTCCCATCGAAAGCGGCGCGATCGTCGACATCCGCAACAACAACATGTTCGTCGGACTCGGCATCGGCGCGGCGCTCCTGGCGATCGGCATCGCGGCGATCCACTGGTCCAAGGCGATCATGTCCGACAAGGAGCACATCGAGGCGCGGCATCCCACCCGTGGACGCGACGCGACCCGTGCCGCCGCGGTGCAGGCGTTCGCGGACGCCAACGAGGAGTCCGGCTTCGGTCGCCGCACGATGGTGCGGAACTCCCTGATCGCGGCGCTCGTCGCCTCGGTCGCGCCGGCGATCGTGCTGTTCCGCGGACTCGCTCCGCAGAGCTCCGCCGCGAACCCGATCGCGGGAGACCCGGTCGCGCTGCTGAGCCACACGATGTGGGAGCCCGGCATGCGCCTGGCGCACGACCCCGAGGGCGGACCGATCCGCGCCGCGGACGTCACGCTCGGCTCCGCCGTGCACGTCATCCCCGAGCCGCTCGCCGAGCTCAGCCACGAAGAGGGCTACCTCGAGGAGAAGGCCAAGGCCATTGTGCTCCTGATGCGCCTGCTGCCCGAAGACCTCATCGAGACGCCCGAGCGCGCCGACTGGTCGTACCAGGGCATCGTGGCCTACTCGAAGGTCTGCACCCACGTCGGGTGCCCCGTCGCCCTGTACGAGCAGCAGACCCACCACCTGCTGTGCCCCTGCCACCAGTCGCAGTTCGACGTGGCGGACGGGGCTGCGGTCATCTTCGGACCCGCGGCCCGCCCCCTCCCCCAGCTTCCGATCACGGTCGATGACGAGGGCTACCTGATCGCACGCAGCGATTTCACCGAACCCGTAGGCCCGAGCTTCTGGGAGCGACCTTGAGCACCGCAACGGCACCTGCCGACAACACCGCCACCGAGAAGGGCGACAAGCCGCTCGGCGGCCGCTTCGTCGGCTGGACGGCGAACTACATCGACGAGCGCACGAGCGTCTCCGGGTTCGTGAAGGAACTCGGCCGCAAGATCTTCCCCGACCACTGGTCGTTCATGCTGGGTGAGATCGCGATGTGGAGCTTCGTGGTCGTCCTCCTGTCGGGGACGTTCCTCACGTTCTTCTTCCAGGCCTCGATGGTCGAGACCCACTACACGGGCGCCTTCCTCCCGATGCGCGGCGTCGAGATGTCGGCGGCCATGGACTCGGCCCTCCGGATCTCGTTCGACATCCGCGGTGGACTCCTGGTCCGTCAGATCCACCACTGGGCCGCGCTGGTCTTCGTCGCCGGCATCGGCGTGCACATGCTGCGCATCTTCTTCACCGGTGCGTTCCGCAAGCCGCGCGAGCTCAACTGGGTCATCGGCTTCGTCCTGTTCATCCTCGCGATGGCCGAGGGCTTCACGGGCTACTCGCTCCCCGACGACCTGCTGTCGGGCAACGGCCTCCGCATCATCGACGGCATGGTCAAGGGCATCCCGCTCATCGGCACCTGGACCTCGTTCCTGCTCTTCGGCGGCGAGTTCCCGGGCACCCAGATCGTGGGCCGTCTCTACACGCTGCACATCCTGCTGCTGCCGGCGATCCTGATCGCGCTGCTCGTCGTGCACCTCATGCTGATGATCATCAACAAGCACACGCAGTTCGCGGGCCCCGGCCGCACGAACAACAACGTCGTGGGCTACCCGATGATGCCGATCTACATGACGAAGATGGGCGGCTTCCTGTTCATCACGTTCGGTGTGATCGTCCTGATCGCCTCGCTGTTCACGATCAACCCGATCTGGAACTACGGTCCGTACGACCCGTCCCCCGTCTCCGCGGGCACGCAGCCCGACTGGTACATCGGCTTCGCCGACGGTGCCCTGCGTCTCGTGCCGCCGGGCTGGGAGGTCGTGTTCCTCGACCGCACGTGGTCGTTCAACATCATCGTCCCGCTCGTGGCCCTCGGCCTGTTCATCCTCGTCGTCCTGATCTACCCCTTCATCGAGGCGTGGGTCACCGGCGACAAGCGTGAGCACCACATCGCGCAGCGTCCCCGCAACGCGGCGACCCGCACCGCGATCGGCGCGGCCGGCGTCACGTTCTACGCGGTCCTGTGGGCGGCGGCGTCGTCCGACATCATCGCGACGCACTTCTGGCTCACGATGGAAGGCGTCATCCGCACGCTGCAGGCGCTGCTGTTCGTCGGCCCCGTGATCGCCTACTTCGTCACGAAGCGCATCTGCATCGCGCTGCAGAAGAAGGACCGCGAGATCGCCCTGCACGGCTACGAGTCCGGTCGCATCGTCCGCCTCCCCGGCGGCGAGTACATCGAGGTGCACCAGCCCGTGGACGAGTACGAGCGCTGGAAGCTCATCGACAACGAGACGTACGAGCCCCTCGTGGTCCGCCCGAACGCCAAGGGCCGCATCCCGTGGCACCAGAACGTGCGCGCGGCGCTGTCGCGCTGGCTGTTCGAGGACCGTCTGGCCCCGCTCACGCAGTCGGAGCTCGACGCGGCGATCGCGCACCAGCACCACGAGCTCGAGCACATCGCGGCCGAGGAGGATGCCGAGATCCAGGGCGCTCACGAGCGCGCCGGTGTTCCGGACGCCCCGCACGTGCCGATCGACGACGGTCACAACTCGGAGACGGCCGTCCGGCCTTCGAACGTGATCATCGCGGAGGACGGCCAGAAGAAGCCGCGCAACCGCGAGAAGGAACGCGGCTCGTAGCACGCAGAGTCCGATGCCCCGGCATGGCACCTCACGGTGTCCATGCCGGGGCATTTCTCGTCGACCCACTCCCGCACGTAGAACGGCAGGATTCCGCCGCCACGCGTCCATGCGACGGCGGCGTCGCACACCGGTCCCCCTCTAACGTGGAACCATGACAGACGCCCTCGCCTACTTCTCCGCCAAGCTCGCCCACGAGACCGACGCCAGCGACGTGTACGCCGCGCAGAAGGCCGGAGAGCGATTCGTCCTCGTCGACGTCCGCAGCGACGAGGCCTGGGAGCAGGGGCGGATCACGGGAGCGGTGCACCTGCGTCGGCAGGAGATCGCCGAGCGCGCTGCCTCTCTCATCGACGCCGACATGCCGGTGGTCGTCTACTGCTGGAGCCCCGGGTGCAACGCCGGCACGAAGGCGGCGATCGAATTCGCGAAGCTCGGGTACGCCGTCAAGGAGATGATCGGCGGGTACGAGTACTGGGTGCGGGAAGGCCAGCCGACCGAGAACGACTCCGGCCCGCTCCCCCGCACGTTCGACGCGCAGGTCATGGTCGTACGTCCCTCGGCCGTGGTCGGCGGCTAGGCCGTATCGAGATCCTCGCAGAACCGCGACGCCGCGGCGCCCGAGAACACGGCGCGAGCGTCCGCTGAGGCGCTGTCTGCGGCATCCACGTCGCACACGACCGCCGTGACGTTGTCCCTCGTGCCCGCCTCCAGGGCGAGCTCCACGAGCGAACTCGCCGCGTACTCCGGCGGAGCCGGCGACGCCAGGACCCGCGCGACGTCGTCTTCCGGCACGTAGTCCGTCACGCCGTCGCTGCACAGCAGCCAGCGGTCGCCCTCGCGGGCGTCCCGTTCGACGACAGTGATCGAGTCCTCCTCGGCGCCGCCGAGCGACGCGGTGATCACATTGCGTCGAGGGTGGGATGCCGCATCCTCCGGCGCGATGAGGCCGCGGTCGACCAGCGCCTGCACGAACGAGTCGTCGCGCGTCTGCCGGGTCATCGTGCCGTCACGGAGGAGATAGGCGCGCGAGTCGCCCGTGTGCGCCAGAAGAAGGCTCCCGGACAACGCGACGAAGACTCCGGTGAACGTGGTCGCCATCCCGCGCAGGGACCCGTCGCGCTGAACATGGGCGCGCAGGTCCCAGTTCGCCTCACGGATCCGCTCGGCCAGGGCATCGGCATCCGTGAGCAGAAGTCTGCCCGCGACGAGCCTGTGGACAAGCGCAGCGGACGCCAGATCGCCGGAGGGACCCCCACCCACACCATCGGCCACCGCAGCGCCCCAGGGCGCCGTGAAGGCCGCATCCTGGTTCACCGGACGGTACACCCCCACGTCGGAGACGGCCGCCGCGATCAGCCGCATGCGTCACGCATCCGTGAGAGCCGCGTCCGTCGGTCCCGAGACCGGGCGATCAGCGTGCGAAGTACCCGCGGTAGTACTCGTAGACCCACCCGACGATCGCCACGGCGAACACCGCAACACCGATCGGGAAGAGCCAGGCGCCGACCGCCAGGCCCATGATCGCGAGAGCTGCCGAGAACGCGAGCACGATGGGCCACCACGACCACGGGCTGAACTCGCCCAGCTCGGGGTCGCCGTCATCGATGTCGGACGTCAGGATGTCTTCGGGCAGCTCGCCGCCCTGCGCCTTGTGCA
>CAYOQY010000026.1:0-8375 GCA_964406225.1 uncultured Microbacterium sp.
GCACGTTCATCGAGGGACTCGGCATCGGCTTCAACGTCATGACGACGCAGATCGAATCCCACGACTGGCAGGTCGAGCTGTACGACCGGGTGCGCCACACGGGCGGCATCCTGCACAATCTCGCCACGGATGTGTGGACCTACATCTCGCTGGGCTACTTCTCGCAGATCCCGGTCGCAGGCGCGACCGGCTCGTCGACGATGCCGCACAAGATCAACCCGATCCGGTTCGAGAACGCCGAGGCGAACCTCGAGATCTCGGGCGGGCTGCTCGCGACGCTCGCCTCGACCCTCGTGACCTCGCGGCTGCAGCGCGACCTCACCGACTCCACGACGCAGCGCAACATCGGCGTGGCGCTCGGCCACTCGCTGCTCGCGCTCGACAACCTCACCCGCGGCCTCGGCGAGATCTCCCTCGCGCAGCCCGTGCTCGACGCCGACCTCGACGCGAACTGGGAAGTGCTCGCTGAGGCGATCCAGACCGTCGTGCGGGCGGAGATCGCGGCGGGCCGGTCGCAGATCAGCGACCCCTACGCGCTGCTGAAGGACCTGACGCGCGGACGCCGCGTCGGCGGCCCGGAGCTTGCGGAGTTCGTGCAGGGACTCGACATCGGTGAGGCTGCGAAGCAGCGGCTGCTCGCGCTGACGCCCGCCACCTACACCGGCCTCGCCGGACGGCTCGTCGACGAGATCTGAGCCCTGCGGGCCGAGCGGGGTCGTTTCCGCCCTCCTCGCCGGCCGTGAAGCGCGGGGAGAAATCCGGCGTTTCCGGTCCGTGAACGCCCCGGATCGCCGAAATCTCCCCGTCGTTTCACACGACAGGCGCCCAGGCCCCGCGGAGAGTGGGCGGCTCAGCGCTTCGGCGAGCCCGGGGCCGCGGCGTCCGGGCCCGACCCCGACCCATCGGCCGGCTCGTCGGGCAGCAGCACGGGCCGGTCGATCTGCTTCTTGACCTGCGCCGGGTCGACCGCGAGCAGCAGCAGCGCGACCATCACGAGCACGACGATGAACGTGACGCCGGCGACGATGAGCGCGAGCTGCAGCGCCGCGGGCGCCTGCCCGGGGCTGCGCTGCTGGAAGAACCCCATCGACACCAGGGTCACCACACCGGCGAAGATCGCGGCGCCGAACGCGAGTCCGAGCAGCTGGATCGGCTTCATCAGGTCGCGGCGCGTGGGCTTGTCGTCGGTCATCGCGTGCCCCTCTCGTCGGTGGTGGGCGCGCCGGCCAGGTCGGCGGTGACCTGCGGGCGCGCGGCGGTTCGGGTCTGGGGGGCGGATGCCGCATCGGCGGCGGCCGCGTCCGTCGGCGTGCCCGCGCGCGGCGAGAAGCCTGCGATGGCGAGGTACACCGCGATGATCGCCGCGTACGCGCCGAAGACGCCGACGGCGATGATGATTCCGGTCAGCGTGAACGTCGCGTTCGCCTCGTCGATCGTGTAGCGCAGCGCGTACTGGGTCGGCACGAACAGCAGGCCGAGCCCGAGGAGGACGGTGAGGATGCCGACGGTGAGCGCGTCGCGCGACTCGGTGCGGGCGGCATCCGTCTTGGTCCGTCCGCGGGCGGCGCGCAGGCCGCGCACGCCGGCGAGCGCCTCGATCACGCCCGTCAGCAGCGACCACGCGACGAGCACGACGAAGAACGTCGCGATCGAGTGCAGCGCGGGGATGCCGGCGACCAGGCCGGCGACGACCGTGAGCGCTCCGAGCAGAACGCTCGTCGTTCGCGCTCCGGCCGGGTGCACGAGCCACGCGGACGCGAGGAGGACGGCGCCGGTGGCGAGGGCGAACCCGCTGAAGATCGTCAGCCCGACCGAGGCGGAGTGATCGGGCGAGAACGTGACGATGACCGCCGCGACCGCGGCGACCGCCGCGCGCGCGAGCTGCACGTGCCGCACGTGGAAGCTGCGGGCTGCGGGGGTCTGGATCACGACGTTTCCTGGCGCGGAGGGCTCCTGTACGGGGCAGGAGAGGATGCCTCCAGTCTACGGCGGGGCGCCGGGGCGGGTGGCCGGGCCGCCAGCACGGGTGGCGAGCGGTCACGGCGGCACGCCGGCGCGGGTGGCCGGGCCGCCGGCACGCCGTCGCGGCATCCCGTCGTCCTCGCGGCCCGCGAAGGAACCGGGGCCGCGAGCACGAGCGCGCGCCGCGAGCGGGAGCCGCGTCTCCGCGCTACGAGGTGCCGTCGACGACGACGTCGGCGCGGGTGCGGGTGTCGTCCTCCGCGAAGAACGCGGCCTCCTCGCGCATCCACCGCTCCCACAGCGTGCGGTGGCTCTCGCCGTCGCGCGCGACGCCGCGGCGCAGGCGCTCGTCGGCGGGCGCGTCGACCCACACCCGCACGGCGAGGCGGTCGGCGACCGTGCGGCGCGTGCAGGTGACCCCCTCGATCACGACGAACGGATGCCGCGCCACGGTCTTCCAGCCCGCGAGGCCGTCGCCGAACTCGTCGTTCTGCCAATCGCGCACCTGATAGTGCGCGTCACCTCCGGCCAGGAGCGGTGTGACGACCTGCGCATCGAAGCGGGGCCACCAGCCCGCGAAGTCGACCCACGAGACGAAGTCGTCGACCTCGATGATCGGCGCGCCGAGCGCGGCGGCGACGGGCCGCGCGATCGTCGACTTGCCGGCGCCGGACGGACCGTCGATGCCGATGAGACGCACGCCGGCGCGGTCGCTCGCGCGGGCGGCATCCACGATGGCGGTGACGGGGTCGGGGTGCGGCATCCGTCCATCCTCTCCCGTCCTCTCCCCTTTGCCGAGCCCCCACCCGCAGCCCGGACCTATCGTGAGGGTGTGGAGACGCACGACGCGATCGTCATCGGGGCCGGGCTCGCGGGCCTGCGGTGCGCGGTGCGCCTGGCCCAGGCCGGACGCGACGTCGTCGTGCTCGAAGCCGCCGACGCAGTGGGCGGCCGGCAGCGCACCGATGCCGTGGACGGCTTCCTCCTCGACCGCGGGTTCCAGGTGCTCAATCCCGCCTACCCGGCGGTGCGGCGCTGGGTCGACGTCGACGCGCTCGACCTGCGCCGCTTTCCCGTCGCGGTGCGCGTGCGGCGAGAGGACGGGAGCGCGACGCTCAGCCATCCGCTCCGCCACCCCACCGGACTGCTCGCGACGCTGCGCAGCGGGCTGGTCCCACCGCGGGATGCCGTCGCCCTCGCCCGCTGGATCACCCCCGCGCTGCTGCAGCCCCGCGCCGTCATCTCCGGGCCGGACCGCCCGCTGCGCGAGAGCTGGGACCGGGTCGGTCTGCAGGGACCGTTGCGCTTCGAGGTCCTCGAGCCGTTCCTGGCCGGCGTGATCGCCGATGACGCCGGCGACACGTCGGACGCGTTCGTGAAGCTGCTCGTGCGCATGTTCGCGCTCGGCTCGCCCGGCGTCCCGGCGGCGGGCATCGGCGCCCTGCCCGCACAGCTCGCGCGCACCGCGGAGGCGGCCGGGGTCGGCATCCGCCTCGGGATGCGCGTGGTCGGCGTCCGGCCGCGCGGCGGTACAGCGGGGGGTGCGGTCGAGGTCGACGTCGCCGGTTCCGATCCGCTGCGCGCGGCCGCGGTAGTCGTCGCTGTCGGACCCGACGTCGTCGCGGGACTCCTCGATGTGCCGCGCCCCGCGACGAGAGGGCTGCAGACCTGGTGGTTCGTCACCGACGCCGCACCGACGGCATCCGCGATGCTCGCCGTCGACGGCCGGCGCCGCGGGCCGATCGTGAACACCGCCGTGATGTCGAACGCGGCGCCGTCGTACGCAGCTGCCGGAAGGCACCTCGTGCAGGGGACGTGCCTGCTGCCGAGCGGCGGGGAGTCCGCGACAGAGGACGAGGTGCGGCGCCAACTGGCGGAGATCTGGGATGCCGATACCCGCGCGTGGCAGCTGCTGCGCCGCGACGACATCGTCGACGCCCTGCCGGAGCAGCCGGCGCCGCTGCGGGTCGTGAGCGAGGCCCGCGTCGCCGACGGCGTGTACGTCGCGGGCGACCACCGCGACACGGCGTCGATCCAGGGCGCGCTGGTCTCGGGCGACCGGGTGGCGCGCGCCGTCCTCACCGACCGGCGGTGACCGCCGCCTCCTCGCGAGAGGGCGTTCGTTTCTCGCGAGAGTGCGTTCGTTCCGCTCAGTGGGAGGGCGTGAGTGCCGGCAGCGTCCACGTACCGTCGGCGAACGCGGCGCGCGGTCGGTAGAAGCGCACGAGGTAGTTCCAGTGCTCCGGCGTCGGGATGCTGTTGGGCAGTTTCGGGTCGCCGCTGACGAACCGGACGGTCACCGATCCGTCGGCATTCGGCACGGCGGTCACGCTGTTCACGGTGTAGATCCCGTGCGGGTTCGGCTCGAAGAACCCCTTCGCGTTGTATACCGAGACCGACCAGAAGGCGTCGACCGGCACGTCGGCGAGGGTGAGCTCGTACTCGCCGGGCGGGACCTGGGGGTCGACGCCGACATAGGCCGCCTCGGACGACGGGAGCCCGCCCCAGCCCGCGGCGGTGCCGATGAGGTGGCGCACCGGATCGACCTCGTCCCGCGTGCCGAAGGTGTGATCGAATCCGCTCATCCCCGCGGCGAGCGTGAGCAGCGCGGTGCGGGTCGTGTCGAGACTCGCGGTGTCGTACTCGGGGGAGGCGAACGGCTCGGCGCTCTGCGCCTCGAGCGCGATCTGGTCCTGCAGGGCCGCGACCGCGGCGATGTCGTCGGGCGACCCGGGGTCGACGAGCGTGCGGACCGCGACCAGGGCGTAGCGGCTGCCGACGGTTGCGGCGTCGAGATCGTGCGCGCCCGCGCTGTGGAAGATGCGGGTGACGTAGTGGTCGTTGTTCACGATCATCGCCGACATGTAGCGGCCCGCCGCGTCGGGCAGCGTCAGCACGGCGCCGCCGGCGAGGTCGACGATCGCGAAGCTGTAGAGCGTGTCGCGATTGAGCCGGATGACCGTCTGCGCGTCGATCGAGGCCGGCACCCGGTTGTGCTGGAAGACATTGACGTTTCCGGCATCCCGTTGGATGTCGTGGAACATGCGGTCTGTCTCGGCGCGGACGAAGTTGTCGACGTTCACGTTGATGCTCACCCGACCATGATGGCCGATGCTGCGGTTCCCGCGCGACGGTCGCGCGGGTGTCGGTTTCGTCCTTGACCAACCGGTATTCAGTGTTACTATCTAGTGGTAGTCAGCGACGCTGAGTAGCGGCATCCGAGGGTCGGCGAGGGGAGAACTGGTGGGCAAGCAGGCGACCGAGATGCTCAAGGGGATCCTCGAGGGCATCGTGCTGGCGATCCTGTCATCACGCCCGGCCTACGGCTACGAGATCACCGCGTGGCTGCGCGACCAGGGTTTCACCGACATCGCGGAGGGCACGGTGTACGCGCTGCTCATCCGCATCGAGCAGCGCGGGCTCGTCGACGTCGAGAAGGTGCCGTCCGAGAAGGGCCCGCCGCGCAAGGTCTACTCCCTCAACGCACAGGGCCGGGAGTACCTCGAAGAGTTCTGGGGGACGTGGAGCTTCCTCCAGGACCGCATCGCACAGCTCCGCCGCACGGATTCAGAGCAAGGAGAGGTCTGACATGGCCGCGAAGTGGATCGAATTCCTCACCGGATCGCTCGAGCAGAAGAAGCGGTACAAGCACGACAAAGCGCGGATCGACGCGCTGCCCGAGCCGTACGCCGCCGCGGCGCAGGCGATGCACCGCTATCTCATGGCCTCCGGCGGCATCGTCGACGGCGAGACGCTCGTGACGATGTTGGGTGATCTCGCCGATCTGTGGGAGCGCGCTGCCGTCGACGGCACACCCGTCCGCGACATCGTCGGCGATGACGCGGCGGGCTTCGCCGATGGTTTCGCGCAGGCGTACGCCGGTGCCCACTGGGCCGACAAGGAGCGCGCACGCTTCAACACGGCGATCGCCGAGGCGGAGGAGCAGGAGACGTGACGACGGTGGATGCCGCGATCGACGTCGTCGGCCTGGAGAAGGCGTACGCCGACCTGCCGGTGCTCCGCGGCGTCGATCTGCGCGTCGCCCGCGGGACCATCGTCGCGCTGCTCGGGTCGAACGGCGCCGGTAAGACCACGGTCGTCCGCATCCTCTCGACCCTGCTCTCGCCGGATGCCGGCGAGGCGCGCGTCAACGGGTTCGACATCGCCGAGCAGCCGCAGCAGGTGCGCGAGTCCATCAGTCTCACCGGACAGTTCGCCGCCGTCGACGAGATGCTCACCGGGCGCGAGAACCTGATGCTCATCGCCCGGCTGCGTCACCTGCCCGACCGCGGCGCGATCGTCGACGACCTGCTCGCCCGCTTCTCGCTCGCGGATGCCGCGGACCGGCGTGCCGGAACGTACTCGGGCGGCATGCGGCGGCGCCTCGACATCGCGATGAGCCTCATCGGCGACCCGCCCGTCATCTTCCTCGACGAGCCGACGACGGGTCTCGACCCGCAGGCGCGTCTGGAGGTGTGGCAGACCGTGGCGGCACTCGCCCAGAGCGGCACCTCTGTGCTGCTCACGACGCAGTATCTCGAAGAGGCCGAGCACCTCGCCGACCGCATCGCGATCCTGCACGAGGGGCGCATCATCGTGGACGGCACTCTCGCCGAGCTGAAGCGGCTGCTGCCGCCGGCGAAGGTCGAATACGTCGAGAAGCAGCCGAGCCTGGAGGACGTGTTCCTCGCACTCACCGGCGACGCCGCATCGAATCCGCCATCCGTGTCGAAGCCCGGGGCGAAATCGGCCCGGAGAGGCTCCGCGAACGCCAAGAACGCCGATCCGTCCCCGCGCTTTCACAGCGAGAGGGAGTCCGACCGATGAGCGCACACTTCGCGGGCGACACCGTCGTCCTCACGAGCCGTTCGCTGCGTCACATCCTGCGCAGTCCCGACACGATCATCACGACCGCCGTCACCCCCGTCGCGATCATGCTGCTGTTCGTCTTCGTCTTCGGCGGCGCGATCGACACCGGATCGTCGTCGTACATCGACTACATGCTGCCCGGCATCCTGCTCATCACGATCGCCTCGGGGATCGCGTACACGGCGTACCGCCTCTTCATGGATCTGCAGGGCGGCATCTTCGAGCGCTTCCAGTCGATGCCGATCGCGCGCTCGAGCACGCTGTGGGCGCATGTGCTCACGTCCCTCGTCGCCAATCTCGCGTCGCTGGCGATCGTCGTCGGCGCGGGATTCGTGATGGGCTTCCGCACCGGGGCGGGGGTGTTCGCCTGGCTCGCCGTGATCGGCATCCTGATGCTGTTCACCCTCGCGCTGACGTGGCTCGCCGTGATCGCGGGGCTGTCCGCGAAGACCGTCGACGGCGCGAGCGCGTTCTCGTACCCGCTGATCTTCCTGCCATTCCTCAGCTCGGCGTTCGTCCCGACCGAGACGATGCCGGCGCCGGTCGCCTGGTTCGCCGAGCACCAGCCGGTGACGCCGATCGTCGAGACGATCCGCGCACTGTTCGCGGGTCAACCCGTGGGGAGCGAGATCTGGGTCGCGCTGGCGTGGTGCGTCGGCATCCTGGTCGTCGCCTACGCGGTGGCGATGGTGCTCTACCGCCGCAGGATCTCGTAGAGGCGCGGCACCGGGCGACGGCGTGAAAGCGCAGTGTGAAAGCGCGGGGTGAAATCGACCTCTGGCAGCGCTGCGCGAGCCCGAAACGTCGATTCGTCCCCGCGCTTTCACGCGGGATCGCGAAGACGGTCGGCAGCGCGCCGAGCCACCGCGGTCCAGGCGCACACGAGCAAGACCCCCACCGCGCCGAGAGCGAGCCACGTGAGTGCGGCGGCGGGCCACCCGGTCACGAAGAAGCCGAGCACGAGCGCGCCCAGCCAGAGCAGCCCGACGAAGAGCAGCGACAGCAGAGTCAGCACGACGGCGCGCAGGGGCGAGCGGCGGAACGCGGCGAAGCCTGCCGCTCCGCGGCCGAGTGCGACACCTGCCAGCACGATCGCCGCGAGGACGACCGTCGGGGTCACGAGCCACGACCACGCCAGCCCGGCGAGCGCGATCGCGACGACGACAGCGAGGGATGCCGCCGCGTCCGTCCACCGCAGTCGCAGGCGCCGCTCGCCCGCGGCCGCCGCGCGGAGAGCCGCCACCACGACGGCGAGCGCGATGACGCACGCGAGCACCGAGACGAGCGCGAGGGCGACGAACACCAGCGACGCCGCCGGTGTGGCGAACGGCGCGACCGTCGCGGCCTGGACGACCGCGTTGCCGACCACGACGGCGAGGAAGACGGGCCCGCCCCGCCCGAGCAGCGCGATCATCCGTTCCTCGCCGCCTCGTCGATGATCTTCATGATCGATCCGGAATACAGCTCACGGTCGCCGACCGTCACGGTGAGGTCGAACGGGGCGCGCAGCAGCAACTCGGTGTTGCGGTCCAGCGGCGAGCCAC
>CAYOQY010000026.1:8475-16043 GCA_964406225.1 uncultured Microbacterium sp.
AGGTCGAACGGGGCGCGCAGCAGCAACTCGGTGTTGCGGTCCAGCGGCGAGCCACGGCGCATCATCGGCGTCTCAGCCCAGTCGTTCGCGGCGAACTCGCGGCTGCGCGACGCCAGGTCCTGCAGACTGCCGCTCGTGCCGGGCACCGCGGGCGAGGCGTGGTCGAGCACGGTCGTGAACAGCGACATCGTGCCGTCGCGGTTGTCGACGATCTCGACGACCTGCTGCTGCTGCGGGAAGTCGATGCACGACGCGGTCGTGATCTCCCAGAACCCGCCGTCGGGCGAGGTGTGCGCGAGGATCTGGTTGAGATGCGTGTGTCCGTTGAGCCAGCCGACCACGACGGGATACTTCAGCAGCAGGTCGATGAACTCCTCGGCGCCGTGCAGCACCTCGGTCTCCCCCGGTCGCTGCGCGCGGTTCTCGAGGGTCAGGCTGTTGTGGTGGCTGAAGATCAGCACGAGCTTGCGCTCGGTCTGCGCCTTCTCGAGCTCGCGCTCGAGCCAGCGGAACTGCACGTCGGGCACGGCGCCGTCGGGTCCGGCGACCTGATTGCACGTGTCGAGGCCGAACGCGCGGATGTGCGGCGTCAGATCGGCCTGCCACCACGTCTCGCCGGTATCGAGGTTGCGCTGGGTGAACCCGTGCCCCACCGGACCCGGCGCGGTCTGCGTGCGGAAGTGCTCCGCCATGAACTCGCGCTGCTCGAACAGATACCGGTCGCGGTTCGCGGGGACGCTCCGGAACCCAGGCCGCCCGAACGCGAGCCCGAGTGCGTCGATCGCCTGCTGGAACGCGCTGCCGCTCGAGGCGTACCCGTTCAGGATGCTGCCCGCCGTGCCGTCGAGCGTGTACGACTTCTGTCCGCCGACGGCGAGCGCGTGCAGCTGCGGACTGAGGTCGAACGTCCCGAGGAGAAGGGTGTCGTGGTTTCCGCAGACGGCATACCAGGGTGCGGGCAGGCCGACCGAGTCGACCGGCTCGGCGATCGCCTGCGCGAGCAGGTCGGGCAGCCGAGGAAAGCCGTAGTCGCCGAACGCGCCGCCGGTCGGGTCGCCGGGGCGGTACGCCCACGTCGCCTCGGCCCACGCCTGCACCCCCTGGTACGTCGCGCCTGCGCTGGCCGGATCGACGCTCAGTCCGTCCATCAGGTCGATGTACCAGCGCAGCTCGAGGTGCGAGTGCATATCGGCGCTGTCGCCCGTCACGATCGCGGCGCCCATCGGCGCGCCGGTGAGCGGGCTGTACCGCGCGTCCGAGAACGCCTGGACCATCGCGGCGGTCGCGTGCGGACTCAGCGGGTCGTGCGGGTGGAACGCCGATCCCCAGGCCGGGTGGTCCTGCACGATCATCGGCTCGATGCGGCCCGGCGACTGCGCATCGATCACGTGCAGGTCCGACAGGTGCCCCAGGTAGCAACGACCGACGGGATGCCGCGCGGGCGGCATCCGGAGTCGTGCGAAGGACATCGAGCCGGGGATGTACGGCTCGCCGGGGCCGGTGGTGAGGCCACGGTAGCTGCCCGTGATGACGGCGCCCTGCCGGATCGTCTGCAGGAGGGTCGTCGGGATGTCGGCGGCGGGCGGTGCGGTGGCCGCCATGCGTGCCAGCCGCGGCGCGAGGTCGTCGATGCTCAGGCCGGTGGCCGCGGCGAGCATCGCGCTCCGGAGCAGGAACTGTCTACGGGACAGTACGTGATCCATCCGTTTCGGGTCGGCGAGGGGGTGACGATCGGCGGCGCCGCGCGGCACGAGCATAGCGTCCGGGCGCGCAGTTGTGCGGGTACGGTCGACTCATGACCGGGATGCCGCCCTCCGACGCCCCCACGCCCGCCTACACTCCCCCGCCCGGCGCGGCTCCCGCGCCCGGATTCGGTGTTCCCGCGCCGAGCGCCGGCCTGCCGGAGGCCGGTGGCGTCGCCGCGCCGGCGGGTGCGGCCGACACTTCGTACCCGCCCGCCGCCGCCCCCGAGCCGCGTCGGCGCCGCGTGGACGTGCTGGGGATCATCGCCGTGGTCGTCGGTCTGCTCGGCCTGCTGCCGTCGCTCGTGATCTTCCTGATCGGCGTCATGCCCGAGATGCAGATGATCTTCTGGCTGCTGATCGTCACGATCCCCCTCCTCGGCTTCGGCGGGGCGATCGCCGTGATCCTCGGGATCATCGGCATCATCGTCGCGGTCAGGCGCCGGACGCGGTTCGTGTGGTCGATCATCGGCGTCGTGCTCGGCATCCTGATGCTCGTCCCGATCGCCCTGCTGTACTTCGGCCCCACGGTGTGAGCATCCGGCTCGAAGAGGTCGCGTCCGACGACCCGCGGGCCGTGGCGCTGCGCGCCCTGCTCGACGCCGATCTGCACGCCCGATACGGCCCCGCGAACGCCGACGAGCCGCCCGAACGGACGGAGGCCCGCCGGGCGGCGCTGCGCACCCCACCCGATCAGATCGCCGCGACCTGGATCGCGCTGGACGAGTCGGGCGACGCGATCGGGCACGTCATGCTGCGACGCCTGGGCGACGAGTGGGAGCTCAAACGCCTCATCGTCGCGCCGGACGGTCGCCGTCGCGGCGTCGGCCGCGCGCTGACCCGCGCCGTGATCGACCGGGCACGCCGAGAAGGCGCGCGCCGGGTGATCCTCCAGACCGGTGCACCACAGCCCGAGTCGATCGCGCTCTACGCCTCCGAGGGCTTCACACCCATCCCGGTGTACGAGCCCTACATCGAGACGATGGCCGATTCGCTGTGCTTCGAGCGGGTGCTGCGCCCGTAGACCGCCGAACCCCGCTCGCTATCCCTCGATCTCGACCCACTCGCTGATGCACGGGGCGGCGGAGTACCCGCCGTTGAACTCGGCCTGCGCGATCCGGCCCCCGTCCACGTGCCCGCGGAACTCGAAGCCGAACTGTCCGTCGCGCACCTCGCCGGTGAAGACAGCGAGGTCGGCACCGTCCTTCTCGTCTCGGATCGACACGACGACCGAACCCCATGGTCCGTCGCCGGTCTCCTCGACCTCGACACGCCCCCGCGCGAACCCGCGCCCGACACTCAGGTCGACGAATCGCGTGCGTCGCCCGGAGACGACATCGACGTTCGCGCCGCCGGTTGTGACGCCGTGGCACCCCTCACCGGCATCGGCGACACCGGTCAGGCGCAGTCTGTTCGGTGCCTCCCACGAGGTCGACTGGAATCGCTTCGTCCGCGGAGCCACGGCCGGGTCGCCGATCATCGACTCGGTCCAGAACCGCACGTCCCGCTCCTCGCCGGGCTGCAGCACCACCCATGCCTGTTCGAGGTACGTGCGCGAGATCGGGTCGGTCTGCCGCACGACGACACGGCAGCGCGCTTCGACCGGATGTGGATTGGTCACTTTGACGACGCCCGTCTCGCGGGTCGACGGCGAACCGGATGCCGAGATCATGCGCGTGTGATTCGACTGCGCCTCGTTGTTGTCCCGCGTGATCTCGTCGGGCATCGGCGTCACGCGGGCGAAGACGCAGTAGTGCGGGCGGATGGTGAGAAAGGGGATGTTCGAGAGAGCCGGAGGCCGCCACAGGTTCGGCGATGTGACGTCCACCTGTGCGCCGGCGGCGAGACTCGCGACCGTCACCGAGCCGAGCGACTGCTCGGCTCCCCCGCCGAGGGTGAAATCCTTCACCCCGAACGAGATCTCGATGTTGTTCGCCGTGTCACGGCCGTTGTTGCGCAGCGTCGCGACGATCCAGTTGTCGTGCCCTTCCCAGGGCACATCGCGCAGCGCCGCGTCCTGCAGATTGCGGAAGTTCTCCACGCGCAGGTCGGGACTCTTCCACCCCGTGCTCTGACCCCACGGGCGGAAGGCGGGGTCGGGCTTCGCGTCGGCGTACCGCAGGTGTACGCGGGCCACGTCGTTGCCCGCCTGCGTGACCTCGAGACGGAAGTCGTTCGGATACGTCGGATCGGATGTGTCGCGCTCCTCGTAGTCGTCGTTCAGCGCGAAGGTGCCGGCATCGGCATCCACGTCGTCACGGATGAGCGTGAGGGGCCGGCGGTTCGTCGGAGGCGTGTCGCCGGACACGTAGTCGGTGCCGACGACGACGAAGTCCTCGGCGATCGTCTGGTCGCTGAGGGCCGCCGCATTGCGTCGCCGGTACTCGAAGTAGTAGTTGCGACCGTCCGCGATCCGCAGTTCGACCGCCTGGCGGCGGCCCGCGGGCGCAGGTCCCCCTCGACCGGCGGGGTGCAGGTCCACCGTCTCATCCACGTACCCTGCGACGCCGACGGACAGGGTCCGCACGTCACCGGCGGGCACCCAGCCGAGTTGCATGCGCTCTGCGGCCGTGAGTTCGGGCGACCCGCCCTCGTTTCCCATGAGATCCCAGCCACCGGGATCGCGGGTCATGAACTGCGCGTCGTGCGTCGCCGCATCGAAGTAGGCGTCATGCAGACCGAAGTTGTGACCCAGCTCATGCGCGACCGTCTCGGCGAACGTCCGGCCGTTGCTGATCGCCGTCCACGTCGTGGGCATGGTGAGCGCCTGGATCGTGCGACTCCGCGGAATAGCGATCTCGAATCCGAGGAACGGGAAGACGTCCTCGCCGACGACGAAGCTCAGCTGGAAGCCGCCGGGACGCGTGCCGAAGGGCCACTGGTGACGGCCCGGAAAGCCCGTCGCCACGTCGTCGGGAATCGAGCGCAGCACGAAGATCAACGAGTCGACCCGATCGAGATCCATCAGGAGCGGCTGCCCGGACGCCGTGCGATCGCGATTCTGTCGCACGATCTCCGCGACGGCGGCCCGGCTGAAGCCTGTCAGTCCGTCGCCCAGCGTGCGCCCCGTCGTCATGTTCGGTGCCGCATACGTGTCCCACGCGTTCGGCAGGCGCACCGGCGTCAGGATGCCGGCCTCCACGAGATTCAGGTTGTTGCTCGAGGTCGCCGCGAAGAAGAGGCGCGTCGACTCGGTGACACCTCCGCGGGCGACACCCGTGAAGATCTCGTCCCGCAGCATCTGCGTCATCGTCGCGGCATCCGCCGCCGAAAGGGTCGGCTGATCACTGGCCTCGACCACGACGACGCCGACGCGCCAGTCGCCGAGCCTCGGCCGCACATTCATGTTCTGGGGCACGTACGGATCGCCGCCGCCCCACGCGGCGTCGGGGGCCTCGCCCTCCGAACGTCCGACGAGAGCAACCGGCGGACCGTCGGGGCCTACCCAGGTGTCGACGACGCGGAACGGCTGTTTGCCGAGCACCTCGCCCGTGGTCACGTCGAGCGCGAGCAGGGCGAAGTCGCCGACCGTGCCGCCGAGGGCCATCACCACGTGCGGCGCCGCGGGGTCGAACGACACATCACGGGATGCCGAGACCAGCCCGCCGTACGAAGGCTCGACCACGAACGCGAGGTCGTCGAAGGCGACCCCGCCGAGGGGCTTCACGTCGACGCGGGTCCACGAGGCGAGATAGTGCTCCGCGGCCAGGGAGAGGTCGACACCGCGAGGCTGCAGGATCGGGACGGCGTCGATGTCGCTCCCGAAGCCCGCGACGAGGTCGGGGCCGCGGAACGCCAGCCCCCACACCGGTGCCGGAAGCGTCGCGATGGTCTGGGCGCTCACCGGGTTCGCCGGGTCGCGCAGTTCGATCCTCCCGTCGGCGAAGCCGATGGCGATACGCGGATCACCCGCTCCCAGGCTCGAGAGCCGGGAGGCGAACGGCACCGCAGCGACGGCCGTCGGCGGCAGGCCCGGGCGGAGCGCCCACAGGCGCCGGAAGGCCGCGGGTCCTGCGAGCACGAGGGTCGCGGCATCCGTCGGATGTGCGATCGCGTCGACGACCGCGACGACGCCCTGCGCCTGATCACTCGCGTCGCCGGTGGCCGGATCGATCGACCACAGTCGCGAGAGCGGGCCGCCGGTCACCACGACGACCGCTCCGTCCGCGGAGGTCGTGACGGTCGCTGCTCCGGACACGGGCGCGAGCGGCGTCATCGCAGCCGCACCGAAGACCTCGACCCCACTCCGGGTCGAGACGACGACGGCGGATGGGTCGGAGGGATGCGCGGTGATGTCGGTCACGCTGCGTCGCCGTGTCGTGTCGACGAAACGGGTGCCGTCCGCACCGCTGCGGACGACGCTCCACGAGCGGGCGCCGGACCGTTCGAGGTGTGCCAGAGAGCCGTCGCCGAGCACGGCGAGGGCGATGCCGGTGGTGATGCCGCTGATGAGTGCCATGTGCGGAAAGAGATGACGGACGGCGCGGGTGATACACGACGGCGGGATGCGGCATCCCGGCAGGCGATAATCGAGGAATGTCCTCCTCTGCCGAACGCCGCTCCAACCCGACCGCCTGGGCCGCCTTCTGGGTCGCGCTGGCAGGGCTCCTGCTCATGCCCATCCCGCTGTTCATCGGGCTGATCCTGGGCGGCGGGCTCTCGATCGTCGCCGCTGTCCTCGCCGTGATCGCCCTGCTCAAGGGACTCGCGCGCAGTGGCAAGGGCATCGCCCCCGTCGTGTTCGCGGGCATCTTCATCGCGTTGACGTGGGGCGGCATCTCGATCGGCGGCGGCACGATCTGGTAGGCCGCGCGGTTCGCGCCTCACCCTCCCGACGGTCGGAGAATCGGCCGAAAGTCGGAGGATCTCCGCGAAATCCTCCGACCCTGGCGCCACTCCTCGACGCTCAGGCAGGGTGTCTTCCTCATGGGCCACTGGTGCACGGCTCACCGAGGTCGTACGGTCGAGAAGACGAGACAGGGGAGGACACCATGGGACTGTTCGACATCGACGACACCGAGCGGATGAGCCGCGAGCAGGCCGCGGCCAAGCTCCGTGAACTGGCCGACACGCTCGCCGGGAACAACGAAGTCGAGTTCCAGCGCGACGGAAAGCTCATCACCGTGCGCGTGCCGGACCAGGTCACCCTCAAGGTCGAGGTCGAGCTCGGCGACGAGGGCGAGAACGAGGTCGAGATCGAACTCACCTGGTGACCGCATCCGCTCGACCTCCGCGCCACCGGCACGTACTGTCGGATCACGAGCAGAGGAGCGGCATGAGCGAGAAGCCATCGGTGTGGACCCGCATCGCGCGGTTCTTCCGCCCGCAGCGCGAAACGTACGAGACGCGCCAGGCGCGCGGCGGTGAGATCGGCCGCGGCCTCGGGTCGCAGTACAACCATGCGACCGACCAGCGGCGGTTCGGCACGGGTGGTTCGGGCGGCACCGGCGGCCCGTAGGCGGGTGTCCGAGACGGTCGCTAGCCTCGTGTCATGGCCGGCCGCGCGGACAAGCCCGAACTCCACGTCGACACCGTCGCCGCGTGGGAGGAGTGGCTGAGTTCGGACCCGGACCCGGTCGGCGTCTGGCTCCGACTGCGGAAGAAGGCCGCCACCCTGCCGGGCATCACCTACGCCGAAGCCCTCGATGCGGCGCTGTGCTTCGGGTGGATCGACGGGCAGTCGAAGTCGCTCGACGCCGACTACCACCTGCGCAGCTTCACCCCACGGCGGCGGGCGAGTGTGTGGTCCAAGGTCAACATCGGTCATGTCACCCGCCTGATCGCGGAGGGTCGCATGCGGCCGGAGGGACAGCGCGAGATCGACCG
>CAYOQY010000026.1:16143-23671 GCA_964406225.1 uncultured Microbacterium sp.
CCCGCCTGATCGCGGAGGGTCGCATGCGGCCGGAGGGACAGCGCGAGATCGACCGTGCGAAGGCGGACGGACGCTGGGACAACGCGTATCGCCAGAGCGACGGTGACATCCCCGCCGAGCTGCAGGCGGCGTTGGATGCCGATCCGGCCGTCGCGCAGGCGTTCGCGTCGCAGTCCGCGCAGAATCGCTTCGCGATGACCTTCCGCATCGCCAACCTCAAGCGGCCGGAGTCACGGCAGGCGCGCGTCGCGGAGTACGTCGCGATGCTCCAGCGCGGCGACACCATCCACTGACCGACGCTCCCGCAGCGCGTCAGGCCGTCGGGGTGCGAACTTCGGCCGCCGTGCGGCCCGCGGCGAACCGTTCGCGCGCCCGGTCGCGGGACCGTCCGATCGGCACCGAAGTCGTGGCCTTCGGCAGTCCCATCGGCTTCGTGTCCACATAGATGCTCTCGGCGCGCTCGACCAGGAACGTCTCGTGCCATATTCCGACCGCCCCGGGCGCCTTTCGTGCCGCCTTGTTGAAGCGTGACCACGCCGGCCGGTGCTCGGCCGCCGGGTCGGATGCGTAGGCGTAGAGCTTCTCGATCGACGACCAGTACTGCACGACGTACGGTCCACCCGCGCCGAGCAGCAGCTCCGACCCGAGGAAGCCCGAGCCGGGATCCATGCTCAGTTCGCGCAGCATCCGAGGCATCGCGCGGAAGGCCGGCATCCACAGATCGGGCCGCCACCACCTGTTGATCTGCATCCCGATGTGGAAGACGACCAGCTCCCCCGTGTGCTCGTGCGTGTGGCGACCCTCGACGACTGCGCTCATGAACCCTCCTGGATAGTGTCGCTATCCATATTGGATAGTTGCGCTATCGGTGTCAAGCTGGACTCATGCGAATCTCGGAGCTCTCGGCGCGCAGCGGTGTTCCGATCCCGACGATCAAGTACTACCTGCGGGAGGGCCTGCTGCCGGAGGGCGCCCGCCGGTCGGCGACGCAGGCGGACTACAGCGAGCGCCACCTCGAGCGCCTGCGCGTCGTGCGCGCGCTCGTGGGGTCGGGAGTGAGCATCACCGCGACGCGCAGCGTGCTGGCGGCGCTCGACGACCCGCCTGCCGAAGCCCACGGTCTGCTCGGCGCCGCACACGCGGCCGTCACGCCGGCGCTGGATGCCGACATCGACGTCACGGCCGCCGAAGAGCTCGCGGCGGCACTGGGGTGGCGCCCGGGGATGTGCGACGACCAGGTGCTGCGCGGCGTCGCCGTCGCACTGGAGGGCATCGAACAGGCGGGATTCGAGGTGCCGGCGGAGGTCGTGCCGGTGTACCTCGACGCGATCCGCCGGATGGCCGACGCGGAAATCGCACACGTCCCGACGGATTCGGTCGAAGGGGCGGTGCGCTACGTCGTCCTGGGATCGGTGATCGTCGAACCGCTGATCCTCGCGCTCCGGCGCGTCGCGGAGCAGGTCGCCTCCGCGGAGCGGTTCGGCGTCGATTCGTCTCGCGCCTGAACCGCGGCGTGCCGATCCGCGGCTGTGTGAAACCCCGGGGACAGATCGCCCGCGACGGCGCTCCGCGCCCCCGAGAGGACAGAATCTCCCCGGCGTTCCACCGCGGCCGTCTAGACTCGCCGCCCATGGGACTGCTCACGTTCGGCATCAATGTCACCCTCGACGGCTGCGTCGACCATCGCGAGGGCATCGCCGACGACGAGACGCATGCGCACTTCACCCGGCTCATGGACGAGTGCGGGGCCATGCTGTGGGGGCGCACCACATATGAGCTGATGGAGGACGCCTGGCCGGCGATCGCGCGCGGCGATGTGGAGGCGCCCCCATCGCTCCAGGAGTGGGCGGTGAAGCTGGAGGCCAAGCCGAAGTACGTCGTGTCATCGACGCGCGATGACTACCCGTGGGTCAACTCCCATCACCTCTCGGGCGACCTCCGGGAGAGCGTTCAGCAACTGAAAGACAGCACTCCCGACGGCGTTCTCGTCGGGAGTGGGATGCTCGCGACGGAGCTCGACCGGCTCGACCTGATCGACGAGTACCAGCTGCTCATCCAACCGCGGATCGTGGGCCACGGCCCCACGCTGTACGCGGGCGGTCTTCCGTCGAGCCGCCGGCTCGAGCTCCTGTCGGCGCGTCCCATGAGCAACGGCGCGATCGCCGTGCACTACCGCCGCGCGTCCTGAACCAGGGCGGACCCGCGGCGCCGCACCAGACGGTTGAGACGCTCCGACATGAGCAGACCCAGCGCCACGAGCACCGCGAGGAAGAGCGGGAAGATCCACATGCCCGTCCAGCTCGCCAGCGCACCGTAGATCGGCGGGATCAGCGTCGAGCCGGTGTACGCGGCCGCCATCTGCACGCCGATGATCGCCTGCGAGTTGCGGCGGCCGAAGTTGACCGGCGTCGAGTGGATGATCGCGGGATAGATCGGCGCGCATCCGAGCCCGAGGATGACGAGCCCGACGAGGGCGATGACGTTCGGCTGCGGCACGACGAGCAGCACGGTTCCGAGACCCACCGCGAGGAAGCCGCCACGGATCATCCACCGGTCTCCCACGCGATCGGCGACGAACCCCGCGAGGAACCGCCCCGCGGTGATCCCGAGCAGGAAGAGCGAGGCGAACGCGGCCGCCGTGGCGACGTCGATCCCGCGATCGGTCACGAGGTACGTGGATGCCCAGAGGATCGCGGTGCTCTCGAGGGCGCAGTACGCGAAGAAGGCGGTGAGGATCAGGATCACCCCGGGGATGCGGAGCGCCTGCGCGAGCGGAACGTGCGAGTGACGGGTCCCCGCACCCTCCCCCTCGACGGCGTCCACGGCATCGGCATCCACATCGTCGTCGCCCGGCACGAGCGGGTTGACCTTGCGCCAGAGCGGGATGCTGGCGAAGAGGACGAACGTGAGGACCACCTGCAGCAGGCCGACGACGAGATAGGCGCTGGACCAGCCGGCACCGCCGGCGAGCGTGAAGCTCATGATGAACGGACTGATCGAGGCGCCGAGGCCCCAGCACGCGTGCAGCCAGTTCATGTGCCGCGCGGCGTAGTGCACGGCGACGTAGTTGTTCAGGGCGGCATCCACTGCGCCGGCGCCCAGGCCGTATGGGATCGCCCACAGGCACAGCATCCAGAATTCGCCCGACGTGGAGAATCCGACCAGTGCGGCGGCGGTCATGCCCACGCTGACCGCCGTGACGAGACCCACGCCGAAGCGTCGGGTGACCCGCTCGGACGCGAGGCTGGAGAGGATCGTGCCGCTCGCGATGATCATCGTGATGATGCCCGCGAAGGCGATCGGCACGCCGAGGTCACGGTGCATCACGGGCCAGCCGGCGCCCACCAGGGAGTCCGGCAGACCGAGGCTGATGAAGGCGACGTAGATGATCGCGAGGAGGAGCGAGTACACGGGCGACGGCTTTCGGCGGGCGGGCGGTGGAGAACGGGGAACGGCAGTGGTACGAGCGTACACAATATCTGTACGTTCGTACACACCTGACATAGGATGATCGTCATGACGACCGACTACTTCGCCGGAGACCCCCGCACCAATCGTGAGCGGATGCTGGCCGGGGAGCTGTACATCGCCGATGACCCGGAGAGCGAGCGCTTGCACCGGCGGGGCATGCAGCTGGCGGACGCCTATCACCGCGCGGAGATGGCAGGCGATCCCGGTGCCCGCGACCTGCTCGCCGATCTCCTCGGGACGCTGGGCGAAGGGGCGCACGTCACTCCGCCGCTCTTCGTCGACTACGGAGAGAACATCCACATCGGCGCCCGCACGTTCGTCAACTACAACCTCACGGCACTCGATGTCGCGCGGATCACGATCGGCGAGGACTGCCAGATCGGTCCGAACGTCCAGCTGCTCACCCCGACGCACCCCATCGACCCGCAGCCGCGGCGCGACAAGCTCGAAGCCGCCGAGCCCATCGTCCTCGAAGACAACGTGTGGCTCGGCGGCGGCGTCATCGTGTGCCCCGGAGTGACGATCGGGGAGAACTCGGTCATCGGTGCCGGCGCGGTCGTGACGAAGGACATCCCGGCGAACGTCGTCGCCGTCGGCAACCCGGCGCGGGTCATCCGCTCGATCGGCTGACGGCGTGAACGCCGCGGAGGGCCGCCCCGGCTCGCGGCTCGGGCGCCGCAACGACCCCGATCGTCGCGACCGCATCATCGACGCGTGCCTCGACGTCATCTCGCGCGAGGGTGTCGCGGGGACGTCGCACCGCAAGGTCGCCGCCCAGGCCGACGTCCCGCTCGGGGCGATGACCTACTACTTCGACAGCATGGACGAGCTGCTGCGGGAGGCGTTCACCCGTTTCGCCGAGTCGATCAGCGACCGCTTCGAGCGGCGGATGGCCACCGTCTCCGACGCCGCCTCCGCGCGGGCGGCCGTGATCGCGATCATTCTCGAGGACGTCTTCGGCGACGACCGCGAACTCGTCATCTCGCACGAGCTCTACACGCTCGCCGCCCGCGAACCCTCCTACCGATCGATCACGACGGCGTGGATGCGTCGGAGTCGCGCCGCCCTCGAGCTCCACTTCGATCCCGCGACCGCGCGCATGCTGGACGCGCTGATCGAAGGACTCACGATCCACCGTGCACTCGACTCCGAGCAGCGCGACGCGCGTGAGGTCGAGGAGGCGGTCGCACGCATCACGAGGGCGTGAGCCGGTTGCGCGCTATACGGCCGTCCGCAACGGCTCGAGCGCGCCGAGGATGAGGTCGAGGCCGAAGACGAACTCGTCGGCCGGGTCGTAGCCGGCGGCGACGAGCGCGGTGGCGGACTCGTTGAGGTACGGGAACTCCTCCGGCGGAAGCTGGGGAAGGTAGACGCTCTCGGCGGCGTCCGCGAACACGTCGGCGCTGTCGAACGACAGGCTGGTCTCCTGCATCGAGAATCCGTACAGGTAGCTGTCGAGCAGCCAGTTCGCGTGCGTCGCCATCACGGGCGAGAAGCCGGCGCGGCGCAGGCACGCGGTGACCGCTTCGTGATGACGGAGGTTCGCCGGCCCCGGCGAGGTGCGCGCGTCCATGAGGCCGATCGCCCACCGGTGGCGCGCGAGCACCTGGCGCGCCGAGAGCGCGCGGCGTCGGATCGCCGCCTGCCAGTCGACATCTTCCGGCGGCAACTCGATCTCCTCGAACACGACGTCGACCATCGCGTCGAGCAGTTCGTCTTTGCTGGCGACGTAGTGGTACAGCGACATCGCGCCGGCGCCGAGCGCGACGGCCAGTCGTCGCATGCTCAGCCCGTGCACGCCCTCGGCGTCGGCGAGCCGGATCGCCTCCAGGACGACGCGACGCTTGCTCAAGCCCGCGTCGGAGACGGCTGTTTCGCCCTGGGCAGACATGGGCCTCCTCGACCGATCGACTTGACAATCGTACAGCGTACGGTCATAGTACAGCGTACGACGTACAGTGTACGAACGTCGATGCAGGGTGAGGGGAGAGGGTCGTGGGACGCGAAAAGGGTGTGGATGCCGCAGGCCGGACCGACCGGCGGCGGGAGGCGGAACGACCTGACGCGTCGATGAGAGCGGTCGTGCAGCACGGCTATGGTCCGCCGTCCGTCCTCGAGATGTCCGAAGTCGCGACCCCACGGCCCGGTCGGGGAGAAGTGCTCGTCCAGGTGGGGGCCGCTTCGGTGCACCCCGGCGACCACTTCGTGATGACCGGCGTGCCGTACATGGTGCGCCTCGCCTTCGGTCTCCGGCGACCCCGCAACGGCATCCCGGGCACGGATCTCGCCGGGGTCGTGATCGACGTCGGAGAGGACGTCACCGCTCTCCGTCGCGGCGACGCGGTGTTCGGCTGGACCTCCACGGGTGCGCTCGCGGAGTACGCCTGCGTGCCGGCGGACCAGCTCGCACCCGTGCCCGCCGGCGTCTCGATCGCGCAGGCGGCGGCCGTACCCACGTCGGGGATGACGGCACTGCAGGCGCTCCGCGACATCGCGCACGTGCATCCCGGGCAGTCGGTCCTCATCACCGGGGCATCGGGCGGTGTCGGATCCTTCGCCGTGCAGATCGCGAAGGCGTTCGGCGCCGAGGTCACGGGGGTGTGCTCCGCCGGCAACGTCGACCTGGTCCGCTCGCTCGGCGCCGATCGTGTCATCGACTACACCACGACCGACTTCACCCGCACCGGCGAGCGCTACGACGTCATCCTCGACAGCGTCGAGGCGGTGCCGTTGGATGCCGTCCGCCGCGCGCTGGCACCCACGGGCACCCTGATCCCGAACAGCGGGCACGGGGGGCGCTGGATCGGCCCCCTCGGTCGGGTCATCGCGGCGCGCGTGAGGTCGGTGTTCACCCGCCAGCGCCTGCGGCCCTTCACCTCGATCGGCAAGCGCGCGGACCTGCTCGTCCTCGCCGATCTGCTCGCGACCGGCGACGTCACCCCCGCCATCGACCGCACCTACGCCCTCGACGAGGCGGCGGACGCCCTCCGCCACGTCGCGACCGGCCACACCCGCGGAAAAGTCGTCGTCACCGTCTGACGATCCGCACCCCACCACGAAAAGGAAGAACGATGACCACCCGAACGAACACATCCCACCCGCTCGACACGGCGCCCGTCTCCATGCGCGTCAAGCTCGCCGCCGCCTGGACGAGCTTCATGTTCCTCTACGCCTACGTCGACATCCTCAACTTCTACAAGCCGGGTGTCGTCGACGGCATACTGGACGGCCTCGTCTGGCGGTTCGAGGTCAGCCCGACCCTGCTGACGGTGATGCTCGCGTCCGTCATGATCCCCGCGGTGATGGTGACGCTCTCCGTCACCCTGCCGGCCCGGGTGAGCCGCGTGACGAACCTCGTCGTCGCCGCACTCCTCATCCCGTACTCCCTCTTCAATGCAGCCGGGACGACGCCGGAGTGGGTGCCGTTCTACGTCCTCTCGATCGGCGTCGAACTGGTGCTGCTGGGGTTCATCCTGCGGTCCGCGTGGACCTGGCCCCGCGGTGCGGCCGCGCCGGCCGGGCACGGCGCGACCGGCATCCCCGAGGGTGCGCGCCGGTAGGCACCCGCCCACGACGAAGCCCCCGCTCGACCAGGTCGGGCGGGGGCTCGCTTTGGTATTTCAACGATCGCGGGTGCTCATAATCAAACATCCTTCCGTCGGGGACCTTGAGACTAACCAGCGATGACGCCCCTGACAAGAGGGGTTGGTACGACGCGGCCGCACCTGCGCAGGATCACGGAGATGCGCAGGATGACGGATGCTGCAGGGTCGAGGGCTCCGTCATCGTGCACATCTCCGTCATCCGGCACGAGTGCGTGCGGGTCCGCCACCCGCTGCCGCCGAGGAGGAGGGCTTCGGCGCGCCCGGTTCTGCGCGCACGCCGACGGAGATGTGCAGAATGACGGATGCTGCAGGGCTGAGGTCTCCGTCATCGTGCACATCTCCGTCATTCGGCGCGGGTGTGGGCGGGTCCGCCACCCGCTGCCGTGAACTCCTGCACCGCGGCCGCACTCCAGCGCCCCAGTAACGCACCCGCGACGGTGTCGGAGATGTGG
>CAYOQY010000026.1:23771-25752 GCA_964406225.1 uncultured Microbacterium sp.
CGCGGCCGCACTCCAGCGCCCCAGTAACGCACCCGCGACGGTGTCGGAGATGTGGTGCTGGCCGCGGTACACCCGTGAAAACGCGATCGCGCCGGGGATGCCGTACCGCAGCAGCGGCCCGAGGAAACGCGCAGCGGGAGCGTCGTGGCGATCGAGCAGATCGGCAAGTGTGCCGTGGAGCGCGAAGGCCGCCGCGGTGTGGCCGGAGGGGAACGACGATGTCGCGTGCGGCTGTTCCGGCCGCCACACGTTCGCGGGTCGAGGCCGCCCCACGAGGGCGGCGGAGGTCACGAAGCACGCCGTTTCGAGGGCGAGCGCCGCGAGAGGCGCGACCGCTGACCGCCGGTCACGTGTCAGAAGCCAGGTGACTCCGCACCAGATCGCTCCGCCGGCGATCGTCTGCGGCACGCCGGAGTACCACGAGAGCGGCGCGGTGATCCGGTCGATCGGCTCGCGCGGCGCCGTCCTTTCGCCCGCATCCTCCGCGGCGACGACATCGCCCGGCCGGTGGCCGAACGCGGTCTGGAGCCCTCGGACCACCCGGTCCTCGCGGGGGTCATCGCCGCCGATGAGGCGGATCACGCGCCCCGCCGCGGTCAGCACGGCGATCGCGACGAGTCCCGGCAGAACGAGGGTCCGGAGGATCGGCATCCCCGAAGCCTAGTGTCGCTGCCGCGAGAGGCGTCGGCCGGAGCGGACCGTCGGCGAGGTGCTACCGTGGGCCCAATCCGCCCGGGAGGAGAGACGCGATGATCGACGCTGTCACCTCTCTGTTGCAGTTCCTTCTGTCCTCCGCGGGTGTGCTCGTCATGTCGGAGGCCGGGTCGGCCACGATGTGGGCGGTCGTCCTGGCGGCTGCGATCGTCTTCGTGCTGTCGTCCGCCGTGGCTGCGCCTGACGGTATGCGCGGCTCGATCCTCCACCCGCCTCGGGCCATCGACTCTTCGGTGGCCGTCACGCAGAGCGATCCGAACGCTCCCGGCCACGCCCGTTCGCGTGCGCCGGGTGCCGCGGCTGCGGCCGCATAGCGCTTCGACGCTCCTCCACCCCGCGTCCGGGGTGATCTCTGTGTTCGTCGATGTCGGGCGTGGCCGTCGTGCCACCCCTCTCACATCGACGAACGGACATCATGGACCTCCTCTCCTTTCCCCCCGTCTCGGCCATCCTGGACGCGGCGTACGCGCTGCTCATGGGTTTGGCATCACTGCTGCATCCGATCACCGGCGGCGCATCCGCGGCTGTCGCCGTGGTGGTCTCGACCCTGCTGATCCGGGCGGCCCTGATCCCCACCGGCATCGCGCAGGCCAAAGCGGATCAGACGCGCGCACGACTCGCGCCGAAGGTTCAGGCGCTGCAGCGCAGGTACGCGGGCGACCGCGAACGCCTGCAACGCGAAACGATGAAGCTCTACTCCGACGAGAAGGCCTCGCCGTTCGCGGGATGCCTGCCCGTGCTCGTGCAGGCGCCGATCGTCGGCATCATCTACACGCTGTTCCTGCACACCGTCATCGCCGGCCATTCCAACGATCTGCTCACCGAACAGCTCCTCGGAGTTCCGCTCGGAGTCAGCCTCGTCGGCGCTGTGGGGAGCGGATCCGCGACCTGGCCGACTGTTGCCGTCTTCGGAGTCCTCATCCTCATGATCGTGGCGGTCGCCGAGACCACCCGCCGCCTGCTGCGCCCCTCTCGCGCGGCGGCCTCCTCGACGCCCGGTGGAGAGGGGATGCTGCGGATGGTGGGCGTCCTGCACTTCGGCACAGCCGTCGTGGCCCTGTTCGTCCCGCTCGCCGCCGGACTCTACCTGCTGGTCACCGTGGCGTGGACCCTCGTACAGAGGCTGATCCTGCGGCGGAGATTCCCTCTCGGCACCTGAACCCCGCGGCATCCCGGCATCGCCGCCGCGTCCGGGTTACAGTCGAGCACGGAGCAGGCGACGCGACGCGCGCGGACGGCGGTGGGAGGTCGGATCGCCGCCGTGCTG
>CAYOQY010000026.1:25852-27717 GCA_964406225.1 uncultured Microbacterium sp.
TCGCGATCACGATCGCGCTCGTGCTCACCCGCGCGAAGCCCAACTGGCGAGTGCCCGAGCCGGACGAGGACCCATAAGTCCGACCGGACGCGACCCCGGGTCATCGGCGGCGGCGCTGAGCGCGCTACCGCACCATCCGCGCGTCGGTGATGCGGGGCGCATGCGGGTCGACCTGCTCCACTCCGTCGAACCGGAAGCCGTTGCGCAGGTAGAACGCGATCGCGCGCGGGTTCTGCGTCGCGACCCACAGCATCGCCGGGCCGTCACCGAGCACGTCGTCGAGCAGAGCCTGACCCGCGCCGGAGCCGTGCCTCGGGGCCGCGACGTAGATGGCGTAGAGCTGGTGGTCGCGCGGGGGGTCTTCGCCGTCGAGCCCGGCCGCCGGCCCGGCCCACGCGAATCCGATGATCTCGCCGTCGACTTCCGCGACGCGCACCGCGACGTCGTCGCGCGGATGCTGCAGCACGTGGTCCCACATGCGGTGCCGGCCTGTGATGTGCTCGTCGGAGAAGTAGTCCTCCGGCAGAAGATGCCCGTAGGCCTCGCGCCAGGTCGCGACGTGGAGTTCGGCGAGCGCGGCGGCATCGCCGGGTCCGGGCGTCCGCGTCGTGAACGTCTCGCGCTGCGGCATCCGTTCGACGGCTGCGACGATCGCCTCGGCGTTGACGTCGGGGTCGAGGACGAAGTCGAGGCGCAGGCGCTCCTCATCCCAGCCGTCGAAGCCGACGCGCCGGGCATCGACGGACTCCCACGTCGGTTCGGAGAAGCCCGGGATGCCGCGCTCGCGCTCCTCGAGCCGCCGCCGGTGTTCCCGCGCGTCGGTCGTCACCACCTCGGCGAACAGCACCTGGACGCCCGCGCGAGCCGCGAGGTCGCGCCATTGCCGCCGGGCCGGTTCGACGTCGTTGACGGCATCCACGATCACTCGATGCCCGAGCCGCAGCTGCTCTTCGGCGAGCGCCTCCGCGACGACGTAGGCGGCAAGGCCCGTGGGCTGCTCCCGGTCGATCCCGGCGCGCCACATCGCCGCCTCGATGGGATCGACGGAGATCACCGTGCAGTCCAGACGACGAGCCGCGGCGGCGGCGATCGTGCTCTTCCCGCCCCCGGGGAGGCCCGCCATCACGATCAGCACCCGGCTCATCCTTCCAGACAGCGGGCTCGGCATCGTCGCTCAACGGGTGAAGGTCACGTGGATCGTGCCGCTCTCGGCCACGACGGTCGTCACCGTGTACGACGCCTCGAGCCCGCGGAGGTCTTCCCACACGCGGTTGCCCCGACCGAGGACGACGGGTGCGACCGCCACGTGGAGTTCGTCGACGAGTCCGGCGCGCAGGAATTCGCGCGCCGTGCGGATGCCGCCCCCAACGCGCACATCGAGACCGTGCGCAGCCTCGGCGGCCTCAGCGAGAACGTCCTCGATCGGGCCGCTGCGGAAGTGGAAGACCGTCCCGCCGGCCATTTCGATGGCAGCCCGCGGAGCCGTGTGGGTGAGGACGTAGACGGGGCAGCCGAACGGCGGCTCGTCGCCCCACCACCCCCGCCAGTCCGCATCATCGGGGAAGGTGTGCAGGCCGAACATCGCGGCACCCATGATCTCCGCGCCGACACCCTCGAAGAACGCCGATGCGAACGACTCGTCGACGCCGGTCGTCCCTTCACCGCCCGTCTCGCCGAACACTCTCTGCCGGAAGGTCCGCGTGGCGGCGTAGGCAGCGGTGAGCGCACCCCAGTCCTCGCCCATCGGACTGCGCACCTCGGGGTCGGGCGCGGCGGTGAATCCGTCGAGCGAGGCGAAGAGGTCCACGCGGACACGGGTCATGTCAGATCTCCTTCGCGACGGCGCAGACCAGGTCGGTCTCGGT
>CAYOQY010000027.1:0-25032 GCA_964406225.1 uncultured Microbacterium sp.
CGGTGGAGCCGCCGACGTGCGTGAGCTTGCCGGCGTCCTCCTCCATGTGGGCGCGTTCGATCGGGACCGCGACGCGCGTGCCGTCGGACAGCTCCACCTCGACGGACCCCTCGAACGCGATGGGCTCGTCGTACTGCGAGATCTGGTAGTTCTTGCCGAGGTCGGGGTAGAAGTAGTTCTTGCGCGCGAACCGGCTCGACCCGGCGATGCTGCAGCCCAGCGCCAGGCCGAGCGAGATCGAGTACTTCACCGCCTGCTCGTTGACGACCGGGAGCGACCCGGGAAGCCCCAGATCGACGGGTGCGAGGTCGGTGTTGGCCTCACGACCGAACGAGTTCGGCGCCGCGGAGAACATCTTGGTCTTGGTGTTCAGCTCCACGTGGACCTCGAACCCGAGCACCGGCTCGAAGAGTTCGAGGGCCTTGTCGAAGTCCATGACTTTTTCCTTGGCCATGTCAGGCGACCCCTCCCCGCAGCGGGGCCCGATCCAGAAGCGGACCGCCCCACTCATCCACCAGCAGCGCTTCGAGCGCGGCGCCGACACGGTACAGCCGTGCATCCTGACGGGCCGGAGCGAGGAACTGGATGCCGACCGGCAGCCCGTCCTCCTCCGCGAGCCCGGACGGGATCGAGATGCCGGGCACGCCCGCGAGGTTCGCCGGGATCGTCGTCACGTCGTTGAGGTACATCTGCATCGGGTCGTCGATCTTCTCGCCGAGTCGGAACGCCGTCGTGGGCGCCGAGGGCGTCGCGATCACATCGACCTGGGCGAAGGCCGCGTCGAAATCGCGCTGGATGAGCGTGCGGACCTTCTGCGCCGAGCCGTAGTACGCGTCGTAGTAGCCCGCGGACAATGCGTAGGTGCCGAGGATGATGCGGCGCTTGACCTCGTCGCCGAATCCCGCCTCCCGTGTCGCGGCCATCACGTTCTCGACCGTGGGCGCGCCCTCCGGCGTCACGCGCAGCCCGAAGCGGACCGAGTCGAACTTCGCGAGATTGCTGGATGCCTCGGCCGGGAGGATCAGGTAATACGCGGCGACACCGTACTCGAAGTGGGGGGCGCTGATCTCCACGATCTCCGCTCCCTGTGCCTCCATGGCCGTCAGTGCGGCGCGGAACGACGCGGAAACGCCCGCCTGGAACCCGGAGTCCGGGAGCTCGGTGATCACACCGACGCGCAGACCCTTCAGGACATCTCCGCGGGCGCCCTCGCGGGCCGCCTCGGCGAATGACGGCCACGCATCCGTGAGCGACGTCGAATCGCGCGGGTCGTGTCCGCCGATCACGTCGTGCAGCAGTCCCGCATCCAGCACGGTGCGCGTCACGGGACCGACCTGGTCGAGGCTCGACGCGAGCGCGATCGCGCCGTAGCGGCTCACGCCGCCGTAGGTGGGCTTGAGCCCGACGGTGCCGGTGACGTGCGCCGGCTGGCGGATCGAGCCGCCCGTGTCGGATCCCAGCGCAAGCGGCGCTTCGAATGCGGCGACCGCAGCGGCAGAACCGCCGCCCGATCCGCCCGGGATGCGGTCGAGGTCCCACGGGTTGCGGGTCGGTCCGTACGCAGAATGCTCGGTCGACGAGCCCATCGCGAACTCGTCCATGTTCGTCTTGCCGAGCGGCACGAGGCCGGCTGCCCGCGCGCGCGCGACGACCGTCGCGTCGAACGGCGACATGTACCCCTCGAGGATGCGGGATCCGCTCGTGGACGGCATGTCGGTCGTGACGAGGACGTCCTTGATCGCCAGCGGCACACCCGCGACCGGACCGAGGTCCTCCCCGGCGGCGCGGCGCGCGTCGATGTCGGCCGCGACCTGGAGCGCGTGGTCGCTCACGTGGAGGAAGGCGTGCACCTCGGCATCCACCTCGGCGATGCGGTCAAGGTGCGCCTGCGTGACCTCGCGGCTCGAGACCTCTCCGGCGGAGAGCTTGTCGGCGAGGTCGGCCGCGGTCAGGCGGGTCAGCTCGGCGCTCATTGCTCCTCCCCCAGGATCGCGGTCACGCGGAATCTGCCGTCGGCCGCATCCGGCGCGTTCTGCAGCGCCTGCACGGTCGTGAGGGTCTCGCCGACCTCGTCGGGACGGTAGACGTTCTCCAGCGGGATCGGATGACTCGTCGCCGGCACGTCGGGCGTGGCGACCTCCGAGACCTTCGCGATGTTGTCGACGATCACGTCGAGCTGTCCCGTGAGACGCCCGACCTCCTCGTCGCTCAGCTGGATCCGGGCGAGCACACCGAGATGGCGCACGAGATCGGGGGTGATTTCAGACACCCGTCCATCCTACGAGCGCCCGTGGCGCCGCCGAGACCGGTCACTAGGCTGTGACCGTGAGCACGTACGAGCCTCCTCGCCCCTGGATCGCCAGCTACGCCGAGGGGGTGCCGGAGGATCTCGCGCCGGTCACCGGGTCGCTCGTCGACATCGTCGAGGCGTCGGCCCGCGACTACCCCGACGCTCCCGCGCTGCAGTTCTTCGGACGCACGATGTCGTATCGCGAGCTGCAGGAGGCGATCGAGCGCGCCGCGGCGGGACTGCGCGCCCAGGGCGTCGGACCCGGGGATCCCGTTGCGATCGTGCTGCCGAACTGCCCGCAGCACATCATCGCGTTCTACGCGATCCTGCGACTGGGCGCGGTCGTGATCGAGCACAATCCGCTCTACACCCCGCGCGAGCTCCGCAAGCAGTTCGAGGATCACGGGGCCGTGCACGCGATCGTGTGGACGAAGGTCGTCGCGACGATCCAGGACTTCCCCGCCGATCTCGCGCTGCGATCGATCATCTCGGTCGACATCACCCGGGCGATGCCGCTGCGCACGAGGCTGGCCCTGCGACTGCCGGTCGCGAAGGCCCGGGAGGCGCGGACGGCGCTGCACGCGCGGGTGAGCGGGACGATCCCGTGGGAGGACGTCGTGGGCTCCGCGCCGCTCCCGGCATCGCACCCGAAGCCCGCGACCGACGACCTCGCGCTCATCCAGTACACGAGCGGCACGACCGGAACGCCGAAGGGCGCGTCCCTCACGCACCGCAACCTGCTCTCGAACGCGGCGCAGGCCCGAGCCTGGGTGCCGTCGATCGTGCGCGGCGACGGCTGCGTGGTCTACGCGGTGCTGCCGATGTTCCACGCGTACGGTCTGACACTGTGCCTGACGTTCGCGATGTCGATGGGAGCCCGGCTCGTGCTGTTCCCGCGCTTCGACCCCGACATGGTCCTCGAGGTCACCAAGACGCACCCCGCCACGTTCCTGCCGCTCGTGCCCCCGATCGCCGACCGGCTCCTGAAGGCCTCGAAGGAGAAGGGCATCCCGCTCACCGGCACGCAGGTCGCGATCTCCGGCGCGATGGCGCTGCCGCACGAGCTCGTCGTGCCGTTCGAGGCCGCATCGGGCGGGTACCTCGTCGAGGGCTACGGGCTGAGCGAGTGCTCCCCGGTGCTGATGGCCAATCCCGTCGCGGAGAACCGCGTGCCCGGCACGGTCGGGCTCCCGCTGCCGGGGACGGAGGTGCGCGTCGTCGATCCGGACGAGCCCACGAAGGATGTCCCACCCGGCGAACGCGGGGAGCTCGTCGTCCGAGGGCCGCAGGTGTTCGGCGGGTACTACGGCAAGCCGGAGGAGACCGAGAAGGTCTTCGTCGACGGCTGGTTCCGCACGGGCGACATCGTGACCGTCGACGAGGCGGGGTTCGTCCGCATCGTCGATCGGATCAAGGAGCTCATCATCACGGGCGGCTTCAACGTCGCGCCCACGGAGGTCGAGATCGCCCTCCGTCAGCACCCGCAGGTGGAGGACGCGGCGGTCGTCGGCCTGCCGAGTGCGCAGTCGGGCGAGGAGGTCGTCGCCGCGATCGTGCTCGCGGAGGGCGTCGCCGAGCCGGACATCGACGGAATCCGCGAGTTCGTACGCGGCATCCTGACGCCCTACAAAGTGCCGCGGCGCATCTTCGTCGTGGACGAGCTTCCGAAGTCCCTCATCGGCAAGGTGCTGCGCCGGCAGGTGCGCGACTCGCTCCTGCAGCTGACGACGGGATCCTGACGGTCAGACGCCGAGACCGTCGCGCGCGACGGCCACCGCATACGGATAGAGCGTCGCGGTCATGACCTCCGCCGCGACGGCCGGATCGGCCCGCATGACGGCTTGAGCGGACGCCTCGTCGGTCGCTTCGAAGATCGTGATGCCCCACGTTCCCTCGTCGACCTGCGTCCGTCCCGCGAGGATCAGGATCCCCGCCGCCTTGAGCGCCTGCAGATACTCGAAGTGCTTCTGCACCACCGCGCTCTCGTCATCGGTCGCCTGGACGACCATCTCGGGTCGCGCGGGCTCGATGCGGTAGATCCACTGCGCCATCAGCCGATCATCCTGCGTCGGGTGCGTGGGCGTCGAGTGCGGCCGGCCCCTCGGTGACCAGGATGCGGAATTGCGCGGCATCGATCACGCGCACTCCCAGCTCCTCGGCCTTCGTGAGCTTCGATCCGGCACCGGGGCCTGCGGCGACGAAGTCGGTCTTCTTCGACACGCTCGAGGCCGCCTTTCCGCCTGCGGCGATGATGGCCTCCTGCGCGCCCTCGCGGCTGTAGCCCTCCAGGGAACCCGTGGCGACGACAGTGAGTCCGTCGAGCACTCCCCCGGTGACGACGGCGGCGCCGGGACCGGGGTGCCCGGGCGTGCTCAGCTGCGCGCCGGCAGCGGCCCAGCGCTCGACGATGTCGCGGTGCCAGTCCACCTCGAACCAGTCCCGGAGCGAATCGGCGATGATGCCGCCCACGCCCTCGACCGCGGCGAGTTCGTCGCGGGATGCCGCACGGATGGCGTCGACGGACCCGAACCACTGTGCGAGAGCACGAGCCGCGACCGGGCCGACGTGGCGGATGTTGAGGGCGACGAGGAACCGCCAGAGCTCTTTGGCCTTCGCGGCCTGGAGATTCGCGAGCAATTGCGTGGCCGATGCGGAGAGGATGTGGGTCTCATCGCCGTCGAATCCGCCGTCGGCGGAGAACGCCGCGTCGGTCTTCTTCCGCTGCCGGCGGAACGGCGACCGGGTGTCGGGTGTGCCGTCCTCGAGCAGACGCGGAAGGCCCGTCTCCGCGTCGCGCACGACGACGTCGATCGGGAACAGGTCCTCGGCGCGGAGGTCGAACAGGCCCGCTTCGGTCACGAGAGGCGGCACGTCGGGACGGACGGGCTGTGTGAGCGCCGCGGCGGACACCTCGCCGAGGCCCTCGATGTCGAGGGCGCCGCGGGACCCGATGTGCTCGACGCGACCGCGCACCTGCGCAGGGCACGAGCGCGCATTCGGACAGCGCAGGTCGATGTCTCCCTCCTTCGCGGGCGCGAGGGGGGAGCCGCACTCCGGGCAGTCCTTCGGCATCACGAACGCGCGCTCGGATCCGTCGCGCAGCTCGACGACGGGCCCGAGGACTTCGGGGATGACGTCGCCGGCTTTGCGCAGGACGACCGTGTCGCCGATCAGCACGCCCTTGAGCTTCACGACGTCCTGGTTGTGCAGCGTCGCCTGGCGCACCACACTGCCCGCGACGCGCGCGGGCTCCATGACCGCGAACGGGGTCGCGCGGCCGGTGCGACCGACCGAGACGACGATGTCGAGCAGTTTCGTGTTGACCTGCTCGGGAGGGTACTTGTACGCGATCGCCCAGCGCGGCGCGCGGCTCGTCGCGCCCAGCTCGTCGTGCAGAGCGAGCTCGTCGACCTTGACGACGATGCCGTCGATCTCGTGCTCGACATCGTGGCGGTGCTCGCCGTAGTGGCGGATGAAGGCATCAGCCTCGGCCGCGGAAGCCGCCACACGGAAGTACGGGCTCGTCGGGAGTCCCCACGACGCGAGCAGCGCGTACACCTCGCTCTGTGTTGCCACGGGCGGGTCGGGCCAGGCGCCGATCCCGTGCACCGTCATCCGCAGACGCGACAGGCGCTGATGCATCGCATCGAGCTGCCGCTCGTTCTTGCCTTCGGTCTTCTGGCGCAGCGATCCGCTCGCGGCGTTGCGCGGGTTGGCGAAGAGCCGGTCGCCCATGGACTCCTGGTAGGCGTTGAGGGATTCGAAGTCGGCGACGTCGAAGAACACCTCGCCGCGCACCTCCACGAGCGGAGGGTGGCCCGTGCCCGTCAGACGGTGCGGGATGCCGCCGACCCGCAGCACGTTCTCAGTGACGTCCTCGCCCACCCGGCCGTCGCCCCGTGTCGCGGCCGACACGAGTCGCCCGTCCTCATAGCGCAGGGAAAGCGCGAGACCGTCGATCTTCAGTTCGCAGAGGTAGTGCACGGCGCGCCCCGCGTCGCGCTCGACCTTGGCGGCCCAGGCGAGGAACTCCTCGTCGCTGAAGACGTTGTCCAGACTCAGCATGCGCTCGGCGTGTTCGACGGGTGCGAAGAGCGTCCCCGACGCGGCGCCGACCGAGAGCGTCGGGGAGTCCTGTCCCTGCAGCTCGGGGTGGAGTCGCTCGATCGCCTCGAGGCGCAGCATCCACCCGTCGTACGTCGCGTCGTCGACCACGACGGTGTCGCGGCCGTAGTAGGCGTCGCGCGCCTCGAGGATCGACTCCGTCAGCCGCGCCGCCTCAGAGCGCGCCTGCTCGAGCGTGAGGGCCCCGGCTTCCGCGCTCTGCGTGCTGTCGGGCCGACTGTCAGGGCTGGTCGCATCCGTCACCCCGCAAGTCTAGGAGCGGTCCCCGACACCGCGAGGGCGCGTGGGCCGCATCGATGAGGCCGTCCGGACCCCTCAGACGGAGGCCGGAACGGCCGAGACGGTGCGATCGATCGTGAACTGACCGAGCACCCTCGTGCCGTCGTACAGCACCGCCGTCTGACCGGGGGCGACGCCGTCCAGGGGAACGTCCGGCGTTACCGTGACGGCCTCGTCGGCCAGCCGCGCCCGCGCGGGCACCGGGTCGGCGTGGGCGCGGATCTGGACGTCGCACGAGAACTCGGGCGTCGCGGGCGGCGACCCCGCCCACGTGAAGCGCGCTCCGGAGATCTCTGCCGTCGCGAGCGCCTCCTTCGGGCCGACGACGACCGTGTTCGAGACCGGCCGCACCTCGAGCACGAAGCGGGGCTTGCCGTCGGCCGCGGGGACACCGAGCGACAGGCCGCGCCGCTGACCCACGGTGAACGCGTGAGCGCCCTCGTGTGAGCCGACCACCGCGCCGGAACGATCCACGATGTCGCCGCGTGCCGCGCCGACGCGATCCGCGAGCCAGCCGCGCGTGTCGCCGTCGGGGATGAAGCAGATGTCGTGGCTGTCGGGCTTGTGCGCGACCGTGAGCCCGCGCTCCTCGGCCTCGGCGCGCACGAGCGCCTTCGACGGCGTCGTGCCGAGCGGGAACAGCGTGTGGCGCAGCTGCTCCGCCGTGAGCACGCCGAGGACGTAGGACTGGTCTTTCGCCGCGTCGCTCGCGCGGTGCAGTTCGAGCGCGCCCGTCGGGCCTTCGCGCACGATCGCGTAGTGACCCGTCGCGACGGCGTCGAAGCCGAGATCGAGCGCCTTCTCGAGGACGGCGGCGAACTTGATGCGCTCGTTGCAGCGCATGCACGGGTTGGGCGTCCGCCCGGCGCTGTACTCCGCGACGAAGTCCTCGATCACGTCATCGCGGAAGCGCTCGGAGAAATCCCACACGTAGAAGGGGATGCCGAGCCGGTCGGCCGCCCGGCGGGCGTCCATCGCATCCTCGATCGTGCAGCAGCCTCGGCTTCCCGCCCGGAGCGTCCCGCCGGCGCGGGAGAGCGCGAGGTGCACGCCGACGACGTCGTGACCGTCCTCGACCGCGCGCGCGGCGGCCACCGCGGAGTCGACTCCCCCGCTCATCGCCGCCAGAACACGCATGCGACGAGTCTACGAGTCCCCGATCACGCGAGCCTGGGAGCACCCACACGGCGGGAGGACAGCCCCGCCGACCGCGCGCGCTCGTAGGCGGCCGGCAGCGCCGCGATGACGGCATCCACATCGGCCTCCGTCGTCGTGCGCCCCAGGGTCAGGCGCAGGGCGCTGCGCGCGGCATCCGCCCCCATCCCCATCGCCTGCACGACGTGCGACGGTTCGGGGACACCGGCCTGGCAGGCCGAGCCGGTCGAGACGGCGATCCCGGCGAGATCGAGCAGCAGGAGCAGCGAATCGCCCTGGGCACCGGGGAACACGGCGTGCAGATGACCCGGGAGGCGGTCGGCGCGCCGCGCAGAGACGCGCATCTCGGGCACGGCCGCGGTGAGTGCGCTCTCGAGGCGGTCGCGCAGCGCACCGATCCGCGCGGCCTCCGCCGCGAGCTCGGCGACCGCGAGCTCCGCGGCGACCGCGAAGGCGGCGGCTCCCGCGACGTCCTGCGTGCCGGCACGCAGGCCGCGCTGCTGCCCGCCGCCGTGCAGAAGCGGCGCGAGCTGCGCCTGCCGGGCGACCACGAGCGCTCCCACGCCGACCGGTCCGCCGAGCTTGTGGGCCGCGACGCTCAACGCGACCAGGCCCGTTCCGCGGGCGCCCGAGGCGGAACGCAGAGCGCGGAACGACAGCGGCACGTGGCCGAACGTTCCCACGGCATCCACGTGCAGCGCCACGTCCGCGTCGACGCAGGCGGTGGATGCCGCGACGACCGGCTGCAGCGTGCCCACTTCGTTGTTGGCCGCGAGCGTCGTGGCGAGCGCGGCGTCTCCCCCGCTGACGGCGTCGGTCCACGCACCGAGGTCGATGCGTGCGTCGCGGTCGACCCGGACCCATTCCACGTCGGCGACCTCGTGGGCGTGCATCCATGCGACGGTGTCGAGCGTCGCGTGATGCTCCGCGGTCGGAACGACGACGGCGCTGCGCCCCGTGGATTCGCGCCGCGCGCGGAACAGGCCCGTGATGCCGAGGTTCACCGACTCGGTGCCTCCCGACGTGAAGACGACCTCGACCGGGTCGCAATCCAGGGCGGCGGCCAGTCGCTCGCGCGATTCCTCGAGCATGCGTCGCGCGTTCTGCCCGGCGGCGTGGATCGAGGACGCGTTGCCGACATCGGTCGCCGCCTCCACCCAGGCCTCGCGCGCCTCGGCGCGCAGAGGGGTCGTCGCCGCGTGGTCGAGGTAGACGGCCATGGGCTCCTCCGCTCAACGTGACCTCGGCGACTCGGGTCCTCACTACTGTAGAGCGCATGGTTTCGCCCGAATCCCTGACCGCGCTCGCGCCGCCGCCAGGACTGCTGAGCTCCGACCTCGACGGACTCGGCGTGACCCTGGGCCCCGAGGGCGGCACCCTGCGCGTGTGGTCGGCGACCGCGAGCGATGTGGAGCTCGTGGTCTTCGACGACACGGATCTGGATTGGATCACCGATTCCGTCCCGCTCGAGGCTGCCGGCGGAGGCGTGTGGTCCGTGACGACTCCCCTCCTGAGACCCGGTACCCGCTACTCGATCCGCGTCGACGGTCCCCACGACCCCGGCAACACCTTCAATCCCGGCACACTCCTCGTCGAGCCCTACTCGAAGGGACTCGTCAGCGGCGGGTTCGAGGACTGGCGCTCCGTCGTGATCGACGGCTCCTTCGACTGGGGCGGCGTCGCCAAGCCCGCGGTGCCGATGGACCGCACCGTGATCTACGAGGGCCACCTCAAGGGCCTGTCGAAGCGGCATCCCCGGGTTCCGCCGGCCCTGCACGGCACGTACGCGGGCCTGGCCCATCCCGCGATGATCGAGCATTTCCTGTCGCTCGGCGTGACGAGCATCGAACTGCTGCCGGTGCATGCGTTCGCGACCGAGCCGCGACTGCTGCAGCACGGTCTGACCAACTACTGGGGATACAACTCCCTGAACTTCTTCACGCCCCACGGTGCCTACGCGACGGAGGAGAGCCGCCGGCACGGGCCCGAGGCGATCCTGCGCGAGTTCAAGGGCATGGTGAAGCTGCTCCACGAGGCGGGTCTCGAGGTGATCCTCGACGTCGTGTACAACCACACCGCCGAGGAGGGCATCGGCGGGCCGCGCACGAGTCTGCGGGGCATCGACAACCGCTCGTACTACCGGCAGCAGGACGACGGGGTGTACATCGACGTCACCGGGTGCGGCAATTCGGTCAACACCGCGACGGATGCCGCCGCCCGACTCGTGCTCGACTCGCTGCGGTACTGGGCGGACGACGTGCAGATCGACGGCTTCCGGTTCGATCTCGCGGCGACGCTGGGTCGCGATGCCTCCCACCACTTCACGCCCGACCACCCGCTGCTGCGCGCCATCGTGGACGACCCCGTGCTCTCCGGCGTCAAGATGATCGCCGAGCCCTGGGATGTCGGCATGGGCGGATGGCAGACCGGCAATTTCGGCGAGGGCTGGCACGAGTGGAACGACCGCTACCGGGACCGGGTGCGCAACTTCTGGCTGAGCGACGTCGACTACGCGCGACGCGCCTCGACGTCGCCCGTCGGGATCGGCGGTTTCGCCACCAGGCTGTCGGGATCCTCCAACACGTTCAGTGTGGAGCGCGGGCCTCTCGCGAGCGTGAACTTCGTCACGGCGCACGACGGGTTCACACTCCGTGACCTGGTGTCGTACGACGTCAAGCACAACGTCGGCAACGGCGAGCAGAACCGCGACGGTGCGGACACCAACCGCTCCTTCAACCACGGAGCAGAGGGTCCGACCTCGGACGAGCACATCCTCGCCACGCGACGCAAGGCGATGCGCAACCTCATGGGGACCCTGCTGCTCTCGGCGGGCGTCCCGATGATCACGGCGGGCGACGAGTTCGCCCGCACCCAGCGCGGCAACAACAACGCGTACTGCCACGACTCCCCGCTCACGTGGCTGTCGTGGGAGCACGCGCCGTGGCAGCAGGATCTGTTCGCCCATGTGCAGCGCCTCATCCGGCTCCGCAAGGAGAATCCGGCACTTCGACCCATCCGATTCGGCAAGCTCGGAGAGCACACGCCCTCGGCATCCGTCATGGAGTGGTACGACCACAACGGCGAGACCATGTCGATCGAGCGGTGGACCGATCCGTCCCACCGCACGTTGCAGTACGTCGCCGCCTCGACGCCGGAGAACGAAGAGTTCAACCGCATCCTGCTCATGGTGCACGGCACTGAGCATCCGGTCGACGTGAGGCTTCCGGCCGTCGAGGGGACGCCGCGCTTCGTGTCGCTGTGGTCGAGCGAGGACGAGTCTCCGAGCGACGAGCACGCGGTCTTCTCTCCCGGCGACGTCGTCACGATGGAGGGAACCTCGATGCGCCTGTTCCGCATCGAGGAGGACGCCGCGCACGTCCCGTGACCGCGGATCCGGCGCGCCGCGGACTGTCATCGCGTCGAGATGCGCGGTAGGTTCGAGTGGTGGTCACGACGACGCGCACCGCGCGCACACGCCCCTGGCGCAGCATCTCCCCCATCCCGGTCCGAGCGGCCTCCGACTCCCAACCCGAACGCCCGACGAAGACCCCGCGCATCCCCCTCGCGCTGTCGTCGCCGTCTGTGCCGGACGGCCTCTTCCGGCCCAGCGCCTACGTCGGAGAGGTGGTCCCGTTCCGGACCACCGCCTTCCGCGAAGGGCACGACATCATCGGCGTGCACGTGCGGCTCTTCTCGCCGTCGGGCGACGAATCGCTGCATCGGCTGCGCGCCCTGCATGACGGTTTCGACCGGTGGGAGACCGCTGTGGCGCTCCTCGAGGAGGGGGTCTGGTCGTTCCGGTTCGAGTCCTTCGGCGACGACTTCGCGACGTGGGAGCACGCCGCTGACCTGAAGATCGCCGCGGGAGTCGACACTGCCCTGATGCGTGAGATCGGCGCACGTCTGTTCGACCGGGCCGTCCGCGAGAAGGCGCGGCCGATCAGCGAGCGTCGCCGACTCGAGAGCGCCGCCGCGTCTCTCCGCGATCCCGAGACCGACGACTCCGCGGCCCTCGAGATCGTCCGCGATCCCGCGATCGCGGCGTTCTTCGCCGCCCGCCCGCTCGCCTCCCTCACCACGATCGGTCCCGACATGGAGATCCTCGTCGAGCGCGAACGCGCGGGCGTCGGCGCGTGGTACGAGTTCTTCCCCCGCTCGGAGGGTGCGCGACGTCTCAAAGACGGCACGATCAAGAGCGGGACCTTCCGCACGGCGATCGAGCGCCTCCCGGCCGTCGCGGCGATGGGATTCGACGTGCTGTACCTCCCGCCGATCCACCCGATCGGCCGCCTGAACCGCAAGGGTCGCAACAACACGCTGGACCCGCAGCCGGGCGATCCCGGCTCACCCTGGGCGATCGGCGCCGCCGAGGGCGGCCACGACGCGGTCCACCCCGACCTCGGCACGCTCGCCGACTTCCGCGCCTTCGTCCGGGCCGCGCGCGCCGAAGGCATCGAGGTCGCCCTCGACTTCGCTCTGCAGGCCGCTCCCGATCATCCGTGGGTCGCCGCCCACCCCGAGTGGTTCACGACCCTGCCCGACGGCTCGATCGCGTACGCCGAGAACCCGCCGAAGAAGTACCAGGACATCTATCCGATCAACTTCGACAACGATCCTGAGGGCATCCGCGCCGAGGCGCTGCGGGTCGTGCGTCACTGGATCGCGCAGGGCGTGAAGATCTTCCGGGTGGACAACCCCCACACCAAGCCGCTGCAGTTCTGGGAATGGCTCATCGCCACCGTCGCGGCCGAGAACCCGGATGTCATCTTCCTCGCGGAGGCGTTCACGCGTCCGGCCCCGCTCAAGGGCCTTGCGATGGCGGGCTTCCAGCAGAGCTACTCGTACTTCACGTGGCGCAACACCAAGGCCGAGCTCGAGGAGTTCCTCGGGTGGGTTTCGACGGAGACCGCCGATTACATGCGGCCGAACCTGTTCGTGAACACCCCCGACATCCTCACGGAGTACCTGCAGTTCGGCGGGCGCCCGGCCTACAAGATCCGCGCGGCGATCGCCGCCACCGGAGCGCCGTCCTACGGCGTCTACGCGGGCTACGAGCTGTTCGAGAACGTCGCGCGACCGGGGTCGGAAGAGAACATCGACAACGAGAAGTACGAGTACAAGCTCCGCGACTGGGCCGCGGCGGAGGCGAACGGCGACTCACTCGCTCCGTACCTGACCCGTCTGAACGAGATCCGTCGTGCCCACCCGGCGCTCGGTCAGCTGCGGAATTTCCGCAGACACTGGAGCGACGACGACGCGGTCCTCGTGTACTCCAAGCGCATCGACGCCGACCTCTCGCCGACGGGTCATTCCGACACGATCATCGTGGTCGCGAACGTCGACCCGCACTCGGTCCGTCAGACGATGGTGCATCTCGACACGCTCGAGTGGGGCGTAACCCCCGGCGAGCCCTACGAGGTCGAGGATCTCCTCACCGGCGCCCACTGGACCTGGTCGGATCACAACTTCGTCAAGCTCGACGCGTTCACCGAACCTGTCCACATCCTGCACGTGAAGGAGTCCCGATGACGAGCATCACCGACGACCTGCTCGACGCCGTCGCCGCCGGCTCGCACCACGATCCGCATTCCGTGCTCGGCATGCACCGCGGTACGGATGCCGAAGGTGCGGCCGAATGGACCATCCGGGCGCGCCGCCCGCTGGCGCGCAGCGTGACCGCCGTCTTCGAGGACGGGACGCGCGTACCGCTCGAGCACGTGCGCGCCGGGATCTGGGAGGGCCAGCGGTCGGGCGACCGGGCGGGGCGCTACCACCTCGTCACCTCCTACGACGGTGCCCCCGACTACACGGCCGAGGACCCCTACCGTTTCGGGCCCGTCATCGGGGAACTCGACCTCCACCTGATCCGCGAGGGACGCCACGAAGAGCTGTGGCGCGTTCTCGGGGCCCACGTCCGCGAATGGGACGGCGCACAGGGGACGTCCTTCACCGTCTGGGCGCCGAATGCGCGCGCCGTGCGTGTCGTGGGCGACTTCAACGATTGGGACGGCGCCGCCCACGCGATGCGCTCGATGGGCGCGAGCGGTGTGTGGGAGCTGTTCATCCCTGACGTGGGAGCCGGCACGACGTACAAGTTCCAGCTGCTCTCGCGCGGCGGCGAGTGGGTCCTGAAGGCGGACCCGATGGCACGCTTCGCCGAAGTGCCCCCGGCGACGGCATCCGTCGTCACCGAATCGTCGTATTCGTGGTCGGATGCCGCCTGGATGAAGGACCGCGCGGCGAGCCAGCCGGTCTCCCAGCCCATGTCGATCTACGAAATCCACTTCGGCTCGTGGCGTCCCGGACTGTCGTATCGCGACGGCGCCGACCAGCTGATCGACTACGTCAGCGCCCAGGGCTTCACGCACGTCGAGTTCCTGCCGCTCTCGGAGCACCCTTTCGGCGGCTCATGGGGCTACCAGGTGACCGGGTACTACTCCCCCACCAGCAGGTTCGGCTCCCCCGACGATCTGCGCTACCTGATCGATCGCCTGCACCAGGCGGGGATCGGCGTCATCATGGACTGGGTTCCCGGGCACTTCCCGAAAGACGCCTTCGCGCTCGCCCGCTTCGACGGCGAGGCGCTCTACGAGCACCCCGACCCCCGTCGTGGAGAGCACCGTGACTGGGGCACGTACATCTTCGACTACGGCCGCAACGAGGTGCGCAACTTCCTCGTCGCGAACGCGCTGTACTGGTTCGAGGAGTTCCACGTGGACGGCCTGCGCGTCGACGCGGTCGCCTCGATGCTCTACCTCGACTATTCGCGCGAGGACGGCGAATGGGTGCCGAACGTCCACGGGGGCCGTGAGAACCTCGAGGCGATCCACTTCCTGCAGGAGGTCACCGCGACTTCCTACAAGCGCTACCCGGGCATCTCGATGATCGCGGAGGAATCCACGAGCTTCCCCGGCGTCACCGCAGCCACCAGCCAGGCCGGACTCGGATTCGGCTTCAAGTGGAACATGGGCTGGATGAACGACTCGCTGCAGTACATCGCGCGCGACCCGATGTACCGTTCGCACCACGAGGGCGAGCTGTCGTTCTCGTTCGTCTACGCGTTCAGCGAGAACTTCATCCTGCCGATCAGCCACGACGAAGTCGTCCACGGCAAGGGCAGTCTGTTCGCGCGCATGCCGGGTGACCACTGGCAGAAGCTCGCGAACATGCGGGCGTTCCTGGCCTACATGTGGGGTCACCCGGGCAAGCAGCTGCTGTTCATGGGCCAGGAGTTCGGGCAGCTGTCGGAGTGGGCGGAGGGACGGGGCCTCGACTGGTGGATCCTCGACCAGCCCTCGCATGCAGAACTGCAGGGTTTCGTCGCGACGCTGAACCGCGTGTACCGCGAGCAGTCGGCCCTGTGGGCGCGCGACAGCGACGGTGCCGCCTTCTCGCGGCTGGGCGCTCCCACCTGGAACCCGAACGTGATCGCCTTCTCACGAAAGGACTACCACGGCAACACGGTGGTCGTCGTGTGCAACTTCTCGGGCGTGCCGGTGCACGGCTACGCCCTCGATCTGCCCGAGTCGGGCATCTGGCACGAGATCCTCAACTCCGATGCGCAGTCGTACGGCGGATCGGGTGTCGGCAACCTCGGCACGGTGCACGCCGGCGAGGACGGGCGTGCGACGATGGTCCTCCCGCCCCTGGGCGTGCTCTGGCTCAAGCACGATCCGCAGCGGCACCTGCCGGCTCAGCCGGTCACGGACCGCCTGCTCCTGCCCTGACGATCGTCGGCGGTCGCTCTCGTTCGCGGGGGCGGCCGCCGCGTCCGCAGGGCCGACTCGTCAGAAGAGCAGCGACGCCAGGCGCCCGCGCGCCCGGAGCACCCGCGGGTCTGTGTCCCCGATGAGGGCGAACAGCTCGACGAGCCGCTCGCGCACCGGGGTGCGCTCGTCCGCGGGCAGCGCGGCGAACAGGTCCAGCAGTCGCCCGAACGCGTCGTCGACGTGCCCACCGGCCAGGTCGAGGTCGGCCACCGCGAACTGCGCCTCCACATCGTGCGGTGCTGCCGCTGCGGCGGCCCGCGCAGCCGCCAGGTCGAGGTCCTGCACACGCGCCAACAGCCTCACCTGGCCGAGGCCCGCACGGGCCTCCTCGTCGCGGGGGTTCTCGGCGAGGGCGCGCTCGTAGGCGGAGATCGCGCCGGCGAAGTCACCGGTCTCGATCGCATCGAACGCTTCGGCGTGCAGCGGAGGGAGCGGGGGTTCTGCCGGCTCGGCGTCCGCGGCTCCGGCGTCTGCACCGGCGACGTCGACGGTGCCGGTCACACCGTTCTGCGCGGCGAGCTGCAGAAGCTGGGCGAACACCTCACGAACCTGCTGCTCGGGGACGGCACCGGTGAACAGCGGCACGGGCTGACCGGCGAGCAGCGCCACCACCATGGGGATCGACTGGGCGCGGAACGCCTGCGAGAGCTGCGGGTTCGCGTCGACGTCCACTTTCGCGAGGACCAGGCGGCCGCCGAGTTCGACGACCACGCGCTCGAGGATGGGACTCAGCTGCTTGCAGGGACCGCACCATTCGGCCCACAGGTCGATGACCACCGGCACGGTGCGCGACAGCTCGAGGACCTGCGAGAACGTCTCGTCCGTGACCTCCATCACGAGCGACGGTGCGGATGCCGCAGCCGGCGCGACACCGCCGACCGGTGCGGCCGGTCGGTTGCGCAGGGCAGACAGATCTACGGCACCGCGGAGAGCGGCACCCGGTGTGATGTCCGTCACGGGATCACCTTCGCGTCGAGGATTTCGGAACTGTAGCCCAGCAGGCGGATCTTCTCGCTCGATCCCAAGCCCGGCACGTAGAAGAACAGCTGATCGCTGAAGGTCGTCGTGAAGCCCGTGGCCGACTGTTCGGCACCCGCCAGGACCCGCACGGTGGGGTTCGTGTCGAGCTTGATCACGGCGTCGGCGTTCGTCGGCTTCACGGTGTCGACCTCGTTGACGCTCACCGCGACGATCGCACCGCTCTCGAGCGTCGCGAGGGCGAGCGGTTCGTGCGCGCCGGGCATCGAGTCGAACGACAGGCTGCCCGTGGATGCCGCCGTCTCGTTGAACGCGGCCAGACGGTTCTCGCGGTCCGCGGTCACGCTGGCGCGGAACTGGTCGCCGTCCGCTTCGAACTGGTCGTAGAACTCGCTGTCCTCACCCTTGTTGATGACGTCCGAGTAGGCGGCTGCGATCTGCTCGGGCGGCATCAGGAGGAAGGACGAATCCGGCGGCACCTGCTGGGCGCCGACGTACACCGGGGCCAGGTCCGGCATCTGGGTCGCCGCCTCCAGGCTCGACATGTACACGAGCTTGTACGGCGACCACGCGTCGGCCTGCGTGATGAGCATGATGTTCGCGGTCTTGTCCTCGGCATCGTTCACGACGGCCATGACCGACCTCGGCCAGCCGTCGTACGCCTGGGGCAGCACGATCTCGAGGGGCTTGGTGGGGATCGCGGACGGGACTTCGAAGTCCGCGATCTCGCCGCGCAGCTTGTAATTCGTCGTGCGCTCGTCGAGGACCGCCCCGTCCAGGCGGGTCGCCGCCAGCGTGCCGTCGCGTGCCTCGTCGGCCTCTGCGGCCGTGGCCGCGATGCGGGCGATGATGCGCTCGGCCTGTGCCTTCGTGACGGCCGGGCTCTGCTGTCCCTCCGGCACGATGACGCTTTCGGTGGGGCTCGGCGTGGGCGAGCCGGCCATCTGCGGCCAGGAGTCTGCGGAGCACCCGGCGAACAGCAGCGCGGAGACGGCGACAGCGGGGACGACCGCGAAGGCCCGTTTGCCGCGGGAGACCGCCCGGCGCGTCGGACCCGAGCTGATCACGCCCTTCTCGGCGCCTTCGACGGCCAGGTCGATCGGCTCGGTGACCGGAAGCGGCAGTCCCTTGCGGCGCGGTCCGCGCGAGCGACGGGCATGGCGGATGCCGAGGATGTACAGGAACACGCCCACGGCCATCAGGACGCCGCCGATCACGATGAGCGGGCCCGCCCACGGGGTCGTGCTCGCGATGGGCCACGACACGCTCACATCGCTCGGCGCCGCGGCCGTGCCGTCGGTCGCCACGAGGACGCTCATGTCTTCGGGGAGTTGGAGCGGTGCGATGAGCAGGTCCTCCTGCTGGAACTCGTCGAGCCAGAGATCGGACCCCACGGGACTGCGACCGGTGTCGGTGGCCTCCTCGCCCTCGGCCGTCTCCGCCGCGTCCGCCTCCGGCGACGGGGTCGCGGCGGCGTCGCCCTCGACCGGCTCGTCGACGAGCACCGCAGGCTGCACGGTCTCGGTCGCGATGTCGCCGTCGCCCGCGAGGGTCACCGCGTTGTAGGTCGAGTCGGACAGCCACGCTTCCAGATCAGTGGTTCGGCCGTATGCCGCGAAGATCTCGCCCTCGCCCTGCGCGCGCAGCGTCTGCGAGCCCGGGAGACGGTTGAGCACCGCGCCGTCGATCAGAAGATACGGCGCCTCCTCGGACACGGAGAGGTCGGAGGTCTCGGACTTCGGGCCCTGGAAGACGGTGCGCTGCGCGATGCCGGCCCCGATCATCACGGCGGCGAGGACGAACGCCACCACAGCCCATACGAAACGCACGAAAACACCTCTCCTGTGCCCGCCGGGGGATGGACGGGCCGTCGACTCGACATTTCAGACTAGCGAAAAGCACCTGAATGTCGCCCGGGAGGCGGCAATCCCCGGGCTGGACGAGACCTGCGCATATCCTGACCTGACAGGTTCCACACCCCGCCCGGGGAGAGTCAGGAGACACCGTGAAGGTGCACAACCCCTTCCGCGTCGCGCTGGTCGCGACGCTGGGCGTCGGCGTCGGCCTGCTGCTGATCAACAGCATCCAGACCCTCTCGACGATCCTCCTGTACGTCGGCACCGCGCTCTTCCTGAGCCTGGGACTCGAACCCGCCATCGCTTTCCTCGAGCGGCGCAAGCTTCCGCGTTGGGCGGCGGTGCTCATCACGATCCTCGGTGTGCTCGCCGCCTTCGCCGGCATCGTCCTCATGCTCGTGCCGATCATCACCGGTCAGATCAGCCAGCTGATCGAGGCGATCACGAAGCTCGTCGAAAGCGGTACGACGCTGGACGACGCCAAGCAGTGGCTCGCAGGGATCTTCCCGAACCTCAACGTCGACGAGGTGTTCGCCTTCGTCGAGGACTGGATCAACAACCTCGACTACGCCTCGATCGGACAGGGCGTGCTCGCCGTCGGCGCCACGGTCCTCGCGGGTTTCGCGGGCGCATTCATCGTCCTCATCCTGACGATCTACTTCACCGCGTCGACGCCGAACCTCAAGGCGGCCGTGTACCAGCTGGTGCCGGCATCCAAGCGGTCGCGCTTCATCGACATCGCCGAGCAGATCACGAAGTCCGTCGGCTACTTCGTGATGGGCCAGGTCACGATGGGCGTGATCAACGGCGTGCTGAGCGCGGTCTTCCTCTCGATCATCGGGGCGCCCTTCCCCGCCGTCCTCGCCGTGGTCGCGTTCTTCTTCTCGCTCATCCCCCTCGTGGGCACGCTGACCGGTTCCGCGATCATCGTGCTGACGTGCCTCGGACTCGGTTCCCCGACCACGGCCCTGATCGCCGCGATCTACTACCTCGTGTACATGCAGATCGAGGCGTACGTCATCTCGCCGCGCGTCATGAACCGCGCGGTCTCGGTCCCCGGCGCCGTCGTCGTGATCGCCGCCCTCGCCGGCGGATCACTCCTCGGACTCCTGGGGGCGCTCATCGCGATCCCGGTCGCGGCGAGCATCCTGATCATCTACCGCCAGGTCGTGATCCCCCGCCAGAACGAACGCTGATCACGCGTCCGCGAGCGGTCCGTCCCACTCCGTGGCCAGCGGCAGGGCGTCGGGATTCACCGCGGCGACGATCTCGGTGAGCACCCGGCGGGTCTGGTTCTCCCCCACCCACAGGTGCTTGCCGCCCTCGACGGGGATGAGGACGGCATCCGGCACGCTCGCGAAACGCTCAGCTGCCTCATCCGGCCGGAGGTAGTCATCGAGCTCGGGCACGATCACGATCATGTGCGAGTCCGCCCCCGCCCACGCGGCGACCTCTTCGGGAGTCGTGCGGTGCAACGGCGGCGAGAGGAGGATGATCCCCTCGATGTCGTGATCGAGTCCGTACTTCAGGGCGATCTCGGTCCCGAAGGACCAGCCCACGAGCCACGGGCGGGGCAGACCCCTCTCCCGGACGAAGTCCATCGCGGCCGCAAGATCGAACGCCTCGCCGCGGCCCCCGTCGAACGCGCCCTCGCTCGTACCGCGGGCCGAGGTCGTCCCCCGGGTGTTGAAGCGGAGGACGGCCAGATCCGCGAGGGCCGGCAGTCGTGCGGCGGCCTTGCGGAGGATGTGGGAGTCCATGAATCCCCCCGCGGTGGGCAAGGGATGCAGCGTCACGAGCGTCGCGATCGGCTCGCCGTCCGCCGGCAGCGCGAGTTCGCCGACGAGCGTGAGCTCGTCGATCGTGACCAGCTCGATGTCCTCCCGTCGAGCGGGCAGGAGCACGGGTCCACGGATGTCGATCATGCGATCCTCCAGCAATGCGTGTGCCAATGACGACGTGCGGCCAGATCGGCCTGATCCCCGAGGACCCCGTCCGCGCGCCACACCACCAGGTGGGCCACGCGCGGCTGCACGGTGCGTCCGCAACCGGGGCAGACGTACGGCTTCGCCGCCTGCGATGACGACACCGGCTGCACGGTCCACTGGACGCCGCGGCGCACCTCCGTGCGCTTCCAGCCGCTGACGAGCCGCTCGAACCCCGGGTCGTCGGGCTCCTCCGAGCGACGACGATTCGACCGTGGCATGGAGTCAGTACCAGCCGACGCGCGTCGAGTGGTCCCACGCGCCGCACGGGGTGCCGTACCGGCCGCCGATGTAGCCCAGCCCCCACGTGATCTGCGTCGCGGGATTCGTCTCCCAGTCGGCCCCGGCGGTGGCCATCTTGCTGCCCGGAAGGGACTGAGGGATGCCGTAGGCCCCGCTCGAGGCGTTGTAGGCGTTCACACGCCAGCCCGATTCCTTGTTCCACAGCGCGACGAGGCACGCGAACTGGTCGTCTCCCCATCCGCGGGCGAGCACCATCTGGTACGCGATCGCCTGGGCCGTCCCCGGATCCGGCGTGACGAACGGCGGACGCCATCCGGAGGACGAACCGGTCGACGTCGATGTCGAGGCCTTCACCGGCGTGGGCGTCGGAGTCGGCTTGGGCTTGACGTAGACCGTGTAGCCGCCGCGCCCGAAGTCGACGACCTCGCCGTCGGCGGCGGCCGCCTGCTCGAGCAGGAGCGTCTGGGCGTCGCCCAACGTGCTCGAGTAGAGCGTGATCGGGGCGCGCTCCTGCGCGCTCGCCTCCGTCAGCGCGACACCGGTCGGACCGATGTAGGCCGCGACGAAGCCGAGCGCGGCGAAGGCGGCGAAGACCCCGAGGACCCCGCGCCGCCGGGACCATCGCGGGGCGGGAGGCCTGAAGCGCGAGGACCGGCCGCCGGCGGGTCGGACGAGCGCCACATCCGCTCGGTGTCCGCTTCGGGCGGGGAGCACGGCGGAATCCGACCGAGCCGCGCCCGGAGTGGTCGCACTCGACGCGCCGCCGGTGGAGGCGGTGTCCGATGAGGTGGAGGGCGCGGTGTGAGATGTCACGGTGGCCCCGATTCTACCCATGCCTCTGGACGCGGGCCATCCGCGCCGAGCGCAGCGTCATGCGACCGCGAGCATGACCTCGATCACGGCATCCAGCACGGCGTCGACCTGCGTTTCGCGGTAGCCGCCGCGCTGCATCCGGAACGCGACGGAACGGACCTGCTCCACGGTCACCGACTCGCCTGACTCGAGGTAGCGGGCCAGTTTGTCGGACACCAGATCCACTTCATCGACCCGATAGCCGTAGCGCAGGGCTCCGACGCGGTCGAAGCGCCGCCCCTCGGGCCTCGAGAGCCGATCCAGCACGACCTGCGCGGTCTCACGAGTCTGGCCCACCCACGCGTGGGCGCCTTCCGAACTCACCGCGCGCTCGCGCTCCCGCGCGGCGAACGCATCCTCGATGCGCCCGAGCGCGGCATCCACCGCGGAGATCACGTAGCCGTGACGCACGAGGGGGAACGCCACGCGGCGCACCTCCGCCGCCGTCATGGGCTCGGCGTCGGCCTCGAACGCGACCCGCGCACGGGCCAGGAAAGCATCGACCGCGCCCTTGTCGTACCCCTTCTCGGCGCCGCGCGTCTCGGGGAAGGAGATGGTCGGGGTCTCCGCGCTCATGACACCGCCAGCGGCGAGAAGACGTAGTACAGCGCCAGCGCTCCGACGACGGAGGGGAGGATCGAATCGAGTCGGTCGAGCACCCCGCCGTGCCCGGGGAGCCAGGAACTCATGTCCTTGATGCCGAGATCGCGCTTGATCATCGACTCGCCCAGGTCGCCGGCGGTCGCCGTGCCCAGGATGACGGCGCCGATGATCAGACCCGGCCACCACGGCAGCCCGAGCATGAACAGCGCGAGGAGCACGCCGGCGATGAGGGCGGCCAGTGCGGCACCGGCGAAGCCCTCCCACGTCTTCTTCGGGCTGATGCGCGGCGCCATCGGGTGCTTGCCGAACGCGACGCCCGCCGCGTACGCCCCGGTGTCGGAGGCGACCGCGAGGATGATGAAGGCCAGGACCCACCACTCTCCGCCGTCTTGGCGAAGAAGGATGAGGCACAGGCTCGTCAGGAAGGCCACATAGAGCTGGATGAAGCCGGCGATCAGCACATCGCCGAGGACGGCGCCGTAGGTCCGGCCGTCCCTCGTGGCCATCTGGGAGATCAGACGCCAGACGATCACGAGCGCGACCGCCACGAAGGCTGCGACCCAGTGCAGCCACAGATCGACGAAGAATCCCGAGAGGACGAGCACGGCGCCGATCACGAGCTGCGGGATCAGGTCCACACGACGGCCGGAACCGCGCAGGGCGCGGCTGAACTCGAAGATGCCGAGCATCGCGGCTGCGAGGGCGAACAGCACGAACAGCCACTTGAGGAAGATGAGCGATGCGATCAGCACCGCTCCGATCGCCAGGCCGATCAGTGTCGCGACGATCAGGTCGCGACCGGTCCGCTGTTTGATGCGCTCGTTCGCCTCTTCGAACTCCGCCCGCGCGTGGGCGACCTGGCTCTCGAACTCGCTGCGCGCGGCGCGCACGTGCGCCTGGAAGTCGGCGTTGGGCTCCGCTCCGGCGGACTGTCGGCGCTGACCCGAAAGGTCCCGCCTCCGCAGCGGGGCTTCCGGCGGCGGACCGCCTGCCGCAGGGCCCTCGGATGCGTCGGTCATGGGTCTCAGACCTCGAGCAGCTCAGCCTCTTTGCGCTTGAGCGCCTCGTCGATGGCGTCGACATGGGCGCGCGTGAGCGCATCGAGTTCCTTCTCCGCCCGACCCAGCTCATCTTCGCCGACGTCGCTCTTCAGGCTGTCCAGGTCATCCTTCGCCTTGCGACGGATGCCGCGGACGTGCACCTTGGCATCCTCACCCTTGGAGCGGACGAGCTTGACGAACTCACGACGTCGCTCCTCCGTGAGCTCCGGAAGCGTCACGCGGACGATGTTGCCGTCGTTCGAGGGGTTCGCGCCGAGGTTCGGCGTGTCGCGGATCGCCTGCTCGATCGCCTTGAGCGCGGACTTGTCGTACGGGGTGACGACGAGCGTGCGAGCCTCGGGGTTGTTCAGCGAGGCGAGCTGCGCCAGCGGCGTGGGCGTGCCGTAGTAGTCCACCATGATCTTCTGGAAGAGCTGGGGGTTCGCCCGCCCCGTGCGCACGGTGGCGAAGTCGTCCTTCGCACCCTCCACGGCGCGGTCCATACGCGAGCCGGCATCGGCCAAGACGTCCGCGATCACAGTGACTCCCATCGGTAGATCCAGAGACTCCAGTCTAGGGGGACGGGCCCCGTCGACACGGGAGCACACGTCCCCCGTCGACCCGGTCGCGGTCGTGGCGCGGTTGTGGCGCGGTCACGCCGTGACGAGCGTTCCGATCTGCTCGCCGAGCAGCGCCTTCGTCACGTTGCCCGCCGGCTCCATGCCGAACACGCGCATGTCCATGCGGTTGTCCATGCAGAGACTGAACGCCGTCGAGTCGACGACCTTCAGGCCCCGCTGGAGCGCGTCGAGGTACGTGATGCGGTCGATCTTCGTCGCGGTCGGATCCTTGTGCGGGTCGGCCGTGTAGACGCCGTCCACGCCGTTCTTCGCCACGAGCACCTCCTGAGCGCCGATCTCGAGCGCGCGCTGCGCGGCGACCGTGTCGGTGGAGAAGTACGGCAGTCCCGCGCCCGCGCCGAAGATCACGACACGGCCCTTCTCCATGTGGCGCTCGGCGCGGCGCGGGATGTAGGGTTCGGCGACCTGGGTCATCGAGATCGCGGACTGCACCCGCGTCGCGGCGCCGGCCTGCTCGAGGAAGTCCTGCAGCGCGAGGGCGTTCATGACCGTGCCGAGCATGCCCATGTAGTCGGCGCGCCCCCGGTCCATCCCCCGCTGGCTCAACTCCGCGCCGCGGAAGAAGTTGCCGCCGCCGACGACCACCGCGATCTCGACGCGGTCGACCGCCGCCGCGATCTCGCGCGCGATCTGGCTGACGACGTCGGGGTTGACGCCGAGCTGACCACCCCCGAAAGCCTCACCGGAGAGCTTGAGCAGGACCCGTCGGGTTCCGGTCGCTTCATCGATCACGTGACTTCCTCTCGTCAGGTTCAAAACTATCCCAGCGTCGCGCCGGGAACCGGCCCGCAGTGCGGCGGGACGGCATGCGAAAGGGCCCGCATCAGCACGATGCGGGCCCTTCCACGAAACTACGCTCCGACCTTGAAGCGGGCGAAACCGGTGAGGGTCAGCCCGGCGTCCTTGGCGACCTGCGCGACGGACAGCTTGTTGTCCTTCGCGTAGTCCTGGTCGAGCAGCGAGACCTGCTTGAAGAACGCGTTCACGCGACCCTCGACGATCTTCGGGAGCGCGGCCTCGGGCTTGCCCTCCTGACGCGAGATCTCGGTGACGATCTCCCGCTCCTTGTCGACCTCGGCCTCGGGGACCTCGTCGCGCGAGAGGAACGTCGGGTTGGCGAAGGAGATGTGCTGCGCGATGCTGCGCGCCGTCTCGGCGTCCTCGCCCGAGTACGCCAGCACGACCCCGACCTGCGGGGGCAGGTCCTTGCTGGTCT
>CAYOQY010000028.1:0-23938 GCA_964406225.1 uncultured Microbacterium sp.
GCGACAACGCCGACAAGCTCATCACCGACTACACCCGCCTGCGCAACAACGCGCGTCAGGCCGAGATCACCCAGCAGATCGCCGAGATCGTCGGCGGCGCCGACGCGCTGTCCTCGGCGAAGTAGACAACCCCTTTCGAAAGAGAAGAAGACAATGACCCCCACCGCTACCGCCGAAGAGACCACGGTCGTCGGGCGCGTCGCGCGCGTCACCGGTCCGGTCGTCGACATCGAGTTCCCGCACGACTCGCTTCCGGACATCTACAACGCGCTCAAGACGACGATCACCATCGGAGACGAGTCGTCCGAGATCACGCTCGAGGTCGCTCAGCACCTCGGCGACGACCTCGTGCGCGCGATCGCCCTGAAGCCCACCGACGGTGTCGTCCGCGGCCAGGAAGTGCGCGACACCGGCGGCCCCATCACGGTGCCGGTCGGCGACGTGACCAAGGGCAAGGTCTTCAACGTGACCGGCGACGTGCTCAACGCCGCGCCCGGCGAGACGATCGAGGTGACCGAGCGCTGGGGCATCCACCGCCAGGCGCCGAGCTTCGACCAGCTCGAGTCGAAGACGCAGATGTTCGAGACCGGCATCAAGGTCATCGACCTCCTGACGCCGTACGTGCTCGGCGGCAAGATCGGCCTGTTCGGCGGTGCCGGCGTCGGCAAGACCGTGCTCATCCAGGAGATGATCCAGCGCGTCGCGCAGGACCACGGCGGTGTGTCGGTGTTCGCCGGTGTCGGTGAGCGCACCCGTGAGGGCAACGACCTCATCCACGAGATGGAGGAGGCGGGCGTCTTCGACAAGACCGCCCTCGTCTTCGGCCAGATGGACGAGCCGCCGGGGACGCGTCTGCGCGTCGCGCTGTCGGCGCTCACGATGGCGGAGTACTTCCGCGACGTGCAGAAGCAGGACGTGCTGCTCTTCATCGACAACATCTTCCGCTTCACGCAGGCCGGCTCCGAGGTCTCCACCCTGCTCGGCCGCATGCCGTCCGCCGTGGGTTACCAGCCGAACCTCGCCGACGAGATGGGTGTGCTCCAGGAGCGCATCACCTCGACGCGCGGTCACTCGATCACCTCGCTGCAGGCGATCTACGTCCCCGCCGACGACTACACCGACCCGGCGCCCGCGACGACGTTCGCCCACCTGGACGCCACGACCGAGCTCTCGCGTGAGATCGCGTCGAAGGGTCTGTACCCCGCCGTCGACCCGCTGACCTCGACGAGCCGCATCCTGGACCCGCGCTACATCGGCGCCGACCACTACCGCGTGGCCACCGCCGTGAAGCAGATCCTCCAGAAGAACAAGGAACTGCAGGAGATCATCGCGATCCTCGGTGTCGACGAGCTCTCCGAAGAGGACAAGGTCGTCGTGTCGCGTGCACGCCGCATCCAGCAGTTCCTCTCGCAGAACACCTACATGGCGAAGAAGTTCACCGGTGTCGAGGGCTCGACCGTTCCGATCGCCGAGACGATCGAGTCGTTCGACGCGATCGTCAAGGGCGACTTCGACCACGTGGCCGAGCAGGCGTTCTTCAACGTCGGCGGCATCTCGGACGTCGAGGAGAACTGGGCGCGCATCCAGAAGGAGAACGGCTGACCATGGCGCTCACGGTGAACCTCGTCGCGGCCGACCACGAGGTCTGGTCGGGTGAGGCGAGCCTCGTCGTCGCGAAGACCACGATCGGTGAGATCGGCATCATGTCCGGTCACGAGCCCGTCCTGGGTGTCCTCGCGGCCGGTGAGGTGCGCATCACTCTCGAAGACGGCAGCAAGATCATCGCCAACGCGCAGGACGGCTTCCTGTCGGTCGAGGGTGACATCGTCACGATCGTCGCGGGCAACGCAGCACTGATCAGCTAGGACCTTGCTGGTTCTGCTTCCCCCCTCCGAGACCAAGCGGTCCGGAGGGGGTTCTGCTGTCCTGGATCTCGATGCGCTCGCCTTCGGCGGCCTTCGTGCGCAGCGCGAGCAGGTGGTGAGCGCTCTCGAGGACCTGTCGCGCGATCCGGCCGAGGCCGCGCGCGTGCTCAAGCTCGGCGCGACGCAGCGCGACGAGGTCGCCGTGAACGCCGCTGTGCGATCCGCGCCCACCATGGCGGCCGTCGATCGCTACACCGGTGTGCTGTACGACGCGCTGGATGCGGCATCCCTCGACGCGGCGGCCCGGCGGTGGCTGGGTGCCCACGTGGCGATCCAGACCGCGCTCCTCGGCCCGGTGACGGCCCTGGATCGCATCCCGTCGTACCGGCTCGGCGCGACGGCGTCCCTGCCCGGCTGCCCGCCGCTACGCCGGGTGTGGGCGGCCGCGGTGTCGGCATCCCTCGCTGAACGGTCGACGCCGTTCGTGCTCGATCTGCGCTCGGAGGCCTACGTCGGGCTCGGACCGGTGCCGCACTCCTCGCCGTCCGCATACGTGCGTGTCGTGACCGAGGGTCCCGACGGCGCGGTGCGCGCGCTGAATCACTTCAACAAGCATGCGAAGGGCGCGCTGGTCCGGATGCTGGCGGCGCAGCGACCGCGCATCCGGAGTCGGCGGGCCTTCACGGAATGGGCGGACGCCCAGGGTCTGCGCGTCGAGGAGCGATCCGACGGCGAGCTCGCCCTGTTCGCCTGACCCCGCACGGGAAGGCGCCCGCGCGATACGTCAGTGCGTCGAGCCGCTGCGGGTGTTCTCGGCCGTGCGCTCGGTGTTCTCCGCGATCGCGATGAGTGCCACGACCGCTTCGATCACGAAGCGGAGGACGACGATCGCGAGGAACGTCGCGATCGGCACCAGGATGAGGGTGGCGACGATCAGCGAGATCCCTGCGCCCACGTTGAAGAACAGCGCGTTGATGCCGCTGATCAGGCCCGACACGAAGTACACGATGAAGCCGATGGCGATCGCGATGAGGCCCACGAGGTAGAACACGCTCGCGAGACGCCGCGTGATGAACGTGCGGAACGACAGGTCGAAGAGGGCCTTGAGGAACCCGCGGCTCACGTCGTCGAACTCCCCGCCGAGCGAGTGCGGCACTCCGGTGTCATCGGGATCGATCGCCGTGCGGGGAGCGGATGCCGCCACGCCTGAGTCTGGCGTGCGCGCGGCCTCCTCTGCCGGCTGGTCGGGAAGGGGCGGGGGAGTGGGAGGAGTCGAGGAGCTCATGGGCTTCCTTTCAGTGGGGACGGTCGCCGTCCGGGCCAGGTTATCGACACCGCGGCTCCAGCGCGCCGTTGTGCGGCGCGTGCCGCCGCATCGCTACGATGAGCGCTGTCGGTCCGTCCTGCGCGCGACCGGTTCACGTCCGGCATCTTCTGGAATGGGGGCCTGCAATGAACGACTACGACGGCTACGGGGCGATGATCGCCTTCTGGCTCATCCTCGCGCCGATACTTCTGATCTTCGCGCTCGCCGGTTACATCATCGGCTCGTTCTTCCTCATGAAGGTCTTCGAGAAGGCCGGCGTCGAGGGCAAGTGGCGGGCGTGGGTGCCCGTCTACAACATGCTGGTGTTCGCGAAGCTCGGCGACCTGTCGCCCTGGGTCATGCTGGGTGCGATCGCCGCGTCCGCGCTGCTCGGCTCGATCCCCGGGATCGGCTGGATCTTCTCGGTTCTGGGTCTGGTCGCCGGCGTCCTCGCGGCGTGGCGCGTCGGCCTGAAGTTCGGCAAGGACTGGCCCTACCTGCTGCTGTGGCTCATCCCCGGCATCGGTGTGCTGATCTGGCTCGGAATCCTCGCATTCGGACAGGATCAGTGGCGCCCGAACATCGCTCCGGCGCCCTGGGCCAACTCCTTCCTGAAGGACACCACGGTGTGGCAGGGAGTCCCCGTGCAGCCCGGTGCGTCCGTCGCACCCCTCGGAGGCGCGGCTCCCGCGGGATATCAGCCGCCCGCGGGGTATGCGCCCCCTCCCGGGTACACCCCTCCGCCGGCGGCGCCCCCTGCGCCTCCGGCCGCGGCTCCGGCGCCTCCCACCGCGCCGCCCGCGGCTCCCGCCCCGCCGGCCGCCGCTCCCGCAGATCCGGAGCCGCCGACGCCGCCCACGACTCCGCCGGCGCCGCCGACCACTCCGCCCACGACACCACCGACCAACCCGCCGGCCCCTCCCGCGGGCTGACGCTCTGTGAGAAGCGGGCCCCCACCGCACGGTGAGGGCCCGCTTCGCCGTGCGGTGGGGGCCTCGGCAGCCGGTCGGGTTTAGCGTGGAGGGATGACTGAGACAGCGATCCCTGTTCCCCTCCGCCGCGTCGGCGCGTCCGGCCTGATGGTGTCGGCTGTCGGTCTCGGATGCAACAACTTCGGCCGACCCGGGACGGCCAGCGAGACGCTCGCCGGCACCGTGGAGGTGCTGGATGCCGCGATCGATGCGGGCGTGACGTTCCTGGACACGGCGGACATGTACGGCGGTGAGCCCGGGCAGAGCGAGACGCTCATGGGCGAAGCGCTCCAGGGTCGCCGTGACCGCGTGGTGCTCGCGACGAAGTTCGGGCACCCCGGTCGCGACATGGGGTACGCCGTCAGCGCGTCGAAAACCTCGCGTTCGTACGTCCGGACAGCGGTCGAGGCATCCCTCACCCGGCTCCGCACGGACTGGATCGACCTCTACCAGCTCCATGTCCCGGATGCGACGACACCAGTCGAGGAGACCATCTCGGTGTTGGACGATCTCGTCCGGGAGGGGAAGATCCGCTACTACGGCCACTCCAACATGTCGGGCTGGCAGATCGCCGAGGCCGATTTCCTCGCCGCCGGGCGGGGGAGCCGGTTCATCTCGGCGCAGAACCACTACAGCCTTCTCGCGCGCGCCGCCGAGCGCGAGGTCCTGCCGGCCGTCGAACGGTTCGGTCTCGGGTTCTTCCCGTTCTTCCCGCTCCACAACGGTCTGCTGACCGGCAAGTTCACCCGTGACGGGGGGCCGGAGGGCAGCCGCATCATGCGCCAGCGCCCACACGTGTGGCGGAACGCCCCGTGGGACGCGCTCGAGGAGTTCCGGCGCTTCTGCGACGAGCGCGGCATCACGATGCTCGAGGCGACGTTCGGGTGGACGCTGTCACGTCCCGCGCTCTCGAGCGTGATCGCCGGCGCGACGACCCCCGCCCAGGTTCGAGCCAATGCCCGGGCCGCCACCGCGTGGACGCCGTCGGCCGACGACGTCGAGATCATCGACGCGCTGTTCCCGCTTCCGGAGGATCCCGGCGCCGCGGTCTGAGCCCGGGCGGTCAACCGCGAGTCCACTAGGATATGAGGACGTCGACAGACCGCACGGTCGTGTCGCCGCCGATGTCGACTGACCGGGAGGACAGGGCGTGCCCGAAGTATCCACCCACTCGCAGACGGTGACGGTGGCGGACGGGACGATCGAGCTCTCCTGGGCGGGGATGACCCACACCGGTCGCCGCCGTGAGATCAACCAGGACGCCCTGCTCGCCAGCTACCCGCTTTTCATCGTGGCGGACGGCATGGGCGGGCACATCGGCGGCGAGATCGCGAGCGCCAGCACCGTCGACCGCCTCGGCCGTGTCGTCGACGCGGGCCACGTGAACCCGAAGGCCATCGAGAAGGCCCTCTCACACGCCGTGCGCGACATCGCCTCGCACCCCGAGACGACCGACGACGGCACCGGGACGACACTCACCGGGGTCTACCTCGACCTGAGCGACGGGCCGCCGCAGTGGGTCACGCTCAACATCGGCGACTCGCGTGTCTATCTGATGCGCGACGGGTACATCGAGCAGATCACCACGGACCATTCCGTGGTGCAGGAGCTGATCGCCGCCGGTCGTCTCAGCCCCGAGGAAGCCGAGAACCACCCGTACGGCAACGTCATCACGCGCGCCGTCGGGCCGAGCGAGAGCGTCACGCCCGACTACGTCCGCCTCGACGTCGTCGACGCCGACCGCTTCGTCATCTGTTCGGACGGGCTCACGAAAGAGCTCACCGACTACGGCATCCAGCATTTCCTCGCCGAGAACTCCGACCCGGCCGACGCGGTGTCGGCGATGATGGACGCCGCGCTCGAGAACGGCGGTCGCGACAACATCACGATCATCGTGCTCGACGTCGCGGTCGCGCGCGCCGGCGAAGGGTCCTCCGACGAGGACGAACGCGCCGACGACTCCTCCACAGCCTGAGCAGGCGGCGGGTTCTCCCCGGTCAGCGAGAATGCGGATGCCCCGGGCACACCCCGTGGATTGACTGGGGACGTGCGCCCCACGTTCGCCCCCGCCCCCGCTTCGACACGACCGCGGGCGGTGGCCCCGGCTGCCGAACCGCTCGAACTCCCACCGCCGTGGAACCCTCCCACCCGCCCGACGGTGCCGCTGCTCGCGTCCGTCGTCCCCGTCCTGGGTGCCGTCGCCCTGTGGCTCGTGACGGGTTCGATCCTCTCCCTCTGGCTCGCGGCTCTCGGGCCCCTCATCGCCGGCGCCACGATCATCGACAGCGCGCGCGGTCAGCGCCGGGAGCGACGGCGTGCCGAGGAGCGCGCACGGACCGCCCGGCGACGCGTCGCCGAGCAGGTCGCCGCGCGTCACCGCGACGAGCGTGCGGCACGCTGGATGCGGCATCCGGACGTCGCCGCCTTCGTCGCCCGTGACGGCGAGATCTGGCGCGCCGTTCCCGGACGCGGCGAGGCCCTCGTCCTCGGGGCAGGGGAGGACGCGAGCGAGGTCCGCGTGGTCGGAGGCGGCGACGATGCGGAGTCGGTCGCGTTGCGCTCGCGCGCGGTCCGTCTCGACGGAGCTCCGGTCATCGCGTCCCCCGCCGTCGGGATCGCGGTCGTCGGGACACCGGCGGTCGCCGGCGCCGTCGTGCGCGGCTTCGTGCTGCAGCTGGCCATGGCCGTGCCGCCCGGTGAGCTGCGCATCGTGGGGCCGTTGCGGGGCGAGAACGCGTGGGCGGAGAGACTGCCGCACCGCCGAGCCGTGGCCGGCACCACGCTGTGCCTCGCCTCGTCGACGGATGCGGCGACCCCCGACGCCGACATCGTGATCGTCCGCACCGGGCCGGGAGAGCCGCCCCCGCCCGGATGCGGGATCATCCTCACGGTCCGCGGGCCGGGCGGCGCGCTCGTCGACGCCGGCGGAGAGGTCCACGGCATCGCCGTCGAAGCCGTCGGAGTGCAGCAGGCGGAGATCCTCGTCGACGACCTGGTCGCGCGGGCCGAGCTCGTCTTCCGCGACGGCGAGGCGAGCGAACCGGTGGCGCTCGGGACGCTCCTGCCTGATGCACCTTCCTCCACCCATGGCGGGCTCCCGGCGGTGATCGGTCTCGAAGGCGGGGACCCCTTCGTCGTCGACCTCGTCGCGGACGGTCCGCACGCCGTGGTCGCCGGCGTGACCGGATCGGGGAAGTCGGAGCTGCTGATCACCTGGATCCTCGCGCTGTGCGCGACGCATTCGACCCGCGAGGCGACCTTCCTCCTCGCCGACTTCAAGGGCGGAACGGCTTTCGACGTGCTCTCCCCGCTCCCGCACGTCACCGGGGTGATCACCGATCTCGACGGTGCCGGGGCGCGGCGGGCGATCGAGAGCCTCCGTGCCGAGGTGCGGTGGCGTGAAGCCGAGCTCGCGCGGGCGGGTGCACGCGATGTGCTCGATCCGCGTGTCGATCTGCCTCGACTCGTGATCGTCGTCGACGAATTCGCCGCGCTGCTCGGCGAGCATCCCGAACTGCACGCGGTGTTCACGGACGTCGCCGCCCGCGGACGGGCGCTCGGAATGCACCTCGTGCTCGGGACGCAACGGCCCTCGGGTGTCGTGCGCGAGAGCCTGCTGGCCAACTGCCCGCTCCGCATCAGCCTCCGGGTGACAGACCCTGCCGACAGCCGTGCGATCATCGGCACGGATGCGGCGTCGACGTTGCCCGGCGGCCCGGACGGCCGCGGGCGGGCTCTCGTCCGCGGAGCAGCCGACATCGCGGCTCACCGCGTGCGGATCGCGCTCTCGACGCCCGCCGATGCGGTCGCCGCCTCGTCACGTCCGAGCGGCGCACCCCCGCGGCGGCCGTGGCTTCCCGACCTCCCGCGCCGGATCGATCTGGAGGATCTCGTCCCGCTGGCGGACCCCCAGGAGGACCTGATCCTCCTGGGCCTCGTCGACGAGCCCGAACAGCAGCGGCAGAGACCGGTCGGCATCCGTGCGGACGATCGCGGGCTCCTCGTGGTGGGATCCGGAGGCAGTGGCAAGTCGACGGCGCTGCGGACCCTCGCCGCGCAGCGCCGGCAGGACGTCATCCGGGTCCCCGCCTCGCCCGAGGAGGCGTGGGACGTCGCCGCGGACCTCGTCGACCGCGGGACCCGCGCGGGCACGGTCGTGATGATGGACGACCTGGATGCCGTCATCGCGGGCTTCCCCGCCGACTACGCCCGCGAGTTCGTCGATCGCCTCGAGCACATCATCCGCGGCACCGGGACGACCCGGACGCTCGTGATCGCCTCCGCGCAGCGGGTGGGCGGCGCGGTCGCACGGGTGGCCGAGCTGCTGCCGCGCCGGCTCGTGCTCGCGACGTCCTCGCGGGCGGAGCACATCGCGCTCGGCGGCGACGCCGCGCAGTACACGCCGGGCGGGATGCCGGGACGCGGCAGGCTCGACGGCCAGGCGGTGCACGTCGCGACGACACCGGCGGAGCCCACCGTGGGCGGCGGGGGAGTCGCCGTGTGGCACCCCGAGGGGCAGCTGAGCGGATTCGTCCTGCGCCGTTCTCCGTCCACGCGGGTGACGATCGCGAACTGGGAGCGGGCGGGTGCCCGGGTGCTCACGCTCGAGGAGTTCGCGGGCGCGGGGGAGTGGGGCACAGCCGGCCCCGTCGTCGTCGCCGGCGAAGTGGAGGAGTGGCAACGGCACTGGCGTGCGCTCACGACGATGCGTGCGGATCACGATCTCGTCGTGGACGCCGCGTGCGGTCCCGAATTCCGTCTCGTCACCGGTGAGCGCGCACTGCCGCCCTACTGCGAACCCGGGCGCGGGCGCGCGTGGCTCATGCGCGCGGGTGACGGCCCCCGGCGGATCGCCCTTCCCGCGCAGGCTTGACCCTTCTCTCCGCCCCCCGTACGTTTCAGTGTGTGTCCACGACTCCGATCGACCTGACCCGACCAGAAGGAAAGGGGCTCGCGACCGGAACACTCGGTCTCGTCGGATCGACCGTCATCGGCCTCGCCTCGACCGCGCCGGTGTATTCGCTCGTCGCGACCCTCGGGTTCGTCGTGCTCGCCGTCGGCGCGCAGGCGCCCATCGCGTTCGTGATCGCCTTCATCCCGATGCTCTTCATCGCGTTCGCGTACCGCGAGCTCAACAACGCGGTGCCCGATTGCGGCACGACGTTCACGTGGGGCACGAAGGCCTTCGGTCCCTGGGTGGGATGGCTCGGCGGCTGGGGCGTCGCCGTCGCCGGAATGGTCGTGCTCGCCAACCTCGCGCAGATCGCGGGCATCTACTTCTGGGCGCTCGTCGACGGCATCGTGCGCAGCCCCGAGGACGCGCTGCTCGCCGACAACGTGCCGCTCGTGACCGCCACGGGTGTCGCGTTCATCGCGCTCATGACCTACGTCAGCTGGCGCGGGGTGGAGATCGGCGAGCGGATCCAGAACATCCTCCTCGGCATCCAGTACCTCGCGCTCGCGATCTTCGTCGTGGCGGCGCTGTGGCACTTCTTCGACGGCACGGCGCCCGATCCGACGCCGTTCGACTGGGCGTGGTTCAACCCGTTCGCGTTCGCCGACTGGGGCAGCTTCATCGAGGCGATCCTCCTCGCGCTCTTCATCTACTGGGGCTGGGACACATGCCTCGCGCTCAACGAGGAGACGAAGGATCCGAAGCGCATCCCCGGCCTCGCCGCCCTGCTGACCACCGTGATCCTTCTCGTCACATACGTCGGCGTCACGATCGCCGCCATGATGTACGCCGGGCTCGGCGACACCGGCACCGGCCTCGGGAACGAGGCCAACGCCGACGACTTCTTCCTCGCGATCAAGGACGGCCTGCTCGGCCCGGTCGGATGGGTCCTCGTCGTCGCGGTCATGATCTCGGCGATCTCCTCCACCCAGACCACGATCCTGCCGACGGCGCGCGGCACCCTGGCGATGGCGGCGTACAAGGCGCTGCCGCGGAAGTTCGCCACCGTGCATCCGCGCTACAAGACGCCGTCGTTCTCGACGCTCGTCATGGGCGCGGTCGCGTCCGTCTACTACGTCGGCATGACGCTGATCAGCGACAACATCCTGCAGGACTCGATCCTGTCCCTCGGGTTGGCCATCGCCTTCTACTACGCCATCACCGGCTACGCGTGCGTGTGGTTCTTCCGCCGCGAACTGTTCACCTCGACCCGGAACTTCTTCTACAAGGGACTGCTGCCGCTCCTCGGGGCGCTCATGCTGACGTACGCGTTCGTCCAGTCCGCGATCGACATGTACGACGTCGACTACGGCTACACGGTGCTGCTCGGCATCGGCGGGACGTTCGTGCTCGGCGTCGGCGCGCTCGCGTTCGGCGTCGTGCTCATGCTCATCTGGTTCGCCTTCCCCCGGTCGAAGCCGTTCTTCCGGGGAGAGAGCCTGAACCGCGACACCGAGGTCCTCGTCCCCGACGACCCCACGGAGTACGTCCGCTCGGTCGACGGCGGCATCTGACGCACGCTCCGTTGCGTCGCCGACGGGATGCCGCCGGCGACGCACCGCGGATCAGGCGAGTGCGGCCTCGAGGGGCGCGAGCACCAGGTCGTGCGCAGTGGCGACCCCGGGGTTGACGACGGTGCCGCCCACCGTGTTGAGCCCGGCGGCCAACGCGGGATCGGTCCGGAGCGCGTCCTGCCAGCCGCGCCGCGCGATCTGCCGGATGTAGGGGAGCGTCGCATTCGTGAGAGCGGATGTCGAGGTGTTCGGGACGGCGCCCGGCATGTTCGCGACGCAGTAGAAGACGCTCCCGTGCACCGGGAAGGTGGGGTCTGCGTGCGTCGTGGGATGCGTGTCGGCGAAGCATCCGCCCTGGTCGACGGCGATGTCGACCAGAACGCTTCCGGGCCGCATCCGGCTCACCATGTCGTTCGTCACGAGCTTGGGCGCCTTCGCTCCCGGGATCAGGACCGATCCGATCACGAGATCGGAGTCGACGACCGCGCGGTCGAGGTCGAGCGGGTTGGATGCCGCGGTCTTCACGCGTCCCTGGAAGTGGTCGTCCAGGAACCGCAGACGCTGGATGTTCGTGTCGAAGATCGTGACGTCCGCGCCCATTCCGGCGGCGATCACCGCCGAGTTCGCCCCGGCCACGCCGCCGCCGATCACGGTGACGCGCGCGGGCCGTGTGCCGGGGACGCCCGACATCAGGAGTCCGAGGCCTCCGGCGGAGCGCATGAGCGTCGAGGCGCCGACCATCGGCGCGAGCCGGCCCGCCACTTCGCTCATGGGAGCCAGGAGCGGCAATCCACCGCCCGCGACCTGCACGGTCTCGTACGCGATCGCCGTGACGTGATCCGCGACCAGACGCTCGGTGAGGGGCCGATCGGCCGCGAGGTGCAGGTATGTGAACAGGACGAGGTCGTCGCGGAAGTACCCGTACTCGCTCGCGATCGGCTCTTTGACCTTCAGCAGCAGCTCGGCCCGGGCCCAGACCTCGGCCGCGTCGTCGAGCAGCGTCGCTCCGGCGGCTTCGTATTCGGCATCCGGCATCGAGGAGCCTTCGCCCGCGCCGCGCTGCACGAACACCTGGTGACCGGCCTGCGCCAGGTCGTGGACGCCCGCGGGCGTCAGTGCCACGCGGTACTCGTTGTTCTTCACTTCGGTGGGGACGCAGATCCTCATCGCGTGATCCTTTCCGCTCCGGGTGGGAGCGCTTCAGAATGCGGGGCGGATCGCCCCGACCACCTGCCCGCCGCCGGAGACCGACAGCGGAAGCTGTGACATCGCATCGGCGACGTCGGATGCCGGCAGGGCGCCTTCGCGCTCGAGCAGGCGCAGCGCGACCGCCGTCGCCGCGCGGCCGCTGCCGTCGAGCATCTTCAGGGCGACCGTGGTGCCGTTCGGCGCGACCATGATCATCACGCCCTCGGCTCCGCCCTTGGCGAAGACGCCCAGGCGCTCGATCACCAGGGTGTCGACACGCCCGGGGCCGTCGATCGTCCACGGGTTCTCGCGGACGGCGCGCACGAGCGCGCCGGCGCTGCGGTGGAGGGCGAACGGCGATCGCTCGGACGACGTGCCGATCCGGTGGATCGCCTTCGCGAGGCCGGCGAGGCTCACCGCGTAGACAGGTGCTCCGCATCCGTCGATCGCCGTCGTCTTGGCGCGTTCGCCGATCAGGCGCTCCGCGACGTCGCGGATGTGGACCTGCAAGGGGTGGCCGGGGTCGAGGTACCCGCCGGTCTCCCAGCCGTTCACGACGCACGTCAGCAGCATCGCGGCGTGCTTGCCCGAGCAGTTCATGCGGATGCGGGCCGGCTGTCCGCCCTCGCGCACCATGTCGTCGCGCGTCGCCTGATCCGAGGGCCATGCGGGCGGGCAGCCGAGCGCGTCCTCGCCGAGACGAGCGGCGTCGAGGATGTCGCGCACCACCGAGACGTGCCGGTCGGTGCCGGCATGGCTCGCCGTCGCCAGACCCAGTCGCTCGCCTTCGAGTGGAGCGCCCGCGGTCAGGCACGCGAGCGCCTGGACGGGCTTGAGGCTGGACCGGGGGAGGACGGGCGAGACGGTGTCGCCCATCGTGACGGTCGTCACCCCGTCGGGGTCGAGCACGATGGCGGAACCGGTGTGGCGGGACTCGACGAAGCCGCTGCGTTCCACCACGGCGAGTTCGACGGCATCTGCGGCGGCGAAGGTCTGCGGCACCCCGCCAGCCTACCGCCGCCGACCCCGTGACCCACGTGCCAGACTGGGGGCATGTTCGGCGAGCACCGGTACGCCCTGCGGACCACGTGGACGGGCGATCGGGGCACGGGGACCAGCGGCTACCGTGACTACGACCGCGCCGTCACGATCGAGATCGAGGGCAAGCCCCCGTTGCTCGCCTCGTCCGACAAGCCGTTCCGCGGAGATCCGACGCGCTGGAACCCCGAGGACCTGCTGCTCGCGGCGCTCAGCGAATGCCATCTGCTGTCGTATCTGCACGCCTGCGTGCAGGCGGGGGTGATCGTGGTCGACTATTGCGACGACGCGACCGGGGTCATGGTCGAGGACGGGCGCGGCGGCGGCGCGTTCCGCGAGGTCGTGCTCCGGCCGCACGTCGTCGTGGCGGACGCGGCGATGGCGGATGCGGCACTCGCCGCGCACGCGCAGGCCCACGAATGGTGCTTCATCGCCAACTCGGTGAACTTCCCGGTGCGGCACGAACCCACGATCACCCACCGCTGAGCCCATTCACCGCTGAGCCCATCCACCGCTGGGCGGCTCCGTCAGCGCCGTTCGTGGGGGAGGACCTGCTTGATGCGCTCGATGGGATTGTGCGCGGGCGCCTCGTTGTAGGCGCCTGCCAGTTCCTGGCCTGAGAGGGCATGGATCGCGGCCATGATGTCGTCCGTCGCAAGTCGCCGGGCCTTGCCGGACTCCGCGGTGCCGTGATGCGACAGGTCGAGCGGCTCGCCGAACTTCACGGTCACCCGCTCCCGAAGCGAGGGGAACCGTGCGCCGACCGGCATGACCTTGTCGGTGCCGATAAGCCCGACGGGCACGACCGGTGCGCCCGTCTGCAGTGCGAGGAACGCCACACCCGTGCGTCCCTTGTAGAGACGGCCGTCGAGGGAGCGGGTGCCTTCGGGGTACAGCGCGACCGCACTGCCGCTTTCGAGCAGCTGGCGCTGCTGGTCGAGTGCGTCGAGCGCCGCCTGCCCGGCGCCGCGTCTCACGGCGACCGCGCCGATCGCGGTGAAGAACCACCGCGAGAACCAGCCCGACACCCCGGACCCCTCGAAGTAGCTCGACTTCGCCAGGAAGTGGACCGGACGCGGGGCTGCGACCGGGATCGCGATCGAGTCGATGAACGAGAGGTGGTTGCTCGCGAAGATGACCGGACCCGTGCGCGGGACGTTTCCGCGACCCTCCACGTGGGGGCGGTACACGAGTCGGGCGAGGGGGGCGACGATGAACCGGCCGAGGCCGTAGGTCGCGCCCATCTGCCGGACGGCGAGGTCGGAGTCGGCTCCCCGGGTTTCGGGCGTCTCCGCGGAAGTCACCCGTAGAGGGTACTCCCGAATCCATTCCGCCGCGGGCATGACGACCTTTCAGCGGGGACAGAGGATTCATGGGGGAAGATGGAGACTCCCCTTCTCTTGTCGTCTTGAGGTTCACTGTGCGCATTCGCCCGCTCGCCGCCCTGTCCGCCGTCGCGTTCTCGGCCGTCCTCCTCGCCGGTTGTGCGACGAGTGCGCCGGAGGCCACCACGAGCCCGTCGGCGGCTCCCACCGCCGATCTGTGCGACGCCGCGGCGCCCTCGGGGGCGGCATCCGACGCGGTCACGGTCGAAGGTGAGGTCGGCGAGAAGTCGGTCGCCACGTTCGACTTCCCCCTCGAGATCCCGGAACTGCAGACGACCGTGATCGAGGAGGGCTCGGGGGACCCTGCCGAGTCCGGGCAGCTCGTCACGTACGCGCTCACGGCTTTCAGCGCCGACACCGGTGAAGAGCTGGGTTCGATCGGCTACGGGGAAGACCCGGTCCTGCCCGCCCAGATCTCGCCCGACAACCCGATCGGCCAGGTCCTCGGCTGCGCGACCCCCGGCACGCGGGTCGTCGCGACCTTCCCGCCGAGCGACCCCAATGCCGGTGAGGTGTACGTGTTCGACTTCCTCGAGGTCGTCCCGAACGCGGCGTGGGGCGAGCCCCAGGAGCCGGTCGACGGCATGCCCACCGTGACGCTCGCCGACGACGGCGAGCCCACGATCGAGCTTCCGGGAGGCGACGCGCCGACCGAGCTCGAGCTTGAGATTCTGAAGAAGGGCGACGGGGCGACGGTCGAATCCGGCGACACGGTGCTCGTGCAGTACACGGGCGTGAAGTGGTCGGACGGCTCGGTGTTCGACTCGAGCTGGGAGAAGGGCGTCCCCGCATCGTTCCAGACCACGGGCGTGGTGGACGGCTTCCGTCAGGCGCTCGAGGGTCAGACGGTCGGCTCTCAGGTCGTCGTGGTGATCCCGCCGGCGCTCGGCTACGGCGAGGGCGAGATCAACGAGGAGGACCTCGTGGGCGAGACGCTCGTTTTCGTCGTCGACATCCTCGGCACCCAGCACCCCGCGCCGGCGCAGTAGTTCCGCGTCGAGCGGGCGCCCGGCACCGTCCGGGCGCTCGCTAGGCTGGCGGCATGCGTCGCGTCATCGTCCTCGGGTCCACCGGATCGATCGGCACCCAGGCGCTCGAGGTCATCCGCGCCCACCCGCGTCGCTTCGAGGTCGTGGGGCTTTCCGCCGGCAGCAACCGTGCGGCGATGGATGCCCAGGCTGCGCAGTTCCAGGTCGAGCACACGGCTCTCGGTGCGGATGAGGCGGAGCAGCTCGTACGCGACGTCGAGGCCGACGTCGTCCTGAACGGCATCACCGGCTCGGTGGGACTCGGCCCGACGCTCGCCGCGCTCGAGACCGGCCGCACGCTCGCGCTCGCCAACAAGGAATCGCTCATCGTCGGCGGCGAACTCGTCACCGCGCTCGCCCGACCCGGACAGATCGTGCCGGTCGACTCGGAGCATTCCGCCATCGCGCAGGCGTTGCGCTCCGGCGAGCACGCGGAGGTCGAGCGGCTCGTGCTGACGGCATCCGGAGGTCCGTTCCGCGGGCGATCGCGCGCGTCGCTCGCCGACGTCACCCCCGCGCAGGCCCTCGCGCACCCCACGTGGGACATGGGTCGCGTGGTGACGACGAACTCGGCGACCCTCGTGAACAAGGGCCTCGAGGTCATCGAGGCGCACCTGCTCTTCGACATCCCCTTCCACCGCATCGACGTCGTCGTGCACCCGCAGTCGATCGTGCACTCCATGGTGGAGTTCATCGACGGCTCCACGATCGCACAGGCGTCGCCGCCCGACATGCGACTGCCGATCTCGCTGGGTCTGGACTGGCCGAACCGCGTGGGCGGGGTCGGCCGGCCCATCGACTGGACCGTCGCATCGTCGTGGACGTTCGAGCCGCTCGATGAGGACGCGTTCCCCGCGGTGCGGCTGGCGAAGAAGGTCGGCCGCGCAGGCGGCACCTATCCGGCGGTCTTCAACGCCGCGAACGAGCAGGCGGTGGACGCGTTCCACGAGGGGCGGCTCACGTTCCCCGGGATCGTCGAGCTGATCGAGCGTGTCGTCGACGCGCACGATCCCGAGGCGACGTCGGGCGGCCGGATCACGCGCGGCTCGCTCGCCGAGGCCGAGCGCTGGGCGCGCGCGGCCGCCGATCGGGCGATCGCCGCCGCATAGTCGACAGCGAGACGTCGACCGCGCTCAGTCGGGGTAGGGCACCGGCCAGTGCGGCTCGGGGACGGGCCAGCCCGCGTCCCGCAGTGCCCGGCGGGCGAGTTCCCGCGCCGAGTAGGGCGTGCGGACGCCGCGGATGTCGCGGTAGTCCTGGTGACCGGGCCCTGCCCACAGGATCGCGTCGCCGTCGCCGACGAGCTTGACCGCCTCGACGATCGCGACCTCCGGCGGCGAGTACTCGTGGATCTCGGCATCCGGCCGCGCCATCCGCGCGCCCTCGATCAGGGTGGCGCGGATGGCGTCGATGTCCTCGAAACGCGGATGGTGGTCGGTCACCACGAGGATGTCGCTGCCCTCAACCGCGGTGCGCCCCATGTCGTGGCGCTTCGTGGCATCGCGGTCGCCGTCGGCGCCGAAGAGCATGAGGACCTTGCCGGGCGTCACCCGACGCACCGCGGCCAGCGTCTTCTCGAACGCGTCGGGGGAGTGGCCGAAATCCACGTAGACCGCGGGGCCGCGCTCGCCCGACACGCGCTCGGTGCGACCGGGAAGGTAGGCGCGGATGCCGCTGTCGCGGTCGAGCGCCTCGACGATGCGCTCCCAGGCGTAGCCCGCCTCGAGGATCATCACGATCGCGAGTCCCGCATTGGCCGCCATGTGCCGGCCGATCACCGGCACGATCGTCGTGAGCGAACGGCCGTCCGTGGACGACAGCCGGAAGCGGGTGCCGGTCTGCAGCTCCTCGATGATCTCGACGACCCAATCGGCGTCGGATGCCGCGCCCGGATCACTCGCGATCGCGGGGGTGCCCACCGTGATGAACGGCACTTCGCAGCGCGCCACGACGTCGACGGCGGCCGCGGAGTCGAGCGAGATCACCGCGCGGCGCGAGCGGTCGGGAAGGAACAGGGGGAGCTTGGCTTCGAAGTACTCCCGCATGTCGGCGTAGTCGTCGAGGTGATCGTGGCTGAGGTTCGTGAACGCCGCGACGTCGAAGACGATCCCGTCCACGCGACGGCGGCTGAGCGCCTGCGCACTCACCTCCACGACGACCGCCTCGACGCCCCGCTCCCGCATCAGGGCGAGGAGCGCGTGCATCTCGTAGGCCTCGGGCGTCGTGAGGCGCGACACGATCACCTGGCCGGCGATGTGCCGCTCCGCGGTCGAGGACAGCCCGGTGACCACATCCAGCTGACCGAGGATGCCCTCGAGCAGGTGCGACACGCTCGTCTTGCCGTTCGTTCCGGTCGTGCCGAACAGCAGCGGCAGGTCGTCGTCGCGGCCCGTGCCGTACACCCACGCCGAGAGCTCACCGAGCAGTCCGCGGGGATCGTCGACGATGATCACGGGCAGGCCGGTCTGCTGGGCGAGGTCGGCGCCTTCGGCATCCGTCACGACCGCGACCGCGCCCTTCTCGGCGGCGGTCGCGGCGTACTCCGCGCCGTGCCTGTTCACGCCGCGGACCGCCACGAACACATCCCCGGGCCGAAGGTCGGCCGTCGCGAGCGTCAGCCCGGTGAGCGTGATGCCGGGGAGCTCTCCACGGGTCTCGCGGGCGAACCGCTCGGCGAGCTCCTCCAGCGTGTGCACCGGAGGATGGTCCGGCCGCAGCACGGGGGGCAGGTGTGAAGGTGCGTCAGTCGCCATGGCATCTCCATCCTCTCATCCGGCCCGCCGATCTCCGGCGGCGTCCTCCGCCTGCTGTCGGCTCACTCAAAGCAGCCGGAGGTAGCGTGGGCGTGTGGAAGCGATCGCGTTCGTCATCGGAGTCGTGCTGCTCGTCGTCGGGCTGGCGGTCTCGATCGCGCTGCACGAGCTCGGCCACCTCTTCCCCGCGAAGAAGTTCGGCGTCCGTGTGGGGCAGTACATGATCGGCTTCGGTCCCACGCTCTGGTCGCGCCGCGTCGGTGAGACGCAGTACGGCATCAAGGCGATCCCGCTCGGCGGCTACATCTCGATGGCGGGAATGTACCCGCCCTCCCCGAAGGAGCGCGAGGCGGCGGCATCCGGTCAGCGCAACGGGCGGGCCGGTGGAGGCTTCTTCGCCACAATGGTGCAGGACGCCCGCGCCGCGAACGACGAGACCCTGCTGAGCGAAGAGGACGACCGCGTCTTCTACCGCCTCCCCGTGTGGAAGCGCGTCGTCATCATGCTCGGCGGACCGGTGATGAACCTGCTGTTCGCGATCGTGCTGTTCACGGTCCTGTTCTCCGCGATCGGGGTGCAGACCGCGACGACGACGGTCGCCGAGGTCAACACGTGCGTCATCCCGGCCTCGGAGCAGCGCACGACGTGCGAGCCGTCCGATCCGACGGCGCCCGCCGCCGCCGCGGGCATGGAACCGGGCGACGTGATCGTGAGCGTGGACGGGCAGCCGATCGCCGCGTTCGCCGACGCGTCCGCGCTCATCCGCGAATCGGCCGGGCGATCCCTCGTGGTGGTGGTGGACCGCGGAGGCGAGGAGGTCGCGCTCACGCTCACGCCGATCGCCGCCGAGCGCGTCGTGACGGACGCCGCCGGAAGGCCGGTGCTCGACGCCGACGGCGCCCCCGAGACCGAAGAAGTGGGCTTCGCGGGCATCCGTCCGCTCTCGACGCTGCAGCCGCAGCCGATCTGGGCGGGCCCTGCGTCGGCGATCGAGAACGTCGGCGCCGTCGCCGGGATCATCTGGCAGCTGCCGGTCAAGGTGTACGAGACGGCCGTCACCCTCGTCACCGGCGAGGAGCGCGACCCCAACGGCCCGCTGAGCGTCGTGGGGGCCGGCATCCTCTCGGGCGAAGTCGCGGCCGCGGATGCGCCCATCATGAACCGCGTCGCGGGATTCCTGGGCCTGCTGGCCTCGCTCAACATCGCGCTGTTCGTCTTCAACCTGATCCCGTTGCTGCCCCTGGACGGCGGTCACATCGTCGTCGCGCTGTGGGACGGCCTCAAGCGCGTGTTCGCGAAGGTGTTCCGGCGCCCGCCGCCGAAGCCCGTCGATGCGACCAAGCTCGTACCGGTCACGTTCGTCGTGGTGATCGCCCTGATCGGCATGGGCGCGATCCTCATCCTCGCCGACATCGTCAACCCGGTGTCGATCCTCTGAGTACCCAGCGCGGAGATTTTTCGCGTTGCATGTCGATTTCGGGGTTGCCCGTTCGCTGTGGGGATGAAACGGTTCCCCTGACGAAAGGACGCCACCGATGAAGTACGTCATCATGTTCACCAGCACCCCCGCGCTCGACGCTGCCGTTCCGCCCGCGCAGGCGCAGGAGGTGTACGGGCGCGTCTACGAGTGGTTCGCCGAGCACGGCGCCGTCATCACCGACTCCGGAGCCGAGCTGCAGCCCGTCGAGACGGCGACGACCGTGCGTCACGGCGCGGACGGTCCGGTCGTCGTCGACGGGCCCTTCACCGAGGCGCGCGAAGCGGTCGGCGGCTTCAGCGTGATCGACGTGCCCGACCTCGACGCGGCGCTGGCGCTCGCCCGTTCGTGGCCCATGCTCGACCTGCCGGGCACGTCGGTCGAAGTGCGTCCGATGGTGACCGACTACAGCCAGTTCGAGGAATGACGACGCGGGATGCCGCGGCACCGGAGCCGCACGGCGCCCGGTCCGCGGCATCCGATGCGCTCCTCGCCCGCGTCGTGCGTGACGAGTCGGGCAGGATCGTCGCGGCGCTGACGCGGGCGATCGGCAGCTTCGACGTCGCCGAGGAGGCGGTCGCCGACGCGATCGTCGAAGCGCTGCGCGCGTGGCGGGTGGAGGGCATCCCGCCGCGTCCCGGTGGGTGGCTCCTGCAGGCCGCACGGCACAACGCGCTCGATCGCCTCCGGCGCGAGACGCGGTATCGCGACAAGCTCAGACTCCTCGTGGAGCCGCCTGCCGGCGATGACCGGGCGCCGGTCGGCGATCGCGAGGCGGACGAACGACTTCCCCTGCTGTTCGGATGCTGCCACCCCGCGCTCTCGCCCGACGCGCAGCTCGCGCTCACCCTGCGCGCGGTGTGCGGCCTGACGACCGCGCAGATCGCGCGGGCGACGCTGAGCACCGACGCCACCGTCGCGCAGCGCATCGTGCGGGCCAAGCGCAAGATCGGAGCGGCGGGCATCCCGATCCGCGTCCCCGAGCCCGCCGAGCGGCCCGAGCGCCTCGACATCGTGCTCACCGTCGTGTCGGTCATGTACGCCGAGGCCCACTTGCGCGCGGGCGCGGACGCGGCGGCGGACCGCGATCTCGCCGACGACGCGCTGTGGCTCGCGCGGGTCGTGGCGATCGCCCTGCCGCGCGAAGCGGAGGCGCAGGGCCTGCTCTCGCTGCTGCTGTTCCATCGCGCGCGCGAGTCGGCGCGGGCGGTCGACGGCGATCTCGTGCTCCTCGGTCTGCAGGACCGCACGCGGTGGGATTCCGCACTGATCGCCGAGGCGCGACTCGCCCTCGAACGCGCCGCCCGACTGCGTCGGCCCGGCCGCTGGCAGTTGCACGCGGCGATCGCGGCCTGCCATGCGGATGCGGCGACCGCCGCCGACACGGATTGGGCCCAGGTGCTCGTCCTCTACGACATGCTGTCGGCGTACGACCGGTCGCCCATCGTGCGCCTCAACCGTGCGGTCGCGCTCGCCGAGGTCGCCGGCGCCGAGGTCGCCCTGGCCGAGGTCGACGGATTGGGTGGGGGACTCTCGCGCTACCACTTGTGGCACGCGGTGAGAGGTCATCTGCTGCGGGGGCTCGGCCGCGACGACGAAGCCCTCGCCGCCGACCTGCGCGCGATGGAGCTCACCGCGAACGACGCCGAGCGTCGACTCCTCGCGGCGCGTTCGCAGTGACGCCCGCCCTCGGCGCTCAGGCCTCGACGGGGGAGAGGGCTGCTGCGACGAGACGCTCGAGCGTCGTCATGCCGTCGCGCGACAGGATCGACTCCAGGTGTCCCTGCACCGAGGCGAAGCCCGGACCGCGGAGGGCGTACACGTCGCCGGTCGCGGGGTCGGCCGCCACCTCGGCGTCGCCGACCTGCGTCGTCCCGGGGGCGACGCGCGCGGTGAAGGTGTTGTAGAAGCCGATGGATGCCGGCATCCCGAACACGTCCACCGTCTTCTGCAGGCCCTGGTGGGGGGCATCGAGCGGAACGAGGGCGATCCCGAGCGCGTCGGCGAGGATCTGGTGGCTCAGGCACACCGCCAGCAGCGGCCGGCCGGATGCGCGCCGCCGCGCGACCACGGCGCGCATGCGCCGCATCCGCGCCGTCGAGGGATCGCGGGGGTCGCCCGGGCCGGGGCCCGAGACGACGAGCTCCGCATCGTCGATCTGCGCATCCGTGATCTCGGCCCACGGCACGATCTGCACGGCGAGTCCCAGGTGGCGCAGCTGGTGCGCGAGCATCGTCGTGAAGCGGTCCTCGGCATCCACGACGATCGCCGACCGTCCGCGGAACGGCCCGCCGCGCTCCATCGCGTCCTGCGGATTGAGCCAGAACGACGCGAGCCGGGCGTTGCGCGAGGCGAGAAGCGCGGCGATGTCGGCGTCGTCGGCGAGCGGCTTCGGATCGGCCGTCGGGGCGTCTTCGTCGATCGCCTCGGCGTCGACGGTCGGGATCGCCGACGCCGACGGGCGGTCACGGGGCACCGCCCCGATCGCGCCGAGGACGCCCGCGGCCTTGCCGTGCGTCTCGCTCACCTCTCCGTACGGATCGGAGTGGCGCACGAGCGTCGCGCCGACCGGCACGCGCAGGCGGCCGTCCACGAGGTAGGCCGTGCGGATCAGGATCGGCGCGTCCAGGTCGTGCGTCGACTCGCCCGCGAGGATCGCGTCGGTGCGCGGTGTGAACAGCGCCGCGACGCCGGAGTAGTAGCCGCGAGGAGTCGTCTCGTGGCGCGTGATCACGGTGCACGCGTTCTGCATGGGGGAGCCCGTGACCGTCGGCGCGAACATCGTCTCGCGCAGGATCTCGCGCGGATCGAGCCGGCTGCGCCCCCGCAGCACGTACTCCGTGTGCGTGAGGCGCGACATCTCCTTCAGGTGCGGACCCGTGATGCGTCCGCCGTCCGAGCAGACCGCGCTCATCATCTTGAGCTCTTCGTCCACGACCATGAAGAGCTCTTCCGTCTCCTTGGTCGACTCGAGGAATTCGGTCAGGGCCTCGACGGTCGCGCCGCCCTCGGGGTGGCGGAACGTCCCCGAGATCGGGTTCATCGTCACGATGCCGTCCCGCGCGCTCACATGGGCTTCGGGGCTCGCGCCGACCGCGAGGTGACCCGGGGTGACGACGGCGAAGGTCCAATACGCTCCGCGCTCGTGCTCGAGCAGAGCCCGGAACCACGTCAGGGCCGCCGTGGCGGCATCCGTCTCCACACCCGCGGTGAAGTCCCGACGGATGACGAAGTTCGCGCCCTCGCCCAGGCCGATCTCGTCGGCGATGACCCGGCGCACGATCGCGGCGTAGTCGTCGTCGGCGATGTCGAAGCCGACGTCCTGGAGTGGGATCGGAGCGGACGGGAGCTGCGCGAGCGCCTCGGCGCGGTCGATCACGCGGCGCTCGCGCACGATCAGGCAACGCAGCGGCGCACCGTCGTCGTGGCACTCGAAGCCCCGCTCGCGCACCTGCCGGAACGGGACGAGGGCGAGCACTTCCTGGGGTGCCCCCGCGTCGTCGACGAGGGGGATGTCGGCGAGCAGCTCCACATCGACGACGTCGCCGGTCAGGAGCTCGATCGTCGTCCGATCGCGGGCGATCAGGGCGAACGGGATGCCGCGCGCCGCGAGGTCGATCAGCGTCGCGAGTTCATTCGAGGGGGGTGGGGCAGACCCGGTCATCGTCGGTCTTTCGTCGTGGGGGCGGGGGCCCTACGAACAAGACCGCCCTCCCTGGTCGGAACGGCGGTCTGTGGTCGTGCGAACACACCGCCTAGAAGGCGGGCCACCATGTGGGGTTCGCACGCATGCGGCGAACTTATCACAACGGCCCTGCGCCTCCGGGCGCGTGCCGCGGCGTGCAGGCTCCTCCCGACCGGAGCGGCGTAGGCTGGATGCCGTGCCTGCCGTGAATCTGGGGATGCCCAAAGTCCCCGAAACCCTCGCCCCCCGTCGCAAGTCCCGCCAGATCAGCGTCGGCAAGGTGCTCGTCGGCGGCGACGCGCCCGTGAGCGTCCAGTCGATGACGACGACGCCGACCACGAACATCAACGCGACCCTGCAGCAGATCGCCGAGCTGACGGCATCCGGATGCGAGATCGTGCGCGTGGCGGTGCCGTCCCAGGATGACGCGGACGTGCTGCACATCATCGCGAAGAAGAGCCAGATCCCGGTCATCGCCGACATCCACTTCCAGCCGAAGTACGTCTTCCAGGCGATCGACGCGGGCTGCGGCGCCGTGCGGGTCAACCCCGGCAACATCCGCAAGTTCGACGACCAGGTGGGCGCGATCGCCAAGGCGGCCAAGGACGCCGGGGTGTCGCTGCGCATCGGTGTCAACGCGGGTTCGCTCGATCCGCGGCTGCTGGAGAAGTACGGCAAGGCGACGCCCGAGGCGCTCGTCGAAAGTGCGGTCTGGGAGGCGTCGCTCTTCGAGGAGCACGACTTCCACGACTTCAAGATCTCGGTCAAGCACAA
>CAYOQY010000029.1:0-23322 GCA_964406225.1 uncultured Microbacterium sp.
CGGGTGCGGTCGGTGACGGCATCCCTCAGCATGTCGAGATCGGGCTGGAAGTCGGGCCGACGCAGCGGCACCGTGACGAGCCGCGCGCCGGCGAGCGCCACGACCGCGGCATACGAGTCGTAGTGCGGCTCGAACACGACGACCTCGTCGTCCGGGCCCTCGATCAGGGCGAGGAGGGTCGCCGCGAGGGCCTCCGTCGCTCCGGCGGTGACGAGCACATCGCGGTGCGGATCGAGCCGCAGCCCGTAGAAGCGGTGCTGGTGCTCCGCGATCGCCTGCAGCAGATCCGGGATGCCGCGGCCCGGCGGATACTGGTTGACGCCGTTCGCGATCGCCGCGCGCGCCGCCTCGAGCACTTCGGCGGGGCCGTCCTCGTCCGGAAAGCCCTGCCCGAGATTGATGGCGCCGGTTCGGGCCGCGAGGGCCGACATCTCGGCGAAGATGGTGGGGCGGGTCGAACCGTCCGCGCCGATGAGTCCCGCACCCATCGCCGTACGACGCCATGCACCGGTGATCACTCGCATCCGGTTCACGCTACTCGCATAGTCGACCCCCATCCCCGCCATAAGAAACGCACAGAATCCGGCGCGAGAGTTTCAGTGGTCGGCAGAAGGAGCACACCATGAGCGACACCGAGGGCACGCGCCCCGACGATTCCACCCCCGAATTCCCGGCTGCGGCTGACGGATCAGCTCCGCAGGCCGAGCAGACGGTCGATGCGCCCGCGGCGCCGCAGGCCGAGCAGACGGTCGATGCGCCCGCGGCGCCGCAGGCCGAGCAGACGGTTGATGCGCCCGTCGGGCCCCAGCAGGGCTTCCCGCCCCCGCCGCAGACCCCGGCCTGGCAGGCACCGCAGGGCGTGCGTCCCGCCGGCCCGACGGGCGGGCAGCAGCCGTATCCGCCACAGACCCCGCTCTACGGTCCGCCGCGCGTGCCCTCGTACGCCGGGCAGCAGGCTCCCGCGGGCGCCTACGCCGGTCAGCAGGCTCCCGGTCAGCCGTACGCGGGCGCGTTCGGTCCGGCCGGTGCGCGACCGGACATGAACCAGACGCAGCCCACCGTGCCCTTCGGGCCTATGGCGACCGGATCCGTTCCGACCGCGCCCGCGGTCAAGAAGAAGTCCGGTGCCGGCAAGGTCGCCGGGCTCATCGTCGCGGCGGCGCTCGTCGGCGGTGCGGCGGGCCTCGGCGGCGCGTACGCGGGAGTGAATCTCTTCGCGCCCGCCGGCTCGCTCCCGGCAGCCGGACCCGCGACCGTCACGGTCAACAACACGGACTCGGTCAACCAGACGACGGCGATCGCCGGCAAGGTCCTCCCGAGTGTCGTCACGATTTCCGCAACGAGCGCGAACGGCGCGGGCACGGGCTCGGGCGTCGTGCTGACGAGCGACGGCTACGTCGTGACGAACACCCACGTCGTCACCCTCGACGGCGCGAGCGCCGATGCGGTCATCCGCGTCACGACCTCAGACGGTCGCGTGTACGACGCCGAGGTCGTGGGCACCGACCCCACGTACGACCTCGCGGTCATCAAGCTCGCGGACGCCGAGGGATTGACCCCGGTGGAGTTCGCCGATTCTTCCGAGCTGAACGTCGGCGATCAGACGATCGCCCTCGGTGCCCCGCTCGGACTGTCGAACACCGTCACGACCGGGATCGTCAGCGCACTGAACCGCTCGATCCAGATCGCCTCCGCGGCCGCCCCCGAGTCCGGTGACGCACAGGACGGCCAGTCCGAAGCCCCGGATGAGGGCCAGACCCCGGAAGACGGACAGACGCCGCCGTTCTTCTTCGACTTCGGCGAGGGCGACGGGCAGCAGCAGACGCCGTCCGAGTCGATCTCGATCGCCGTGATCCAGACCGACGCCGCGATCAACCCCGGCAACTCCGGCGGTGCACTCGTCGACGCCGACGGACGGCTCATCGGCGTCAACGTCGCGATCGCGACCGCCGGCGGCATGAGCGGCGAAGCGGGCTCGATCGGCGTCGGCTTCGCGATCCCGTCGAACATCGTCCAGCGCGTGACCGACGAGATCATCGAGACCGGCGCAGCCACGCACGGCCTGCTCGGCGCAAGCGTGCAGGATGCCGCGGCCGTCGAGGGTTCGACGATCACCGGTGCGTACATCGCGGAGGTGGTCGCGGACGGCGCGGCGCTCGAGGCCGGTCTGCAGGAAGGCGACATCGTGACCGCCTTCAACGGCGTGCCGATCACGGACGCGACCGATCTGACCGCTCAGGTGCGTGCGGTCGCCGCCGGAAGCGACGCCACCGTCACGTTCGTCCGCGACGGCGAGACCCGCACCGTCGACGTGACGCTGGGCGAGCTGCCGCTGTAGCGCGCAGTCCCGGTACAGGCCGAGGGCGCCACCCCGCGATAGAGTCGCGGGGTGGCGCCTTTCTCGTTCGGCGCGGGCAACGCGCGGAAGCTCGCGAGCATCCCGCTCTACGTCCTCGGCCGACTCGCCACCCTCCTCATCCCGCGTTCCCGCGACGCCTGGGTCTTCGGCTGCGGCGTCGGCATCGCCGACGGCGCGCTCGCGCTGTGGGAGGTCGCCGCAGCCGAGGGGCATCGGGCGGTCTGGCTCGTCGGCTCACCCCGCGAGGCTCGGGATGCGGCGGCCCGCGGCATCCCGCACGCGGACAAGCGCTCGATCCGCGGCTTCTGGCTGACCGCCCGCGCCCGGGTCGTCGTCATCACCCACGGCTTCGGCGACGTGAACCGCTTCGCGGTCTCGGATGCCTTCGTCGTGCAGCTGTGGCACGGCATCCCTCTCAAGCGCATCGGCCTGGATTCCCCCGCGACCGTCCGCATCGGCATCCTCGGGGACTCCGTCGTGCTCCGCCGCGCGATCGCCCGCATGTACCGCGGAGCTGCGCGCCGGATCAGAATCCTCCCGGCCGCGTCCCATGTCGTACGGGGGCGGCTGGAGTCGGCGTTCGGCCTGGCCGATGACCGCGTGCCGGTGACGGGCGAGCCGCGCGTCGACGTCCTTTCGCGCGGTACGGCGGAGAGCCGGCGCGCGCACGCCCGGCGGGTGATCTCGGAGGCGGCCGGTGTCGTGGACCCCTCAGCGCGCCTCGTCCTCTACGCACCGACGTGGCGCGACGGTGCGGCCGATCCGGCCGTCCCGTCGCCCGACGAGTGGCGGCTCCTCGTGGACGTCCTGGCCCGACATCGCGCGGTTCTGCTCGTCCGCTCGCATCCGCTCGGCGCGGGGGAGTATGCGCCGCCGTTCCGCACCGAGCGCGTCGTCGGTCTCGGCAGCGACGTCGTGGTCGACGTCACGCCCGTGCTGCCCGCCCTCGACGCGATGGTGACGGACTATTCGTCTTTGGTGTTCGACTCCGCGCTCGTGCCCGTGCCCGTGGTGTTCCTCGCACCGGACGTCGACGCCTACGCGCGTTCCCGCGGCTTCTACGGCGCATTCCGCGACGTCGCAGGGGAGGACTGGGCGACGGACTGGACGAGCGCTGCGGCGCAGCTGGACACCGTACTCGGAGATGACCGGGAACGGGCACGGCGTATCGCGCACGCGGAGAGCCTGAGTGCGCGGATGCACGCCTTCCACGACGGCGGCAACACCCGCCGGGTGTACCGTGCGATCCTGGCGGGACTGCACTCGCGTGCGCGCGGCCATACGATGACGCCGACGTCCGGGAGAGGGACGTCGACGACCGGAAGAGGAGCCAGATGACCGACGCCCGTTTCTCCACCGACGAGGGTGCCGCCCTGATCGTGTCGGGCACCGGTCCGCGGCCGGCATCCGTCGATCTCGTGGGGCCTCGCGCACGCGTCGGCGCGACCGTCACGGGGCGCGGCAAGACGTGGAAGGCCGTCCTCCCGCTCCAGGCATCGCGCTGGGGTGGGGAAGAGCTCCCGCTGCCCTCGGGGGAGTACGACCTGCGTGTGCAGGGCGCCGACGGTCAGGAGCCCGAGCCGCCGGCATCCGTCCCGCTGACCCAGCTGGGCACGCTTCGCGCCTCGCTCGACGGGACCGTTCTCACGGTCGGCCCGCCGATCGACCCCGCATACGACTCCGGCGAGGGCCAGGCCGCGCTCGAGCGCCGCTACGCCACCCGCCCCACGGCTCTCGAGGAGGCGGTGTTCTTCGAGAGCTTCTACGGACGCAACGCGAGCTGCAACCCGCTCGCGATCGACCGCGAGCTCGCCCGCCGGGCTCCCGGCATCACCCGGTACTGGAGCGTCGTCGACCTCTCGGTCCAGGTCCCCGAGGGCGCGGTGCCGGTCGTGGACGGCAGCCCCGAGTGGTGGCGTGCCCGGGGTTCAGCGCGGCTCCTCGTGGTGAACGACTGGCTGCGGCGAACCTTCGCGCGCCGACCCGGTCAGGTCGTACTGCAGACGTGGCACGGTACGCCGCTCAAGCGGCTCGCGCTGCACCGGCCGGGATTCGATCCGCGCCGGATGGCGGCTGTGATCAAGGAGTCCCGCCGCTGGAACGTCCTCCTCGCCCAGAATCCGTACGCGGCCCGCATCCTGGGCAAGGCGTACGCGTTCCTGTCGCGGCCGGTCTGGGTCGAGGGGTATCCGCGCAACGACATCCTGGTAGACGGCGACGGGGGCGCGACGAGGCAGACGCTCGGCATCCGCGCCGACGAGCGTGTGCTCCTCTACGCTCCGACGTGGCGGGACGACCGGGCGCAGATGGTCGACTTCATCGATCCGGCCGCCCTCGCCGAGGCCACCGACGCCGTGGTGCTCGTCCGCGGGCACTCCCGCACTCTTCAGCCGGGACGGGATGCCGAGGGGCCGCGTGTCATCGACGTGACCGGCTTCCCGGACACGTCGCGCCTGCTGCTCGTGGCCGATGCGCTCATCACGGACTACTCGTCGGTCATGTTCGATTTCAGCGTCACGGGCAAGCCGATGTACTTCCTCGTCCCCGACATGGAGCACTACCGGGGCGAGCTGCGCGGCTTCTACTTCGATCTGGCCGCGCACGCCCCCGGACCCGTGATCGCCAGTCAGGCCGAGCTCATCGAGGCGGTGCGCAACGGCGATCCGGCCGAGTTCGCCGCGAAGTACGCGCTGTGGCGGCAAAAGTTCAATGCCCGCGACGACGGTCGTGCCGCGGAGCGCGTGGTCAGCAGGATCCTCGATCAGGGGTTCGTGACGCCGACGGCGTGAGTTTCCCACCCTCCTGTCAGGGCAGGGGGGTGTTGCGGTCACCGAGTCGAGACGTGTCGACCGTGTCGTGCGCACCGCGCAGCACACCCCCGATGAACCCGGTGCCCCACGCGAGATGCATGCTCGGCAGCACCGCGAGGGTCCACACCTTGTCGCGCCATCCGCGCCCGCCGCCCGGACCGATCGCGACGGCGATCACAAGAAGCGCGTAGGCGATGACCGGGAGGTGGATGACCGACAGCCACAGCGACGCCCCGCCCGTGAGGACCCCGGTGGCCTGCAGCACGCCCAGTACCGCGCTGAGCACGACCGCGACCACGAGTGCGGGCGGCGCGAAGAAGCGGATCGAGTTGCCCCGGCCGTAGCGCCGCACGAGCTCGCCTCGCCACCGGCCCGTCGCGCTGAACTGGCGCACCAGACGCGACCAGCTCTCGCGCGGCCAATACGTCACCGACAGCGCGGGATCGAACCACACACGATAGCCGGCACGCCGGATCCGCAGATTCAGCTCCCAGTCCTCACCCCTGCGGATGCTCTCGTCGAAGAGACCCACTTCTTCGAGCACGTCTTTGCGCATGACGCCGAGGTACGCCGATTCAGCATCCCCTTCCTGCGTGCCGCCGTGGTACGCACCGCCACCGAGGCCGATGGGGGAGTTGTACGCGCGCGCGACCGCGCGCTGAAACGGGGTGCGGCCATCCGCCCGCATGACGCCGCCGACGTTCGCCGCGCGCACGCGGTCCAGCGTCGCGAGCGCGCGCGTCGTGTAGCCGGGCTGGAGCTCGGAATGGGCATCCACCCGCACGACTGTCGGGTAGCGTCCGGCCCGGATCGCCCGATTCAGACCGATCGGGATGTCGGCATCCGGGTTGTCGACCAGCACGATCCGATCGTCTGCTGCCGCAAGCTCGCGCGCGAGCTCGGTCGTGCCGTCGACCGACGGCGCGAGGGCCAGGATGAGCTCGGTCGGACCTTCGACGTCCTGCGCGAGCACGGTCTCGACGGCCCGACGCAGATAGTCGCGCTCGTTGAGCACCGGCATGACGAACGTCACCCCTGCCCCGCTCGGAACCACCGGCGCATCTCTGCGCTCCGGCTGCTCGTCATGCATCCGTCGATCATGCCACGACGTCCGCCGCGCGCCGATCGGGGGCTCGCACGGGGCTGCCCCTCCGAGCCTCGGTATCCTGGGGGAGTGGGTCTGTTGTCCGATGCGAAGAAGGCCACCGCGCTCTTGAAGAAGGCGGTCGCGAGCCGCAGTGCGGTCGGCGAGGTGCGGCGGACCCTGGCGGCCCGGACCCCTCACCCCCTGCACCACTACCGGATCGCGGTGTACTTCGCGGACGGTGCGGTGAACATGTACCAGATCCGCCAGTGGTACAAGCCGCTCGCCGACCTCGCGAAGACGTGGCCCGTCGTGGTGCTGAGCCGTTCGGCGACCGGAGCGCGCGCTCTCCTCGCCGACGACGCCCTCCCCGTCGCGTTCGCCCCGACTGTGAGGGATGTCGAGGCGTTCATCGCGACGCAGGACATCCGTGTCGTTCTGTACGTGAATCAGAACACCCGCAATTTCCAGATGTTCCGCTACGGACGCCGCTGGCACGTCTTCATCAACCACGGCGAGTCCGACAAGATGTACATGACCACGAACCAGTACAAGGCGTACGACTATGCGTTCATCGCCGGTTCCGCTGCCCGTGAGCGTCTCAGCCGGGTGCTGTGGGACTACGACCTCGACCGCCGCACGATCGAGATCGGAAGACCCCAGGCCGATCACTACTCGGGAGTGCTCCCGTACACGCCCGATGAGCGGACCGTCGTCCTCTACGCGCCGACGTGGGAGGGCGACCGTCCTTCCGCCCACTACGGCTCGATCCTGAGCCACGGTGAAGCCCTCGTGAGTGCGCTGCTGGCGACCGGTCGGCATCGGGTGATCTATCGTCCGCACCCGCGCTCGGGGGTGGTGAACACCGAGTACGGGGCGGCGAACCGTCGCATCATCGCCGCCCTCGCCGCCGCGAACGCCGCGGATCCGGCGTCCCATCACGTCTTCGACGACGGGCCGGAGCTCGGCTGGCAGCTCGCCGCCGCAGACGTCGCGATCGTCGACATCTCCGCGATGGTGTACGACCGGCTGGCAGCCGACCGGCCACTCATGATCACCAGGCCCGTCGATCCGGAGGCCGTGATCGACACGCACGGCTATCTGTCGGCGTGCGAGTGGCTCGACGCGGCGGATGCCGGGGCCGTTGTCGCTGAAACCGAGCGGGTTCTCGGGGATCCCGATGCGGTCGCCCGCCTCGAGGAGTGGGTTGCGCACTACTTCGGCGACACGGCGCCCGGGGCCGCGACGGCACGCTTCCATGGCGCGGTGGCGGGGCTGATGCAGTCGTGGAACGACTGGCACGGGCGCGCCCTCGAGTCCGGCGAGGACGACGAGGACGAGCAGGAAGAAGCCGAGCTCGACGACTGAGCCGTCTTCGGGGCCAGGATGCGTCCGAGCGGTCAGCCGACGGCGGCCGGCCTCTCCACGAGGCGGGAGATCGCGCGGAGCGGGATCATGACCCACGTCGGGCGATTGCGCGACTCGTAGATCGCCTCGTACACCGCCTTGTCGAGTTCGAGGGCCGCCAGCAGCGGGCTCTCGACGTCGCGCTCGACGCCGGACCTGCTGGCATACCCCTCGACGAACGACCGCCGCGCGCTGCGCGCCCACTCGCGCACCGCCTCGGGGGATCGGTCGGGGTGATCCAGTCTGATCGACCCGGCGACGTAGTCGAATGAACGCAGCATCCCGGCCACATCGCGCAGCGGAAGATCGGACTGGACACGCTCCGACATCGGTCGAAGCGGCTCGCCTTCGAAATCGAGCAGCACCCAGCCGCGTCCGGGCACCTGGAGCACCTGGCCGAGGTGATAGTCGCCGTGGATCCTCTGCAACGGCGGCCAGGACACCTCGAGCGCTCGAGCGTAGACGGCTTCGATCGCCTCACGCCGATCGGCGATGGCCGGCACTTCCGCCATCGCGATCGCCAGACGTCTCCGCCAGGTCGCGGCGGTCGCTTCACGGTCGACCTGCTGCGTCGGGCGCGTGGGGAAGAGCCCCGCGAGCGACAGATGCACGTCGGCGGTGGCGGCACCGAGGGCGTGGGCGCGGTCGCGGAAGTCCTCGGCCCTCGCCGCGGCGTGCAGCGCCACACGCCAGGCGTCCTCGACGCCGGGCAGGAACTCCTGGGCGAAAGCGAGCGAGCCGGAGACCGTGCCCTGCGCGGTGGACATGTCGGGCCATGTGCCCTCGATGGACCCGATCGCCTGCGGCACGTGCGAGGACCCCGCGTCGGCCAGAGCGGTCTGTAGCTCGATGTCGGGATTGAGGCCGGGGTGCAGTTGGCGGAAGACCTTGCAGATGATCGGCATCGATCCGTCGCCGGCCCGGTAGACGAGCGAGGTGTTGGACTGCTCACCGGCCAGCACCGCGGCGGTGCGAGGAGGCTTCTGCGGTACGTGGAGGGTGGGATGCCCGATCGCGACGGCACCCGGACCGGCGCCCCGGCCTCCTGCGGTCACCATGTGCAGCAGTGCCGCGGTGTACGCGGGATCGAAGGGTCCGTCGATGAAGGTCGTGCCCGGCTCCGGGCTGCCGATCACGTGATCGGGTGAGGCCTCGACCGTCGCCGTGGCCCGCGCGACGACGGGTATCTGGTAGAGCACGGCGGGCAACGCCCCCTCGTCCGCCACCAGGAACGTGCGGACCCGCGGCTCACTGCCTTCGGGCACCGCCGCACCGTCTCCGTCGCCCGGATCGGTGGTCGGCAGGTCCCACCACGCGACCAGGCGCAGGCTCGGCGGGCGGCCTTTCGCGGCGTACCATCGTTGCCGGGGCATCCATGCCGCAAGGCACGCCAGAGTGCTGTCCATACTCCCGAGGTTATGCCCCGCTGGTGCGGAGTGTCGAGTCTGAGGTGGAAGCGCTTGCACCCGTTGCCGCGGCGCGGGGGTCCGCGTCGACGTGCTCTTCGCCTGCGGAGTCCGGTCCTGCCACGCTCGCGGATTGGGTGGGGATCGGCACCGTCACCGACGCGATCTCCGAACCCCACAGCGTGAGCGATGCCGCGGATTCGACCGGCGTGTCGAGGGACTCGGCCGCGGGGCGGATCCGGGCAGGCTCCGAGGGGAGACCCGCCCATTCCGTCGGCTCCTCGGGGCGGGTGCTGAACTGACCCATACGTCCATTGTGCGCGCCGCAGACAGATGCGCGCACCACTCCCACGGACAGCGCCGGGCTCACACGGCACACCGCCAGACGTATTCCACTCCGGTTTCGGGGCGGAACCAGCTCAGAGTGACGATGACGTCCTCCGGATCGTGGTCGCACAGGCAGAGCTCCGCGGTCTCGCCCGGGAGCATCTGACCCCAGAACTCGGTCTCGGGGAAGAATCGCGTGCTGTCGACGAAGACGCGCACGAAATCCAGCGGCCCCTCGCCCGCGTTCGTCAGCAGCGGGTGGGTGTCGTACAAACGGTCGACGCGCCACGGGACGCGGTACGCGGACGGCTCTTCACGATCGACGATGTGCAGCATGCCGGAACGCTACGAACGGCATCCGACCTTTCTGCCGTCCTTCGGCCGCAATCCTCCGCGTCCTGTGGACTCAGCCCTCGCTCGGCGCGCTGGGGAGGAGGGATTCAGTCGTCTCCGAGGTCGTCGACCGTCTCGGGAGACGACGCCTCGTGCTCCTCGATCGCGGCGCGGTCGCGACGTCCGACGGCTCCACCCACTCTGCGGCCCGCAGAGCCGACCGCGGATGCGCCGCGCGCGATGCCACCGACGATCGCGCCACCTGCCCGGCGGATGCCGCGGGTGGCGGCGTGTTCGAGGCGCAGGGTGTCCGGTCGCGGCTCGAGCTCCGCGGGCAGGTCGAGCGGAGGGAGACCGAAGGCGCGCCGCGACCCGACGAGCACCCGCCGTCCGAGGATGTGGTTTCCCGCGCCGCCGACGGCCGCTCCGATGCCGAAAGGCAGCGCCTTGCCGACGAACGACGCTCCTCCGCGCGCGGCGAAGGATCGGACGAACGTGGTCTTGAGCCGGTCCACCAGCGGACCCATCGCGGCCCGCGGGATCGTCTTCGTGATGAGCTCACCCCAATAGCGGTCGCGCGTCGGCCCCTTGCCGGAGACCTGTCCGGCGAGCTGCGCCACGAGGTCGACGCCTTCCTTGCCGAGCATCAGGGTCAGCACGAGTGCGCGTGCGCGGTCGGGATCGGAGACCGGGATGCCGTGGACCTCCGCCACCGACTGGGCGAACAGCGTCGTCGCCTCGAGGAAGCCGACGGTCTCCACGCCGCTCAACGCGAGCGTGACGCCGGTCCCGATCCCGGGGACGACGGCCGTCGCGCCCACGGCGGCGCCGCCGGTCGTCACGGCGGCGAGGTAGCGCCGCTCGAGGATCCGGACGATCTCGGCTGTCGACGCGTCGGGGTGGCGGAGCCGGATGCTGCGCAGGTGCGAGACCACGACCGGGCGCTGGATCGCGAGGACCCGGTCGAGCACCCGCACGATCAGCGGATGCTCCTCCGAACCGGCAGGCGGAAGCCCTCCCGTCCACGGCGAGTCATCGGGGAGGGAGTGGATGCGGTGCACCTTGTCGGCCATCACGGCCGATCTTAGGCGTGCGAATCTGGAGACTCGCTGGGGTTGACAACCTCGACTCGCCCGAGGGCACGGAGGTCTTCAGCGCACGACGAGGAGGGCGCGGGTCAGACGAAGAGGTTCGCCCGCTCGAGGTCTTCCGCGAAGTCCACCTCGACGGCGTACAGGTCCGAGATGTCCAGGGGCTGGAGGCGGATGCCGTCTTCCTCGATCGCGAGCTCGAGGCCGCGCTCGAAGTAGTCCTGGTCGTCGACGCGCATGAGCTGGCGGACGAAGGCCTTCTTGTCGCGGCTCGAGATGTAGTTGATGCCGACCGCTTCGCCGATGCCGCCGACGACGGTCTTCGACAGCTGGTGGATGAAGCCGTCGGCGGTGACCGTGTACTTCACCTCTTCGTCGCTGACCTTCGAGGTGTTCACGGTCACGAAGGACTGGTCGTTCTCGATGAGCTCGATGGCGCGACCGAGGACGAGCGGATCGAACACGACGTCGCCGTTCATCCAGAGGACGCCGCCCTTGCCGCTCTTCGACAGCGCGCGCAGGAGGCTCTTGGACGTGTTGGTCTGGTCGTAGAGGTCGTTGTAGACGTAGTCGACGTGCGGGAACGCCTCGACGATCGTCTCCGCGCGATAGCCGACGACCGTCATGATGCGGGCGTCGGAGCCGAATGCGGCGCGGATGTTGTCGTGCTGCTGCTGCATGATGCTGCGGCCGTCGCTCAACTCGGTGAGGGGCTTGGGCAGGCTACGGCCCAGTCGCGAGCCCATGCCGGCTGCGAGAATCACGGTCTGAAGGGTCAAAGTCTGCTCCTGGGATGAGTGTCTTCACCGTCGGTTCACCGACGCGACACTCCCTCGTGCCGACCCCATGGTAGCGAAGTCACCTGAGAACCCGCATAATGCGGCGCGCCCGTTGTCGATTCGTGACATGGGCGGGTTCATGTCGACCCGCGTCGGACATTGCCGTACTCGTCGACCCGCTTGATACGTTGTATCGGTGTCAGCCTCGCTGCCCATGCCCCACGATGCGCATCCGGAACAGCCGGATGGCGATGCGGGGAGCGCCTCGGGCGGCGTGACGCCCGTCCGCCCGCTGCCCGTCGCACCGGCGCCGGAGAAGCCCGGCACGAGCGGTGGCGACGAGACCCGCCCCCAGCCGAAGAAGCCGAAGCGGCCGAAGAAGAAGCCGTCCGCCTCGGCCGAACCCGCCGCTCCGCCGGCAGCGGCTGCGGATTCGCCGCCGCCGGTGCCGCCGCTGCCGACAGGCCTGATCATCCCGCCCCGGCCTCCGTTGCCGGTGCCGCCGAAGCCCGTTGTCGTGACGGAACCCGAAGTCGTGACGGAATCCGAAGGTGACGTCGCCGAATCGGCAGCGGTGGAAGAGGCCGAGGCAGCCGGAGCAGAGGCGGAATCCGCCGACTCGGCGGGGGCCGAGAGCTCCAGCGAATCCGACGACAGGGCAGAAGTCGACCGGATCGAGGCCGCGGAAACAGTGGCCGCGGAGACAGAAGCCGCGGATGCGGTCGCCGCGGAGACCGAAGCGGCCGGGATCCGAACGGCACGGAGAGACGAGTCGGCGCTTCCGCCCGAAATCGAGCCGGAGCAGGAGCCCGAGACAGAACCGGAGCCCGAGTCCGCGGCGACGACGACCATCGACCCGACGCCCGCGGTGATTCGACAGACACAGACCGATGACGTGCCGGAGGTGCTGGTGGCGGCATCCGTCGATCCGAGCACTGCGGCACTCGTGGTGAAGGGCGTGTCGAAGTCGTTCGGCGACACGCGCGCCGTCGACGCGATCGACCTCACCGTGCCCTCCGGCACGTTCTACGGGCTCGTCGGACCCAACGGCGCGGGCAAGACGACGACGCTGTCGCTGATCTCGGGGCTGCTGCGTGCGGATCGCGGCTCGATCAGCGTGAACGGGATCGACGCGTCCACCGATCCTCTCGCCGCGAAGCGGCAGATGGGTGTGCTGCCCGACCGGCTGCGGACGTTCGATCGACTCACCGGACGCCAGCTGCTGCACTACTACGGCGTCCTCCGCGGTCTTCCGTCCGCGGTCGTCGAGAGCCGCACGGCCGACCTCGCGCGCGCGTTCGATCTGACGGATGCGCTCGGGCGCGTCGTGTCGGACTACTCCGCGGGGATGCTGAAGAAGGTGATGCTCGCCGGCGCGCTGATCCACTCACCGCGTCTGCTCGTGCTGGACGAGCCTTTCGAGTCGGTTGACCCCGTCTCGAGCGCGATCATCCTCGACATCCTCTCCACTTACGTCGATCACGGCGGGACCGTGATCCTCTCCAGCCACGGAATGGATCTGGTCGAACGCGTGTGCTCGCGAGTCGCGGTCATCGTCGCCGGTCAGGTGCTCGCGGAGGGGACCGTCGACGACGTCCGCGGCGAGCTCACGCTCGAGCAGCGGTTCATCGAACTCGCGGGCGGCCTGAGCGACGTGGAGGGCCTCGAGTGGCTGCACACGTTCTCCGGCTGAGGCTCGCGCTCCTGCTCGGTGCCCTGCGGGGGGATTCGGCGCACGTCTCGCGGACCGTGATCGGTCTGCTGCTCCTCGCCGGCGGCACGGTCATCGCCTGCCGGGGGCTTCTCACACTCGGCGATGCGCCGACGGCTGTCGTCCTGGCGGTCACCGTGCTCGCCGGGTCGGCTGTCACGCTCGGGTTCGCGCTCGCACCGCTCATCGTGGGGGCGACCGACCCCCTGGATCCACGGCGCTTCGCGGTGCTCGGTCTCGCACCCGGCCGGCTCGCCGCGGTGCTCGCGGTCGCCGGTGCGATCAGCATCCCGATCCTGGCCCTCCTCGCCGTGGCAATCGCCACGGCCGTCGTCTGGACGGACCACGGGGTGCCGGGCGCCGTCGCCGCAGCCGGTGTCGTGCTCGGGGTGGCCACGTGCATCCTGCTGGCACGCGTGTGCATGGCGCTCACCGCGCTGTTCCTCCGGGAGCGCCGTTCGCGCGAGCTCACCGGTCTGTTCGTCCTCGCCCTGCTCGTCGTGGTCGTCCCCGTCGGGGTGTTCTTCGCGTCGCTGGAGTGGGGCGGTCGGGTGCCGACGCAGCTCGCCGAGGCGGTCGACGCGCTGGCGCTCACGCCGATCGGCGCGGCGTGGGCATTTCCGGGTCTGTTCGCGGCCGGCGGGTTCGACGCCGCCGCACCCGCGCTGCTCGTCTCGCTCGCCACGCTCGTGGGGCTGGCCGTCATCTGGGCGCTGCTCGTGCGGCGTGCGCTCTCGACCACGGAACGACCGGTCTCGGTCCGGGAGCGCGGCGGTCTGGGGTGGTTCGCGGTCGCGCCGGGCACCCCCGGTGGGGCGATCGCCGCCCGGAGCCTCGCGTACTGGTTGAGGGATCGGCGCTACATCGTGAACATCGTCGTGATCCCGATCGCCGCCGCGATCACCACGGTGCCGCTGCTGGTCGCCGGAGTCCCGCCGGAGGTCGTCGCGCTCGTGCCCGTGCCGATCATCGCGCTCTTCCTCGGCTGGCTGCCCCACAACGACCTCGCGTACGACGCGACCGCAGTGTGGATGCACATCGCGAGTGGAGTGCGGGGTGTCTCGGACCGCATCGGCCGGCTCGTCCCGGTGCTCGTGATCGGCATCCCGCTCCTCGCGGTGCTCATCCCGGTGGCGATCTCGATGCACGGCAGATGGGCCGCCCTTCCGGCGATGGTGGGCGTGTGCGCCTCGCTCTACCTCACCGCACTGGGCCTGTCGAGCATCGCCTCCGTCGTCGCGCCGTACGCGGTCTCCAGGCCCGGCGAGAGTCCGTTCCAGCAGCCGCAGCGCACCGGGGCGGGTGGTGCGATCGCGCAGTGCCTGGTGATGCTGGGAGCGATCGTGCTCAGCGTGCCCGCCCTGTGGTGGGGATGGCTGTCGCTGACGGGCGACCCGGATGCCGGGACGATGGCCCTCTGGGGCGGTACGGCGATCGGGCTCGGCGTGCTGGTCACGGGCATCCTCATCGGGTCGTCGGTGTTCGAGCGTCGCGGTGGCCGGCTCATGGAATTCGCCGAATCGATCTGAGCGCGCCCGAGGGTCGTTCATGCGCGGCGCCCTGCCCCGCGGGGATGTACGCGCGATACACTGGCTCACCATGAGCACCCCCCTCGACAGCCCGGATCAGGGCGGTCTCGCCACCCTCGATCGAGAGCTCGAAGAGCTCATTCGCGAAGAGAATCTCGAACCCGGAGATCACGAGCGCTTCTCGCACTATGTGAAGAAGGAGAAGATCCTCGAGTCGGCTCTGACGGGCAAGCCCGTGCGGGCGCTGTGCGGCAAGAAGTGGACGCCGGGGCGCGACCCCGAGAAGTTCCCGGTGTGTCCCACGTGCAAGGAGATCTACGAGTCGCTCGTCGGCTGACCGCGCTCTTTCCTCCGAGCCGCACTAGTCCGCGTCGACGTAGACCGTGGGGATCGCGGGGTCCGACTTGCTGAGGGCGAGCCCCCGAACCGGGAGCTCTTCGCGCACCCGCTGATGGTGCGCCCGTGCGGACTCCACTCCCGACCGACCGACGTGCGCGGCATCCGTCTCCCCGCCCTCGACCAAGGTCACCTGCAGTGAACGCGCGCCGGGGTGATCAGACGGGGTCGACAGCTGCTCGAAGCCGTCCGACACGGCGATGAGCTCGCTCGTCGCGGTGCCGTCGTCGAGGCTTCGGAACGCGGCCTTGCGCCCGCCCTTCGACCCCTTGTCGGTCGACGCCTTCGCGACGGCGACCCAGCCCCCGTCGGAGGACTGACGGGCGACGAGCTTGTAGACCATCCCCGCCGTCGGCGTACCGGAGCCGGTGACCACCGAGGTGCCGGCGCCGTACGCATCGACGGGGGATGCCGCGAGGGCCGCGATCGCGTACTCGTCGAGGTCGCTCGTCACGGTGATCCTGGTCTTCGTCGCGCCGAGCGCGTCGAGCTGTGCCCGCACCTGGGCGGCCATCGTCGGCAGATCGCCGGAGTCGATGCGCACGCCCCCGAGGTCGGTGCCGGCGACCCGGATGGCGGTCTCGACCCCGTGGGGGATGTCGTACGTGTCGATCAGGAGCGTCGTGTCGACGCCCAGCGCATCGATCTGCGAGCGGAACGCGTCCTCTTCCGTGTCGTGCAGCAGCGTCCACGCGTGGGCCGCCGTGCCCATCGTGGGGACCCCCCAGCTCCGCCCCGCCTCGAGGTTGCTCGTCGCGCCGAAGCCGGCGATGTAGGCGGCTCGTGCCGCGGCCACCGCAGACTGCTCGCCCGCGCGCCGCGAGCCCATCTCGGCGAGCGGCCGGTCGCCCGCCGCGATGCTCATGCGCGCGGCCGCGGTCGCGACGGCGGAGTCGTGGTTGAGCACGCTCAGCGCGAGGGTCTCCAGGATCACCGCCTCCGCGAACGTCCCCTCGATCGTGAGGACGGGGGATCCCGGAAAATAGAGTTCCCCTTCTCGGTAGCCGCTGATCGTGCCGGTGAACCGGTAGTCGGCGAGGAACGCGAGCGTGTCGGCATCCACCACCCTCTCTTCGCGGAGGAAGCGCAGTTCGTCGTCGCCGAAGCTGAAGTCCTCGATGAGCGACAGCAGACGCCCCGTGCCGGCGACGACGCCGAAGCGGCGTCCGCCGGGGAGTCTGCGGGCGAACAGCTCGAACACGCAGCGCCGGTGAGCCGTGCCGTCGCGCAGGGCGGCATCGAGCATCGTGAGCTCATAGCGGTCGGTGTGCAAGGCGGTGCTGAGGGTCACGGCGCCAGCCTAGTGACGCAGACCCCGTGACCAGTGCCCGTTGCCGCGGGATGCCGGTGCGGAGGTCGCGGGTAGGCTGGGTGATCGTGAATGACGCGCCGATCGGGATCTTCGACTCCGGGGTCGGTGGGCTCACCGTCGCGCGGGCGATCTCGGCGCAGCTGCCCCGCGAGTCGCTCCTCTACATCGGCGACACCGCCCGCTCGCCGTACGGCCCCAAGCCGATCGCGGACGTGCGGCGCTACGCGCTCGAGGTGCTCGACACGCTCGTCGACGAGGGCGTGAAGATGCTCGTCATCGCGTGCAACACCGCGTCGGCGGCGATGCTGCGCGACGCGCGTGAGCGCTACGACGTCCCCGTGGTCGAGGTGATCGGCCCGGCCGTGCGCACCGCGATGTCGACGACGCGCAACGGCCGGATCGGCGTGATCGGTACGGCCGGCACGATCGGCTCGGGCGCGTACCAGGACATGCTCGAGGTGAACGAACGGCTCACGGTGTTCGCCGCGGCGTGCCCGCGCTTCGTCGAGTTCGTCGAGGCCGGCGTCACCGATTCGCCCGAAGTGCTCGCGGTGGCCGAGGAGTACCTCGCCCCCCTCCGGCACGCCGGCGTGGACACGCTCGTCCTCGGCTGCACGCACTACCCGTTCCTCGAGGGGGCGATCAGCTACGTGATGGGACCCGACGTCTCACTCGTCTCGAGCGACACCGAAACCGCGAAGGACGTGTATCGGCAGCTCGTGAGCCGCGATCTGCTCGCCGGTCCCGATGCCGTGCCTCGGCACGTCTACGAGGCTACGGGCGCGTCCGCCGACGAGTTCCTCCACCTCGCGCACCGGCTGATGGGCCGTGAGGTCACCGAGGTCCAGCTCGTCCAGACCGGCGCGATCGACCTGCCCACTGCGCGCTGAGCGCACGTCCGGCAGAATGCCACTCCGCCCGCCCCGCACCGACTTCTTTCCCGACATGCCCCGGCATCCTGCCGGACATGACCCGACCGTGAGGACCCCATGACCGACACCACCGCCTCCACCGTCCGCGTCGACGGACGCGCCGTCGACCAGCTGCGCCCCGTCACGATCGAGCGGGGCTGGAGCAGCCACGCCGAAGGCTCCGCGCTCATCTCGTTCGGCGGCACGAAAGTGCTGTGCACGGCGTCGTTCACGAACGGCGTCCCGCGCTGGCTCACCGGCAAAGGCAAGGGCTGGGTCACCGCCGAGTACGCGATGCTGCCCCGCGCGACGAACAGTCGCAACGACCGCGAGTCGATCAAGGGCAAGGTCGGCGGGCGCACGCACGAGATCTCTCGTCTGGTCGGGCGCGCCCTGCGTGCGGTGGTCGACACGAAGGCGCTCGGCGAGAACACGATCGTGATCGACTGCGATGTCCTGCAGGCGGACGGCGGCACGCGGACTGCGGCGATCACGGGTGCGTACGTCGCACTCGCCGACGCGATCGAATGGGGCCGGGCGAAGAAGTTCATCGGCCAGAAGGCGACACCGCTGTTCGACTCGGTCTCGGCCGTCTCTGTGGGGATCATCGACGGCGAGCCGATGCTGGACCTGGCTTACGTCGAGGACGTCCGCGCCGAGACCGACATGAACGTCGTCGTCACCGGCCGCGGACTGTTCGTCGAGGTGCAGGGGACCGCCGAGGGCGCGCCGTTCGACAAGCGCGAACTCGACGCGCTGCTCGAGCTGGGCGTGGCCGGCTGTGCCGACCTGCGCGACCTGCAGGCCGCGGCGCTCGCGGAGGACCTCGGCCGATGAGCGACGCTCTTGCCGTCGGCGACGCGACGTCGGCGTCCGGCGGACGCATCGTCCTCGCGACGCACAACGCCCACAAGGTCGAGGAGTTCCAGTCGATCGTGACCGCGACGCGCCCCGACCTTGAGGTCGTCGGCTACAACGGGCCCGAGCCCGTCGAGGACGGGGTGACCTTCGCGCAGAACGCGCTCATCAAGGCACGCGTCGCCGCAACGCACACCGGCCTGCCCGCCCTCGCGGACGACTCCGGACTGTGCGTCGACGTGCTCGGTGGAGCGCCGGGCGTTTTCTCGGCGTACTGGGCGGGGCACGCGAAGGATGCCGCGGCCAACCTGAACCTGCTGCTGGACCAGCTCTCCGACATCCGCGATCCGCAGCGCACGGCATCCTTCGTCTCGACGATCGCGCTCGTGATCCCGGCGTCGGCCGGGCGGTCCGCCGAGGAGCACGTCGTGGAAGGCCGCTGGCCTGGACGTCTCGCGGATGCCGCGACGGGCGAAGGCGGCTTCGGGTACGACCCGATCTTCATCCCGGACGGTCAGCCCGACGGTGAAGAGCGCACGGTGGGCGAGTGGACGGCGGGGGAGAAGAACGCGGAATCGCACCGCGCTCGGGCCTTCCATGCACTCATCCCACTCCTGACCGCCATCTGAGCGGTCGCAGTCGTAGCCTGAAGTCATGCACGATCACGCGCCCGGCATCCGCGGCACCGGCAATCGCCGGCTGCTGGCGATCTCGCTGGCGATCACGGCGATCGTCATGCTCGTGCAGATCGTCGGCGCGTTCATCTCCGGATCGCTCGCGCTCCTCGCCGACGCCGCCCACATGTTCACGGATGCCGCCGCCCTCGTCATCGCGCTCATCGCGAGCACGGTCGCGGCGCGTCCGGCCGATGACCGCCGCACGTTCGGCTTCCAGCGGGCGGAGGTGTTCGGGGCCGCCCTCAACGGCGTGATCCTGATCGCCCTGTCGGTCTGGGTCGCGGTGGAGGGCGTGCAGCGGCTGCTCGATCCGCGGGACGTGGAGGTCGCGGGCGGCCTCATGCTCGCCGTCGCGATCGTGGGTCTCATCGCGAACGCGGTCGCGATGTGGCTGCTGAGCGCAGCGCAGCGCACGAGCATCAACGTGCGTGGTGCCTACCTCGAGGTGCTCGGCGACCTCATCGGCTCGGCGGGAGTCATCATCGCGGCGATCGTGATCGTGATCACCGGGTGGGTGCAGGCCGATGCGATCGCGTCGCTGTTCATCGCGGCGATGATCATCCCGCGCGCGATCGGCCTGTTGCGCGAAGTGGCATCGGTGCTGAGCGAGTCGACGCCGAAGGGCATGCACGTCGCCGAGATCCGCGATCACATCCTCGCCACCCCGGGTGTCGTCGACTGCCACGACGTGCACGTCTGGCAGCTCACCCGCGGCGCGCCCGTGTTCACGGCGCACGTCGTGGTGGATGACGCGGCGCTCGCGGACGGTCGCGCGGGCGCGATCCTGCACCGCCTGCAGACGTGCCTGAGCGAGCACTTCGACGTCGAGCACTCGACGTTCCAGCTCGAGCCCGCTGGGCACGTCGAGCACGACGCTCACGCCTGACCTCGGGCGTCGCGATTCAGGACTCGCGGACGACGTCGCCGGGCGACTTGTCGGGTCGCAGCCCCCGCCACCGCGAGTGGCGCAGGATGCCGCCGGGTGTGAACTCCCCGAACTCCACCTCGCCCACGAGCTCGGGCCGCAGCCACTGCACGTCGCGAGCATCGAGCGCGGGCACACCCACGAGAGGGTTCGCGTCGGCGTGCAGCGGCTCGAGCGTCCGCACGAGCGCGCGCAGCGTCGCGTCGCTGAATCCGGTGCCGACCCGGCCCGCGTACTGAAGCCCCTCCGGACCCGGGATGCCCAGCAGCAGCGACCCGAACGTCTGGGCGCGCCCGCCGTGACCCGGGCGGATGCCGGCCAGCACGACCTCCTGCGTGCGGGTGATCTTGACCTTGAGCCACGACTCGCTGCGCTGCCCGCGGCGGTACGGCGAGGACGGATCCTTCACCACGATGCCCTCGAGGTCGAACTGCCGGCTCGCGCGCAGCGCCCCCGTCACGTCGTCGAACACCGGGGGGACCACGACCGGAGCGCGCAGGTCCGCCGTGAGTTCCTCGAGCAGCCGGCGCCGCTCACGCAGCGGCCGCGCGGTCACGTCCCGTCCACGGGCGACGAGGACGTCGAACAGGTAGTACTGCACGGGCGTGCGTGTCACTTCGCGGGCGATCTCGCCCGGCTTCTGCAGATTCATGCGGTTCTGCAGCAGCGGAAAGCTCGGTCGACCATGGTCGTCGAGCGCGACGATCTCGCCGTCGACGACCGCAGGATTCGGGCCGAGGCCGACATCCGCCTCCGTCACCTCGGGGTACTTCGCCGTGATGTCGTTGCCGCTGCGCGCGACCAGCCGCAGACGGGCGCCGTCCCACACGCCGATCGCGCGGATGCCGTCCCACTTGGCCTCCGCCCACGCCGGGTCGCCCCATCGTCGGGCCGTGCGCTCCGCGTGCTCGGCGGTGGCGCCCGTGGAGAGCATGGGGCGCAGGTCCGCGACCCCGGGCGGCCAGGACGCAGGCGGGTCGGGCTCGGCAGGTCCGGCATCCGGGATCAGCGCCTTCTCGGGGGCGGCGGCCGGCACGGCGTACTCGACCGGACCGTCCGCCTGGGCGGAGGGCTCGACGGGGATGCCGTCAGGCTGGCGCCGGCCGTCCACGTCGGTCTTCATCCGGTGCAGCAGCCAGCTGGACTTCTCGCCCTCACCCTGGGTGCGGATGAGCGCGAGACGCACACGGCCGAGCGGGCCGCCGGGGCGGCCCTCCAGCGTCGCGATGACCTCATCGTCGCGCCACTTCTCGAGCTCGTAGCGGCCGTCGTCCCAGATCGTGACGCTGCCCCCGCCGTACTCGCCGGCGGGGATCGTGCCCTCGAATGACGCGTAGTCCATGGGGTGGTCCTCGGTCATGATCGCGAGGCTGTTGCGGCCGGGGGAGTGCGGGACGCCGCGCGGGACGGCCCAGCTCACGAGGACGCCGTCGTGCTCGAGGCGGAAGTCCCAGTGCAGCGCGGTGGCGTGGTGCTCCTGGATGACGAAGATCGGCCGTTCGCCCGGCGGCGTGGGCGCGGCGGCCGGATCGGACGGCACCGGTTCGGGGGTGCGGCCGGCGCTGCGCTTCGCGATGTACGCGCTGAGCGGGCCGTCCGCCGCGGCGCGGCCGCCCGCGTGATATCCGAGATCGGACAGCGGGTCGCCGATCTCCTCGACACGCGTGAGCACCTCCTCGAACGACAACTGGGCGAGGCCGGGGTCATCCAGCTCGTCCCACGTGCGCGGTGCCGCGACGTTCGGGTGCGCGCGTCCGCGCAGCGAGTACGGCGCGATCGTCGTCTTCGCCGCGTTGTTCTGACTCCAGTCGATGAGCACCCGTCCGCCGCGGACCGCCTTCTTCATGCTGCTGACGACCAGGTCGGGGTGATCTGCCTCGATGGCGCGCGCGAGCTCGTGGGCGAGGGTCGACGCCGCTTCGCTGCTCTGCCCGGGAGGCAGGGCCGCATACAGCTGCAGGCCCTTGCTGCCGCTCGTCACGGGGAACGGCTCCAGGCCCATGTGCTCGAGGATCTCTCGCGCCCACCGGGCGACCTGGGCGCATTCAGCCAGTCCGACGCCCGGACCCGGATCGAGGTCGAGGACGAGACGATCGGCATCCCCCCGTGTGCCCTGCGCAGTGAACCGCCACTGCGGCACGTGCAGTTCGAGGCTCGCGACCTGGGCGAGGTACACGAGGGTCGGCACGTCGCCGATGAGCGGATAGTCCTTCGGTCCGCCTGAGTGCGGGATCGGCAGCCGGTGCACCCACTCCGGCGCTCCCGGCTCGAGATCCTTCGCGAAGAAGGACTCGGCGGGGTGCTCTTCGGTGCCGACACCGTCGGGCCAGCGCTTGCGGGTCACCGGACGGCCGATGACGTGCGGGATCATCGTCGGCGCGATGCGCGTGTAGTAGTCGATCACCTCGCCCTTGGTCGTCCCGGTGGCGGGGTAGAGCACTTTGTCGAGGTTCGTGATCCGCAGGCGGCGTCCTCCGATGCTCACGAGTTGGTCGCCGGCCATGGGCCCAGGGTAGCCGCGAGCGGTGTGACAGGTGTGTACTGGTGTGATGAGAGCGATCTGGAAGGGCGCGCTGACGTTCGGGCTCGTGAACGTGCCGGTCAAGGTGTACTCCGCGACCGAGGATCACGACGTGCCGCTGCACCAGGTGCACAACAAGGACGGCGGCCGGATCCGCTACCAGCGCATCTGCGAGATCGACGGCGAGATCGTGCCGTACGCCGACATCGACAAGGCGTACGACGACGGAGAGCGCACCGTGGTGCTCACGAAGGAGGACATCGACTCGCTGCCTTCGGAGAAGAGCCGCGAGATCGACGTCGTCGAGTTCGTCCCGAGCGACCAGGTGGACCTGCTGACACTCGATCGCGCGTACTACCTCGAGCCGGATTCCGCCTCGCCGAAGGCCTATGTGCTGCTGCGGAAGACGCTCGAGCAGACCGACCGCACGGCGATCGTACGCTTCTCCCTGCGCCAGAAGACGCGCCTGGCCGCGCTGCGCGTGCGCGGCGACGTGCTCGTGCTGCAGACCCTTTTGTGGGCGGACGAGGTGCGCGAGGCGGCATTCCCCGCCCTCGACGAGCCGGTGCGCATCAGCGCGAAGGAGCTCGAGCTGTCGGCATCCCTCGTCGAGAGCTTCGCCGCGGACTTCGACCCGTCCGAGTTCACGGACGAGTACCAGGACGAGCTGCGCACCCTCATCGAGGCCAAGCTCGAGAAGGGCGATGCGCTCGACACGTCCGAGACGTTCGGCGAGCAGGACGAGGAGGCGAAGGGCGGCGAGGTGATCGACCTCATGGAGGCCCTGCGAGCGAGCGTCGAGCGCAGCCGCGCTGCCCGCGCCGGAGGTGATACGTCGAAGGATGCCGCGGCCGGCGCGACAGCGAAGTCGACGTCTTCGAAGTCG
>CAYOQY010000030.1:0-628 GCA_964406225.1 uncultured Microbacterium sp.
CCGCCGCCGCCCGCAGGTCGGACGCGCCCGCCGGGCTCGCGCTCGTCGTCGTCGATTCGCCCCCCGACGAGAGGTTCGGGGTGGTCCAGTCCGACCACGAGGCCGGTGCGCGTGCGGCGACCGAGCACCTCATCGCGCGCGGCGTGCCGACCGTCTGGCACCTCGCCGGACCGGCCGATTCGTACGCGGCGGCGGAGCGCGAGCGTGGCTGGCGCGCGGCGCTCGAGGGCGCCGGCCTGGTCGCACCTCCCGTCGTGTGGGGCGACTGGACGGCGGCATCCGGTCATGAAGAAGGTGCCGCGCTCGCCGCGCGCCCCGACGTGTCGGCGGTCTTCGTCGCGAACGACCAGATGGCCCTCGGCCTGCTGCGCGCACTCGCCGAGGCCGGCCGCACGGTGCCCGACGACGTCGCGGTCGTCGGCTTCGACGACATCGCGGATGCGGCCGACTACCTCCCGCCGCTCACGACCGTGCGTCAGGACTTCGACGAGCTCGGAGAGCGGACGGTGACCGCCCTCATCAGCGCGATCGACGGCGGGACGGCGAAGACCGAGCTCGTGCCGACGCGGCTCATCGTGCGGCGGAGCACCGCGCGGGGCTGAGCATCCCGTCGCCCGTGCACGCGGGA
>CAYOQY010000030.1:728-23131 GCA_964406225.1 uncultured Microbacterium sp.
GGAGATGTGCGAGGCGGAGGGTCGGAAGCCGTGGTTCGGTCCTCCGGTCTGCGCAGCTCCTCCGCGGTGCGCGGGGTGAGAGCGGTGTGGCCGGCGCGGAGGCGTGCCGGGCTGTGGATGCCGGTGGTCGGGCCCCGCGGAGCGTCGGCGTTCCGGAACGAGGAGATGTGCGAGGCGGAGGGTCGGAAGCCGTGGTTCGGTCCTCCGGTCTGCGCATCTCCTCCCTTCTGTGCAGTTCGAGGGCGGTGCGGGGTGCGGAGGCGTGCGGGGCTGTGGATGCCGGAGTCCGGCTTCGCGGAGCGTCGGCGTTCCGGAACGAGGAGATGTGCGAGGCGGAGGATGGGAACCCTTGGTTCGGTCCTCCGGCCTGCGCATCTCCTCCGCGGTGCTCGGGGTGAGGGCGGCGCGGCCGGCGCGCAGGCGCCTGGGGGGCTACGCCGACCCCACGTCGCGCCAGCGTCCTCGGGACACGACGCGCACGGCATCCAGCGCCAGGAGCGGGCCCGGCGCGGAGGCCCGGCGCGCCGCGGCATCGGCGGGGACCCACACGGTGGATGCCGCCGCCAGCGGCAGCAGGTGAAGTGTCACGTCGCCCGCAGCGAGGTCCATGTCGTGCACGCTGACGGACCACCGGGAGCCGTCCCAGTAGCGGTCGTCGGCGATCCGGCCGTCGACCCGCAGCTGCCCCACGTCGCCCGCCCAATCGATCTCGAGGACGGCGTCGTGTCCGGGGTCGAGGGCCCACGCGGGGAGATCCAGCCGGTGGATCGCGGCGAGGTCGTCGATGTCGTCGGAGGTCGGCGCCGAATGCCGCTCGCCGGCGAAGCCGTAGTCGTCCGGGACGTGGGCGAACTCCGCTTCGGCGAGCAGTGTGACCGCGACCGCCTCGCTCCGCGCCGGCGCCGACCGCGGCGCCACCGGGAGCGCGGTCCACGTGCGCGCATCCGGGTCGTAGGCGCGCACCTCCGCGTCGTCGCGGCGGCCGCGCACCCGAAGAGCGGCACCCGCCGCACCGGCCTCACCCCCCGCGCCGACCTCGCCGCGCCCCGCGCCGGCGCCCCACGCGAGCTCGTCGGCGCTGTGCAGCAGCATCCGCTCCGCTCCGGCCCCCCGCACCCACAGGTCCGGCGCGGTGACGGCGGGAAGGACGAGCACGTCGGCGCCGCCGAGCGCGATCGGCGTCCACGACGGCTCGACGAGCCGCGGTTCCTCGCCCTCGACCGCGAGTTCGACCGGCACGCCGGCCTCCGCGACGAGGACGAGGGTCGGCACCGTTCCCGGCAGGACGGTGAGGGCGGATGCGGTGGCCCACCGCACCGCGCACGCACCGACGGTCAGCCCGAAGGGCCAGCGGGCGAGGGTGCCCGCGGGCACGCTGACCGGCGCCGACGGGAACAGCGCCGTCTCGCCGATGCGGAACCGCACCGGTGCGCTGTCGCCGAGGGGGAGGTGGGGCTGGTGGCGACTGAGGAAGACGAAGCCCGAGGAGCCGTCCGATCGCACGGCCCACCGCAGCGTGTCGGTGTCGTCGAGCCCGCTCGGCTGCACGTCGGGCAGCGCCGAGGGCAGCGCGCTCAGCTGCGCGCCGAACGCCTCGAGAAAAGCGTGCTGCCCGCGCAGCAGCGCGGAGGTCGGTGAGAGGTCGCCGGATTGCCCGATCGCGGCGTGGAAGTCGTAGCTCAGCCGGGCCATGTCGTTCGGGTAGCCGGTGGCGTGCGACTCCTCGAGGTCCAGCCCCGGGTTCGTGCCCCCGGCGTACATGTAGTAGCCCTGCCACGCCGATCCGTTGCCGATCTTGATGTGCGCGAGCGCGGCGACATCGAGCGCGGACGGACGTGGTCGGCGATGGTAGGCGGTGGCCATGCCGCCGGCGAGTTCGCACGTGGCGGGCGGGAAACCCGAGGGCGCGGTATCCCGGGTCGTGTCACCGAACCCCTGCGTCGCCCGGACGTCGGCGCCCACGCCGGGGTCGTCCCAGACGTGCGAGAAGAAGTAGTGCGCGCGGAACGTGTCGTCCCACGGCGCGTCCGGCTCGGTCCAGAAGCCGTCGCCGTAGCCGCCGTACAGCGGAAACACCTCACCCGGCGGCAGCTCTGCGCCGCCCCACGCGGTCGCGGTCCACAGGGGCGCGGCGATCCCCGCCTCACGCGCGAGCCGCTTCAGCGTCAGCAGATGCTCGGGCCGGTCGTAGAGCTCGTTCTCGAGCTGGATCGCGACGATCGGGCCTCCCGGCTGGGCGCGACCGTCGAGCGCGCCGGCGAGCGCAGCGAACCAGTCCGCCACGAGCGCGAGGTAGGCGGGATCGTCGGTGCGGTGCGCGATCGGCATCTCCTGCACCCAGTCGGGCAGGCCGCCGTTGCGCACCTCCCCGTGCGCCCAGGGCCCGATGCGCAGCGCGACCTCGAGGCCGGCATTCGCGCACTCGTCGATGAACGCCGCGACGTCGAGGTCGCCGTCGAAACGGGCGGCGCCGCGCTCGGGTTCATGGTGGATCCAGAAGACGTACGTCGAAGCGATGCTGACGCCGCCGGCGCGCAGCTGCCGCGCCCGTTCGCCCCAGCGTTCACGCGGCAGGCGGCTGTAGTGCAGTTCGCCCGAGACGGGCATCCACGGGATGCCGTCGCGGAGGACTGCGCGATCGGTCACCGTGATGCCGCACGCCTCCTCTCCCGGGGCGGGCATCGGCGCGCGCTGCGCCGGCTGCGGCCACGGGCGGGGGTCGACGAAGAGCGGCTCGGTCGCGAAATCGGGCACGGTCGTGGATGTGGACACCGTCGCGCGGGCCATGTCAGAGACCTCCGATGATCGCGTTGTCGAGGCGGTCGGTGTCGAGGTCGGGCAGGGCGGCGTTCGTCAGGAAGGCGTAGGCCACGCCGGCTGACGGATGCACCCAGAACTCCGCCCCCGACCACCCGCCGTGCCCGAACGCGTCGCGGTCGATCAGGCCCGGCGCGCGCGTGGGCAGGTTCCAGGTGAAACCCCAATCCTGGCCGCGTTCGGCGGGATACGGGTCGAGGCGGGGGATGCCGTCGGTGAGCGGGCGCCGCATCATCGCGAGTGTCGCCGGCCGCACGATCCCGGCACCGGCGCCGGCATCCGGAGAAACGCCGCCCGCACCGGCACCCGGAGAAACGCCGCCCGCACCGGCACCGGCTCGCAGGAGCGCCGTGCCGATCGCGAGGAGATCCTGCGCCCGGCCGATGAGCCCCGCGCCCGGATGGCGCTTGCGCGCGAAGGCCGTGACGTCCAGGCCCGCCTCGGCGGCGCCGACGACCGGATGCGGATCCGAGGCCTCGTCGAGGGTCAGGCCGTCCGCATCCACGCCCGCCGCCCAGGCGGCGAGCTCGGCATCCCACTCGTTGCCCGTCGCGTGCGCGATGAGCGCCGCGATGCCCTCGAACGCGAGGGTCGAGTAGCGCGAGACCGTGCCGGCGGCGAAGTCGCGGCCGGCCGCAAGGATCTCTTCGCGCAGCGGGGGAGCGGAGTCCATGAGCGGCTCGGCGATGCCCGACGTGTGGCTCGCGAGATGTCGCAGCCGAACGACGTCGTCGCGCCGCGCGCCGAAGCCGGGCAGGGCATCCGACAGGGGCGTCTCGGAGCTGAGCAGTCCGCGCTCGATCGCGCGTGCCGCGGTCAGCCCGACGAGGGGTTTGGTGACCGAGAAGAGCCGGTAGTGGTCGTCGACGCGCGCCGGGCGCGCGGCATCGCCGCCGAACGCGTCGAGCGCGACCGTGCCCTCCGCCGTCGCGATGCCGAGCACCGCGGTGGGCAGGGTTCCCTGCGCGACCTGACGTCGGGTCCACTCGAAAGCGGCGGTGAATCCGGTCATGTCATTCGACCTCGTGTCCCAGATCGGGGCGCGGGACGAACCGCGCGGTGGCGTCGGTGAGCGCTTCGAGCTCGACGATGGCGACGACGTTCTCGCCGGCGCGGGTCACGGGGCCGGGCACGTAGAGCGTGCGCTGCGGGCCGCGGCGCCAGTACCTGCCGAGGAAGAACCCGTTGACCCACGCGTAGCCCTTGCCCCACCCGCGGGTGTCGAGGAAGAGGTCGGCGGGCGCGTCGAGCGTGAACGCTCCCCGCAGGCCGACCGGCCCCACCGCGCGGCCGTCGGTGACCGCGGAGGCGGGGGGTGCGGCATCCGCCACCGCCCGGCCGAGCGCGGGCACGTCGAACGTGCGCACGCGCCAGGGGCCCGGGATCTCGACGCCGTCGGCGCGGACGCCGTCGATCAGGCCCTTGGGCTCGCCGATCTTCGAGTCGTAGTTCACGCGTCCGGTCTCTTCGACCCGCAGCCGCACCTCGGCGCCGGCGGGGATCGCGAGCGCATGCTCGAAGGCCGTGCGCTGCAGGATGCCCGCGGGGCGGTCGTCCACGCGCACCCAGGCGAGGTCGCGCACTTCGCCGACCTCGAGCACGGTGGGCCGGTCCGCGGCGGGCGTGCCGTGCAGGGATGCCGCGAACTCGGCGAGGACGACGTCGGGGCCGAGCTCGTCGAACGTCGGCGGCGCGGCGAACGATCCGCGGTCGGTCGCGACGAGGGGGAGGGGGTCGCCGACGCCCTCGAGCGCGACCTCGAATGCGGGCGCCGCGACCGGCTCGGGCAGCGGCTCGTCGGGGACGGGCGCGTGCCGGGCGATCACGTCGCGGAACGCGCGGAACTTGTCGGTGAGGTCGCCGGACTCGCTGATCGGGGCGTCGTAGTCGTACGAGGTCACCATCGGCAGGTAGCGGCCGGAGTCGTTCGCGCCCGCGGTGAGACCGAAGTTCGTGCCGCCGTGGACCATGTAGATGTTCACGGACGCGCCCGCCGACAGCAGGGTGTCGAGGTCGGCCGCGCTGTCGGCGTACGCCGTCGTGTGGTGCTTCTCGCCCCAGTGGTCGAACCAGCCGCACCAGAACTCCATGCACATGAGCGGCCCGGTCTTCTGGTGCGCGCGCAGCGCGGCGAGCCGCTCCGGGATGCGGGAGCCGAACGACCCCGTCGTGTGCAGGCCCTCGTGCGCGCCGTTCTCGAGCATGTGCGGAATCGGCTGATCGACCTGCGTGAGCGGGACGGTGATCCCGGCATCCCGCGTGAGCCGGATGAGCTCGGCCAGATACGCCTTGTCGGAGCCGTACGCGCCGTACTCGTTCTCGATCTGCACCAGGATCACCGAGCCGCCCCGGTCGATCTGCCGGGGTGCGATGATCTCGTTCACCCGGGCGAGGTAGTCGGTGACGGCCGCGAGATAGCGCGGGTCCGAGCTGCGCAGCCTCATCGTGCGATCGGCGGTCAGCCACGTCGGAAGGCCGCCGTTGTGCCACTCGGCGCACACGTACGGCCCCGGCCGCACGATCGCGTGCATGCCCTCTTCGGCGATGAGGTCGAGGAACCGGCCGAGATCGACCGTCCCTTCCTGCGACCACTGCCCGCGCACCGGCTCGTGCGCGTTCCACGCGACGTAGGTCTCGATCGCGTTCAGCCCCATGAGCCGCGCCTTGCGGATGCGGTCGCGCCACTGCCCGGGATGCACGCGCGGGTAGTGCATCGCCCCCGAGATGATGCGGTGCGGCTCCCCGTCGAGGAGGAAGTCGGTCTCGCCGATCTGGAAGCGGGAAGGGGGAGGGGTCATCATCGTCCTCGGGTCGGGGTGCACTCCACGATACGGATCGCGGGCGTTCGCGGCAAACGCTTTCCCGTCCGCGTTCCGGTGCGTCGAGGTGGTCGAAGCCGCCGCGCCGGTCAGACCGCGGCGGGGACGCGGAGCACGCCGTTGCGGCGGTGCGGCAGTCGCGCGAGCGCGTCGTCGCGCAGCACCTCGGGCAGCAGGTGCGCCGGCGCCGACTGGTACGCGACCGGGCGCAGGAACCGGCGGATCGCGGTCGCGCCGACCGACGTGTGCAGCGAGGTGGTCGCCGGCCACGGACCGCCGTGCTGCTGCGACCATGTGACCGCGACGCCGGTCGGCCACCCCGCGAACAGCACGCGTCCGGCCCGCGCCTGCAGGAGCGCGAGGGTGTCGTCGACGTCGTCGCCGGGCTCGCAGTGCAGGGTCGCGGTGAGGCTTCCGGGCACCGCCCGCAGAGCCGCGTGCAGATCCGCGACCGAGGAGTAGCGCACGAGCAGCGTCACAGGTCCGAAGCACTCCTCCAGAAGCACGTCGGGACGCGCGGCGACGGCCGCGGCATCCGTCGTCAACACGATCGGCTGCGCACCGTCGGGGGTCTCCGCACCCCGGGCGAGCACCGCCACCGACGGATCGGCGACGAAGCTGTCGATTCCCGTCGGGAACGCGGCGGTGATCCGGTCGGTGAGCAGGGGTCCGCCGGCCGCCCCGGGCACGAGGGCCGCGACGCGATCCTCGAAGTCCGCGCCCTCGGGCACGAAGACCACCCCGGGCTTCGTGCAGAACTGCCCGGCGCCCAGCGTGAACGAGCCGACGAGGCCCTCCGCGAGCTCTCCGCCGCGGGATGCCGCCGCCGCGGCCGTGACCACGACGGGGTTGACGCTGCCGAGCTCGCCGTAGAAGGGGATGGGGTCGGGGCGGCCGACCGCCAGGTCGAACAGTGCCCGTCCGCCGGAGAGCGACCCGGTGAACCCGGCGGCCTGGATCGTCGGATGCTGCACGAGGGCGTTCCCGGCTTCGCGGCCCTCCACGAGTGCGAGCGACCCGGCGGGGGCGCCGGCGGATTCGAGTGCCGCGGCCACGACGGCGGCGGTCCGCCGCGAGAGCTCGGGATGCCCGGAGTGCGCCTTCACGACGACGGGGTTGCCCGCCGCGAGCGCCGACGCGGTGTCGCCGCCGGCGACCGAGAACGCGAACGGGAAGTTCGAGGCCGCGAACACCGCGACCGGGCCGAGCGCGACGAGCAGGCGGCGCAGCTCGGGTCGGGGCGGCATCGCCGCGGGGTCGGCGTCGTCCACCGTGAGCTCGAGGTGCGACCCCTCCTCGACCACCGCGGCGAACAGCCGCAGCTGCCCGGTCGTCCGCGCGACCTCGCCGCGCAGCCGCGGCTCGGCGATCCGGGTCTCGCGGTGCGCGATCGGCACGAGCTCATCCGCGGCGGCATCCAGTGCATCGGCGGCGGCTCGGAGCCACACGGCGCGGTCGAACATCGATGCGCGTGCCCAGGCGGGTGCGGCTGCCGCCGCGGAGGCGACGATGCGGTCGAGCTCTTCGGGACTGGTGGTCATGGTGTTCCCTCCGGTGATGGGTCCGTGAATGCCCCGCGGAAGCGCAAGCCGATCCCGTCGTGCGGTTCTTCGGTGAGGACGCCGTCGCGGATCACGACGGGTGCGGGGTCGCGCAGCGCGCCGAGCGCACCGAATCCGGCATCCTCGACGTCTTCGACCATCGTCTCGGCGACGCCGTCGACCGGGCGCAGACACAGGGCGAGCTGGCCCGAGAGCTCGGGCAGCAGATGTGGATGCACCGCGGCGCCGTACTCGGCCGCGATCGCCGCGATGCCGAGGAACGGCGTGATGCCGCCGACGCGCACGATGTTGGGCTGCACGATCTGCGCCGCGCCGCTGCGCAGGAAGTCGTCGAAGCGAAACACCGTGTGCAGGTTCTCGCCGACGGCGATCGGGATGCCGCTCGACGTGCGCAGGCGCTTGCTCAGCTCGGTGTGGCCGTACAGGTCATCCGCGCGCAGGGGCTCCTCGATCCACGTGGGCGACACCTCGGCGAGCACCTCGAGCGACGTCGTCGCCCGATCGAGCTCCCAGCGCTGATTCGCGTCGATCATGAGTCGTCGATCGGGTCCGAGCGCCTCGCGCACGGCGCGCAGACGGTCGAGGTCCTCGGCGACATCGGGCTTTCCGACCTTGACCTTGACGGCATCGAAGCCGGCGACGATCCAGCGGCGCACCTGCGCGACGAGCTCGTCCTCGGTGTAGTGCAGATTCACGCCGCTGCCGTAGGCGCGGACGCTCTCGCGCTGAGCGCCGAGGAAGCCGACGAGCGACGTCTTCTGCGCGCGGGCTTCGGCATCCCACAGCGCCAGGTCGAGTCCCGCCTGCGCGATCGTCGAGATCCCGCCGCCGCCCGCTTCGTGCAGGTGCTCCCACAGCGCCTGCCACTGCGAGCCGGGATCGGCGGCGCGGCCCACGGCGAACGCCGCGATGTCGTGCGTGAGGAGAGCGTGCACCGCTTCGGCGCCGATCTGCGGGGTCCACGAGAAGCCCCAGCCCTCGGCGCCGTCGCTGCGTACGACGTGCGTCGCGATCACGCCGACCGAGGTCACATCGCGGGCCCACGGCCGGGTGAGCGGCACCCGCAGAAGCTGCGCGTCGAACGCGGAGATGACGCTCACCGCAGCGCGCGCCCCGCCTCGAGGATCGCCGCGAGGCGCTCTTCCTGCGCGGGTGTCGGGTCGACGAGGGGTGCACGCACGCCGCCGACCGGCAGGCCGCCCAGGCGGAGCCCGGCCTTGATGAGCGAGACCCCGAATCCCGGCGTTTCGTCGCGGAGCGCCACGAGGGGCGCGTAGAACCCGTCGAGCAGTGCCAGGCGTCGCGGCTCGTCGCCGTCGACGTACGCACGGTAGTAGGCGTTCGCGATCTCGGGTGCCATCGCGAACGCGGCCGACGAGTACAGCGGGATGCCGATGCCGCGGTACGCGGCCTGGGTGAGCTCGGCGGTCAGAAGTCCGTTGAAGAACGCGAAGTCGTCGCGGCCGGTCTCGGCGACGGCGCGGACGATGAGCTGCGCGGTGCCCACGTCGCCGACGCCGTCCTTGAAGCCCACGACGCGCGGGTTCTCTGCGAGGCGCCGGACCGTCTCGACGGCGTACTGCGCGGTGCCGCGGTGGTAGATCACCACGGGCAGATCGGATGCCGCGGCGATCGCCTCGACGTACGCGACGAGCCCGGCCTGCGTGCCCCCGACCAGGTACGGCGGGAGGACGAGCAGTCCGTCCGCCCCGGCATCCGCCGCGGAGCGCGCGACCTCGATCGCGTGGCCCAGCGGCCCGCCCGCCCCGGCGATCACCGGCACCGTTCCGTCGACGACCTCGACGGCGGTGCGGACGACGTCGGCCGCCTCCGCCGCCGAGAGCGCGTGGTACTCGCCGGTTCCGCACGCCGGGAACACCCCACCCGGACGGTGTGCGAGCGTCTGGCCCAGGTGCGTGCGCAGCACGTCGGTGTCGACCCGTCCGTGCGCGTCGAACGGGGTGACCGGAAAGAAGAGGATGCCGTCGAAGTTCACGCGGGCACGTCCTGTCGTTCGGTGGCGCGTGCGAGTTCGGTGCGCCAGTCGTGGGCGGGGGTCCAGCCGAGCATCGTGCGCGCCTTCGCGTTCGAGAACGACGGCGCCGTGCCGGTGAGCGCGGCGGCCGCGGCCTCGGTGCCCGGGTGGAAGCGGGGGAGGAGCTCGGCGAGCGGCTCGCGGGCGAGCGCGTCGACGGCGCCGACGAAGAAGACCTCGCCGTTGGGGATGTCGGGCATCGCGCGCAGCAGGGTGTCGGCGAAGGTCGCCACGTCGCGCGCGTCGACGTAGTTGAACAGTGCGGGCGCCGAGAGCGCGGGGTCGTCCAGCCGTTCGCGCACCGTGTGACCCTGCTGGGTCGGCGTGCCCGTCCACTCGTCGGGGGCGATGACGTAGCAGGGGCGGAACGCGGCGAACCGCACGTCGTCGCCGGTCTGTCGGCACAGCATGTGCAGCGATTGCTCGACGAGCAGCTTCGACAGCGCGTACGCGTTCCACGGGCGGGCGGGCGACTCTTCATCGAGCGGAAGGCGGTCGGGCGTCCAGCCGCCCGGTGCGCCGTAGCCGAGCACGGTGGGGCTCGACGCGGCCACGATCTTCGGGATGCCGGCCGCGACGGCACCGCCCAGCACGGACATCGCCAGAGCGGCGTTGGTCCGCAGGATCACGTCCTCCGGCGCACTGAAGGGCACGGCGATCGCGGCCAGGTGGATGACCGCGTCGCCGCGGGACTCGGCCAGGGCCTGCGCCGTGGCGGCGGCATCCGTCAGGTCGAGCGCGACCTGCGCGACTCCCGCGCCGGCGAGCTCGGGGGAGGGGGTGCGGTCGAACGAGACCACATCGTGGCCGAGCCGCGCGAGGTCCGCGGCGAGCGTTCGCCCCAGGCGACCGGAGCCGCCCGTCACGACGAGGCGGCTCATCCGACCGGTTCGGCGAGCAGGCGGATGCCGAGATCGGCGACCTCGACCGGCAGCCCGGTCTCGAGCGAGCGGTTGCCGGCGATGCCCACCGCGATGGACTGCACGCCGTCGCGCCAGTCGGCGGGACGCCCGAGCGGGTCGTCGCCGGGGCCGCGGAACACGTCGGAGAGGAGGATCGCATCGCCGCCGCCGTGGCCGCCGTCCGACGTGTGGATCGTGACCTCGACGGGCTCCTGCCAGTGCCGCTGAAGAAGCAGCCGCTCGCCCTCGGGACGCAGGGACGCGGAGGTGCCGGCATCCACCGCGCTCGGGTCGAGCACCGGGTGCAGTCCCTCGCCCTCGAGCACCGCGCCGCGTTCGACGACGTCGAGCTCGACACGGCCGAGAGTGCCGTTGACGGCGACGCGGTAGCCCTCCCAGGGCGCGTGCGCGTTGAGGGAGTAGCTGAGCGTCGCACCCGAGGCGTAGTCCACGACGAGCGCCAGGTTGTCCTCGATCGTGATGCCCGCGCCGAACACGTCGCGGTCGCGCACGTACCCGTCGTGCGCCTCGGCGTCCAGGTAGAGCGCCTTGAGGTTCGGGTGGTCGCGAAGATCGAGGTCGAAGCCGTCGTGTTCGCCGTCGTGGGTGCCGCGGTCGGCGCGCGCGCCCAGGCCGCGGACTGCGGCATTCTCGGCACCGTAGAAGCGGAGCCCGCCCGAGGCGTACACGCGCCGCGGCGTCGAGGCGATCCACCAGTTCACGAGGTCGAAGTGATGGCTCGCCTTGTGGACGAGAAGGCCTCCGGAGTTCTTCTTCTCGCGGTGCCAGCGACGGAAGTAGTCCGCGCCGTGCTTCGTGTCGAGCATCCACTGGAAATCGATCGAGGTGACCTCGCCGATCAGTCCGTCGCGGATGACCTCGCGCAGTGCGCTGTTGCGCGGCGAGTAGCGGTAGTTGAACGTCAGCAGGACGTCGCGTCCGGTGCGCTCCACGGCGTCCTCGATCGCCGCCGCGCTCGCCGCATCGATCGTGAGCGGCTTCTCGACGACGACGTCGGCACCCGCCTCGAGGGAGCGCACGATGAGGTGCGCGTGCAGGTCGTCGCGGGCGGTGATCACGACGCGGTCGATGCGCTCGCTGCGGATCATCTCCTCCAGTCGGTCGGGGTGCCAGACCGACGGCGCGGGGGCACCCTCGTCGACCGCGAGCTGCACGGCCAGTCCCGCGCGCACGGGGTTCGGTTCGCAGATCGCGACGAGCTCGGCGTGATCGGCGTACGTGTGCGCGATCGCGTCGATGTACATATGCGCGCGGCTGCCGGCTCCGACGACGGCGTACCGGGTGCGGGTCATGGGTGTTCTCCCTTTGGCTCAGGAAACGTTTTCTCAGCGTACATGCCGCGCCGCCCCTCTGTCGACAACACGTGCTCTCGCCGAGATGACCCGTTGTGCGCGTCCCGAACGGGTGTTCTCGGCGAGAGCACGTGCTCTGAACGAGGGGGGACGAAGGCGCCCGCTGCGACCCGGGGTCAGGCGGGCGCGGGCCCGGTGCTTCCGCGGACGACGAGACGCGGCGCGAGCGTGACGAGAGGCTCGGGCGTGGTCGCGGTCAACTGCGCGTGCAGCGCCCGCCACGCGAGCGAGCCCAGGTCATCGGCCGGCACGGCGGCCGTGGTCAGTGCGGGCGAGGTGTAGCACGCGAACGGGATGTCGTCGAATCCGGCCACCGAGACGTCGTCGGGGACGCGCACGCCGCGGTCCGCGAGCGCCGACAGGAGTCCCATCGCGACGAGGTCGTTGAAGGCGAGCACGGCGGTCGCGCCCGCCGCGAGAACGTCGTCGACCGCGTCCGCGCCGCTGTCGAACCCGACGCCCGATGCGACGTGCACGATGTCCAGGTCGGGGTGATCGGCCCGGGCGGCTTCGAGCGCAGCGAGCCGGGCGGCGTGCGACGCGCTGCGGGCGAGCCCGGCGAGGAACACGATCCGGCGATGACCGAGGCCGTACAGGTGCTCCACGAGTTCGCGCAGCGCCGCACCGTAGTCGGCCGCGACGACGGGGGCGGCATCCTGCGCCGCACGGTTGATCACGACGACGGGCGAGAGCCCGGGGAGCAGGGCGCTCAGCTCGGACTGTTCGACGCGCGGGGCGCAGAGGATCACACCGTCGGTGCGCCGCCGGGTCTCGACCGCGAGCACCCGCTCCTCCGCGACCTGCTCGGCCGAATCGGCGATGAGGACGTGATACCCGTCGGCGGCCGCCGCGCGGCTCACGCCGCGGAGGATCGCCTGGAACGTGGGGTTCGCGAGATCGGGGATCACGACGGCGATCGTCTGCGTGCGACCCAGCACGAGGCTGCGCGCCAGAGGATTCGCCGAGTAGCCCAGTTCGGAGGCGCTCGCACGTACACGCTCCGCCAGGGCGGGATCGACCGTGGCGTTGCCGTTCATCACCCGCGACACCGTCGACAGCGACACTCCGGCGTGCCGCGCGACCTCGACGATCGTCACCCGCTGCGGGTCGTGGGCCATGTCGCTCTTCTCGCTCGGGTCGGCGTCCTCGGCATCCTATCGGCGAGAAAGCGTTTTTCGGCGGACCTCTTCCGCCGACGCGCGAGATCGGTACGATAAGAGGCGTGGCCCAGAAAGCGCTTTCCCGCACGGCGGACGTCATCGACGGCGCGCATCCCGCCCGATCGGTGCTCCGGCTGCTCGCCCGCCGCCCGGCGCGCATGTCGCTCGCGATCCTCGCGTTCGCGCTCAAGGAGATCCCGCTGTGGTTCCTGCCCGTCATCACGGCGGCGATCATCGACATCGTCGCGGATCAGGGCGAGGTGACCGCCGTGCTGTGGTGGCTCGCCCTGGCCGCGGTGCTGCTGCTGCAGAACTACCCGAATCACATCCTCTACACGCGCAGCTTCATGACCGTGGTGCGCGACACCGGCGCCGACCTGCGCAATGCTCTCGCGGCACGCCTGCAGAGCCTGTCGATCGGGTACCACACGCGCGTGAGCGCGTCGATCGTGCAGACGAAGGTGGTCCGCGACGTCGAGAACGTCGAACTCATGCTCCAGCAGGTGACGCATCCCCTGCTGTCCGCCGTCATGGTCATGGTGGGCGCCCTGGCGATGACCGCGATCGCAGTGCCGGCGTTCCTGCCGGTGTACCTGCTCGCGGTGCCGATCGCGATCGGCATCCGCTTCGGCATGCGGCGACGCTCGAGATCGCGCAACGAGGAGTTCCGCCGCGAAGTCGAGACGCTGTCCGCGCGCGTGGGCGAAATGGCCTCGCTCATCCCGGTGACCCGCGCCCACGGCCTCGAAGAGACCGCCGTCACGCGCGTCGGGCACGGCGCGGAGGGCGTCCGCCGTGCGGGCCTGCACCTCGACATGCTCAACGGCCACGTCGCTTCGATCTCCTGGGTCGCGATGCAGCTGCTCGGCGTGGGCTGCCTGGGACTTGCCGCGGTCTTCTCGCTCACCGGGTTCCTGCCCATCACGCCCGGTCAGGTCGTGCTGCTGTCGACGTACTTCACCCTCCTCACGGGCGGACTGACGCAGCTGCTCATGCTGATCCCCGTGGGCGCCCGCGGGCTCGAATCCGTGCGTTCGATCGCCGAGGTGATGCAGGAGCCCGACCTCGAGGCGAACGAGGGCAAGTGCCGCGTGGAGCGCGTCGAGGGCGGCATCCGACTCGATCGCGCGTCACATCGCTACCCCGGCGCCGACGAGGACGCGCTCCATGAGATCGACCTCGACATCGCTCCGGGCGAGACGGTGGCGCTCGTGGGGTCGTCGGGTTCGGGCAAGTCGACGCTGCTCAACCTCGTGCTGGGCTTCGTGCGCCCGACCGGCGGTCGCCTCCTCCTCGACGGCGCCGACATGCAGACCCTCGACATGCGCACCGCCCGCCGTTTCGTCTCGGTCGTGCCGCAGGAGTCGGTGCTGTTCGAGGGAACGATCCGCGAGAACGTCGCGTACGGGATGCCGCACGCCGACGACATTCGCATCGCCCAGGCCCTGCGCGACGCGAACGCGCTCGGGTTCGTCGAGGCGCAGCCGGACGGATGGGACACCGTGGTGGGCGAGCGCGGGGCGCGACTGTCGGGCGGGCAGCGGCAGCGGCTCGCGATCGCGCGGGCGCTCGTGCGCGACCCGAGGATCCTGCTGCTCGACGAGGCGACGTCGGCGCTGGACCCGGAGTCCGAAGAACTCGTGAAAGAGGCCCTCGGGCGGCTCATGCGCGGGCGCACAACCCTCGTTGTGGCGCATCGCCTCTCGACGATCCGGCAGGCGGACCGCATCGTCGTGCTCGAGCACGGCCGCATCGTCGAGCAGGGGAATCACGCGCAGCTGCTCGAGCGCGACGGCCGCTACGCCCACCTGCATCTCACCCAGACCGGACTGACCGGTGTGTGACACGACCCTCCCCTCAAAGGAACGGAGAACGCCATGACGGATGCCGCCCCGCTGCGCGCCGCGATCATCGGCACGGGCGCGATCGCCCATGCCCACGCGCAGGCGATCGCCGATCTCCGTCCGCGGATCGAGCTCGTCGCGGTCGCCGACGTCGACCCCGCCCGCGCGCGGGAGTTCGCCGACCGCTTCTCGCCGGGCGCCGCGGTGTACGCGAGTCTCACCGACGCGCTCGCGGCCGAGGACATCGGTCTCGTGCACATCTGCACACCCCCGCAGACGCACGTGCCGCTCGCGATCGAAGCGCTGCGTGCCGGCGTGCCGGCACTTGTGGAGAAGCCGACCGCGCTGAGCCTGGCCGAGATGGACCGCCTGGCCGCCGTCTCCCGCGAGACGGGCGTGCCGGCGCTCACCGTGTTCCAGCATCGCTTCGGCCCCGCCGCCCTGCGTCTGCGGCGACTCCTGGCCGAGGGTGTGCTCGGCGCCCCGCTCGTCGCCACGTGCGAGACGCTGTGGTTCCGTCCGGCGGCGTACTTCGACGTCCCCTGGCGCGGCCGGTGGCAGGTTGAGGGCGGGGGGCCGACCATGGGGCACGGCATCCACCAGTTCGATCTCCTCCTCGCGGTCCTCGGACCCTGGCGTCGTCTGAGCGCGTTCGCGGCCCGACAGACGCTGCCCACGGACACCGAAGACGTCTCGATGGCCCTCGTCGAGTTCGACAACGGCGCGCTCGCGACCGTCGTCAACTCCCTCGTCTCGCCGCGCGAGACCTCGCGGCTGCGCTTCGACTTCGCGCACGCGACCGTCGAGGTCGAGCACCTGTACGGCTACTCCGACGCGGACTGGCGCTTCACGCCGGGCCCGGGCCACGAGCATCTGCGCGCCCGGTGGGAGGAGGACTCGTCGGACGAGGTGAGCGGTCATCGCCTGCAGCTGTCCGCGGTGCTCGACGCGCTCGCCGCCGGCGAGGAGCCCGAGGTCGGTGTGGATGACGCGCGTCGCACGCTCGAGTTCGCCGCCGCGACGTACGCGTCGGCATTCCGCGGCGTGCCGGTTACGGCCGGCGATATCGTCGACCCCGATCCGTTCCTGCACCGCATGGACGGCGGCGCGGTCCCGTGGCCGCCGGTCAAGGAGGCCTCATGACCCTGACGCTCACCGCGGACGACCGCCTGGTCACCGTGCACGACGGCGACGTCGAGCTCTTCCGCTACACGTTCGTGCCCGACAGCCCGCAGTTCGAGTCGCCCAAGCCCTATCTGCATCCGATCCGCACGCGCGCCGGCCACGTCGTGAGCCTCTTCCGGCCCCACGACCACGTGTGGCACAAGGGCATAGCCTGGTCGCTTCCCGTCGTCGGCGAGGAGAACTTCTGGGGCGGCCCGACGTTCGTGCGCGATCGTGGCTACGTGCAACTGCCCAACGACGGATCGCAGACGCATCGCGAGATCGATGTCGCCGAGGTCGGCGACGACGGCGTCGCACGCTTCGCGCACCGCCTGGAGTGGATCACCGAGTCGGGTGAGCGGCTGTTCACCGAGCGCCGGGAGATCACCGCGCGCGTGCGGGATGCCGCCGGATGGATGCTGGGCGTCACGACCGCGATGACGAACGTCTCGGCATCCCCGATCGCGATCGGCTCGCCCACGACGCGGGGTCGCGAGAACGCCGGGTACGGCGGATTGTTCTGGCGCGGCCCGCGCTCCTTCACCGACGGGCTGCTCGTCACGGTCGACGGCACGGCGCCCGGCGAGGTCGTCCGCGGGCAGCGGCACGAGTGGATGGGCTACATCGGACGCCTCGACGAAGTCGACGCCGAGGCGCTCGTGCTCATGGTCGACCACACCCGGAACCCCCACCATCCGCCGCGGTGGTTCGCCCGCTCCGAGGAGTTCGCGTGCCTGAACCCCGCGCCGTTCTTCAGCGACGAGCTCACGGTCGGCCCGGGGGAGGAGGTCGTCTTCCGCTACGGCGTGGGCATCGCGGATGCCGCCCCCGGCGACGCGTCCACCGCCGCCGCGCCGCTCGCGGCAGCCGTGCGGAGCGCACTGGCGGAGGGCTCGTGAGCGCCCCGATCTTCCCCGGCGGGGTCGCGGTGAGCGACCTCGTGGTGTACGAGTGGGAGGCCGCGGACGGCAGGTGCGGCGGGTCGCCGCACCTGCACACCGCGTCGAGTGAGGGGTACGTGGTGACCGCGGGTGTCGGATCGGTCGAGACCGTCAGCGCCGACGGCGTCGCGGAGCACGAGTTGACGCCCGGTGAGGTGCTGTGGTTCTCGCCCGGCACGGTGCACCGGCTCGTGAACCACGGCGGGCTGCGGCTGCTCGTGATCATGCAGAACGCCGGGCTGCCCGAAGCGGGCGATGCCGTGCTCACGTTTCCGGCGCACGTGCTCGAGGACCCAGCCTCGTACGCCGCGGCCGCGACGCTGCCCGAAGGGCCGGGACGCGAGTCGGCCGCCCGCGCGCGTCGCGACCTCGCAATGGAGGGCTACCTCGCGCTGCGGGAGGATGTCGCCGCGCGCGGTCCCGCGGCGCTCGCCGACCTGCACGTCCACGCGGCCCGTTTGGTGCGTCCCCGCGTCGCCGACTGGCGCGACCGATGGGAGCGGACCGCCCTCGCCGAGGTCGAGGCCACGCGCCGCCGGCTCGACGACCTCGAGGCGGGTCTGCCCGACGCACTGGGGACGGCATCCGTCGCCCGCGCTGAGCCCGTCCCCGGGGACCGCGCCTTCGGCATGTGCGGGCGGCTCGCGACCTGGCACTTCTGAGGCGCCTCGTCGGATAGCGCTTTCCGACCTACTTCCGTAGAGTGGAGGACCACCCCCTCGATGCGGAGGATCGCTTGCCCACCACACTCCGAGTCGCGCTCGTCGGCACCGGCTCCGTCGCGAACCTGCACGCGCGTGCGGTCGCTGCGCACCCGCGCGCCGACCTCGTCGCGGTCACCGACCAGAGCCGCGCGGCGGCCGACGATTTCGCCGCGCGCCACGGGGTGCCCGCCGTCTTCGACGACCTTGACGGCCTGCTGGCCGCCGAGAAGCCCGACGTCGTGCTGATCTGCACGCCGCCGGCGGCGCACCTCGATCAGACGCTCGCCTCTTTCGCCGCCGGCGCCCACGTCGTGGTCGAGAAGCCCCCGGCTCCCTCGCTCGACGAACTCGATCGGATGCGCGCGGCGGCGGATGCCGCGGACCGGCGCCTCGCCGTCGTGTTCCAGCAGCGCACGGGCACGGCCGCCGCGCACGTGCGGCGCCTCCTTCGCAGCGGCGCCCTCGGGCGGCCGCTCCTCGCGGTGTGCGAGACCCTGTGGTTCCGCGACCCGGCGTACTTCGCCGTGCCCTGGCGCGGGAAGTGGGAGACCGAGGGCGGCGGCACGACGCTCGGTCACGGCATCCATCAGCTGGATCTGATCGCCTACCTGCTGGGGGACTGGACGAGCGTGCAGGGCCGGCTGTGGCGCCTGGACCGCGAGACGCAGACCGAAGACGCCTCGACGGCGACGATCACGTTCGCGAGTGGCGTCCTCGACGGCGGGGTCGTCGCACAGGTCACCACGAGCGCGGTGTCGCCGCGCGAGAAGAGCTTCATCCGCATCGACACGCAGAAGGCGACGATCACGGTCGACCACCTGTACGGCCACGGGCACGAGAACTGGTCGATCACGAAGGCGCCGCATATCGACGACGCCGAGGCGGCCTCGTGGGAGATCGACGGTCCGGAGGAGCGCAGCGACCACGCGCCGCTGCTGCGCGACGTGTTCGATGCCCTCCTGGAGGATCGCCCGCTCCCCGACACGGCGAGCGATCCGGCGCGCTCGTTCGAGATCGTCGCGGCGATCTACGCCTCGGCCGCGGCGGACGGCGCGATCGTCACGCCGGCCGACCTCGCGACGCACCCGACGCATCGCCGGGGATTCGAAAGTCCCGTCACCGATCTGCGCGGGCTGTGATGCCTCCGTCCATGACGCACGTCGAGGCGGTCTACCGGGATCCGGTGTACGACGGCGCCACCGACCCGACAGTCCTGATCGCCGACGGCGTGTGGTGGATGTTCTACACGCAGCGCCGCGCGACCCACCCTGACCCCGGCCCCGGTGTCGCCTGGGTGCACGGGTCCCGCATCGGCGTCGCCCGCTCGGAGGACGGCGTCGTGTGGTCATACGAAGGCACACTCGAACCGGATGCCGCCGGGCTCAGCCTCCGCGCGGACGGACCTCCCGGGCGGGTCGACGAGACGCACTGGGCGCCCGAGGTCATCCACGACGGCATGCGGTGGCGCATGTATCTCACCGAGATCGACGGCATCCCCGATCGGTGGCCGGGCCACGCCCGCGCGATCGTGGAGTACGTCTCGGACGAGCTGACCCACTGGCGCCGGCGTGGCCCGCTGACGCTCGGCAGCGACCGCGTGATCGACGCGGCCGTCGCGCGATGCCCCGACGGGCGGTGGCGGCTGTGGTTCAAGGACGAGGCGGCCGATTCGGTGACGCGGGTCGCGGCATCCGGCGATCTGGAGACGTGGGTGCTCGAGGGTACGGCCGTCGGAGGCCGCCCGCACGAGGGGCCGTTCGTGTTCGAGCTCGAGGGGGTGTGGTGGATGCTCGTCGACGAGTGGCGCGGCATCGCCGTGCATCGGTCGGACGATGCGGTCCGGTGGACGCGCCAGGGGGATGCGGATGCCGTGCTCCTGGGTCCGGACGGCGCGGGAGGCGCCCCCGCTCATCATGGCGCCGCCGTCCGTGACGGCGAGGCACTCTGGTACTACTTCTTCACGCATCCGGGCCGTGCCGACGACGACCGCCGGTCGGTGATCATGCGCGCCCGGCTCGCTGTCGTGGATGGGCTCCTCACCTGCGGCACGTGCGGAGGAGCACATTCCGAGCTCGGGGAAAGCGATTTCCAGAAAAGTCTTGAGAATCGATTCAACCGGTAGTACCTTGACGGGGAAGCGCTTTCCAATGCACCGAGGATGGCGATCCCACACCACCCGACAATGGACGTCGCGGCACACAGACGCAGACGTCGAAGAGAGGACAAGGATGTTCAACAGGAAGCGGGCCCTCGCCGCCGTCGCGATCGCGACCGGCGCGGCCATCGCCCTCGCAGGCTGCGCCGGCGGCTCGACCGCCGAGCCGGCCGCCACCTTCGACCCGGACGAGGAAGTGACCCTCGACCTCGCGTTCTGGGGCAACGACGTGCGCGCCGAGCTGTACAACGAGGCGATCGCCGCGTTCAACGAGGAATACCCCAACATCACCGTGAACGCCACGTTCCTCGCGTTCCCCGAGTTCTGGGAGAAGCGCCAGACCGAGGCTGCGGGCGGCAACCTGCCCGACGTGATGCAGTTCGACTACTCGTACCTCCGCCAGTACTCCGAGAACGGACTGCTGCTCGACCTCGACCCCTACCTTGGCGAGATCATCGAGACCGACCCGCTTCCGCAGAACATCCTCGACATCGGGGTCGTCGGCGGCGTGACCACCGGCATCGCGACCTCCACGAACGCGTGGGGCATGTTCACCAACCCGGTGCTGCTCGAACAGGCCGGCGTCGAGGAGTTCGAGGGCGGCAGCTGGGAGGACTACACCGACTGGATGGGTGAGGTCACCGACGGCGCCGGCGGTGCGTTCTGGGGTGGCGGCGACTACACCGGCCGCATCCAGAACTTCGAAGTGCAGCTGCGCGCCGAGGGCTCGTACCTCTTCAGCGAAGACGGCGAGCCGGGCTTCGACGAGGAGCGCCTCGCAGAGTTCTGGGAGTCGGGCGCACCGATCCGCGACGGCATCGGCATCCCGCAGCAGCGCGTGGAGGAGGTCGCCCCGAAGGGCGGCTTCGACAGCGCCCTGACGGCGAGTGAGCTCACGTGGGACAACTTCGGCGCGGGCTACCTGGCCGGCCTCGGTGAGTCCTACACCGAGCTGGGCCTGATCGCCCCGCCGATCACGGAGGAGGGCGCGAAGGACCTGTACCTCAAGCCCTCGATGCTGCACACGATCTCGGCGAACACGGACCACCCCGAAGCCGCCGCCACCCTGGTGAACTTCCTGGTGAACTCGCCCGAGTCCGGTGAGATCTTCGGCACGAACCGTGGTCTTCCGGCCTCGGAGACCGCGCTCGCCGCGGCGGAGCTCGACCCGCTGAGCCAGCAGGTCAAGGACTACGAGGCGTCGATCGCCGACCGTCTGGGCGACGCGCCCCCCGTGCCGATCGTCGGCTACGGCACGCTGGAGGAGAAGTTCCGCCAGCTCGGCACCGAACTGGGCTTCGGCACCGTCACGGTCGATGACGCGGTCGCGCAGTTCTTCGCCGAGATGGACGTCGTCCTCAACCAGTAAGACCTTCCGGGTCCCGGGCACGCATGCCCGGGACCCGGAACACCACACGCAGTCCGCGCCACCAGCCACCCGACGGGAGAGTCGACATGACGACCACATCTACGAGAGTGATCGTGACGGGTCAGAAGTCCTCGCGACGGTCTCTGCTCCGCAAGGAGCGGCCCGAGAACCTGAGCCGTCCGGGCCAGCGTGCGCGCGTGCGCAAGGAGACCCTCGCGGGGTACGGGTTCCTGGTTCCGTGGCTGGTCGGGTTCTTCGGGTTGACGATCATCCCGATGGCGTACTCGCTGTACCTGTCGTTCACGAGTTACAACATCTTCAGCCCGCCGAAGTGGATCGGGCTGGACAACTACGTCCGGATGTTCACGTCGGATCCGGCGTTCATCCAGTCCGCGCAGATCACGCTCATCTACGTGCTGGTCGGCACCCCGATCACGCTGATCGCGGCGCTGGTCGTCGCGATGCTGCTGAACTACCGCGACAAGGGTGCCGGGTTCTTCCGGTCCGCGTTCTACGCCCCCTCGCTGATCGGCGGGTCGGTGTCGGTGGCGATCGTGTGGCGGGCGATGTTCTCCGCCGACGGTCCGGTCGACAACTCCCTGTCGTTCTTCGGGATCGATCTGGGCGGATGGGTCGGCAATCCCGATCTGGTGCTGCCGATGATGATCCTGCTGTCGGTGTGGATGTTCGGCGCGACGATGGTGATCTTCCTCGCCGGGCTCAAGCAGATCCCGAAGGAGCTGTACGAGGCGGCCGAGATGGACGGCGCCGGGCCGTGGCACCGCTTCCGCGCGGTGACGATCCCGCTGCTGTCGCCGGTGATCTTCTTCAACCTGCTGCTGGGCCTGATCGGCGCGTTCCAGGTGTTCGCCTCGGCGTACATCATCAGCAACGGCTCGGGCGGCCCCGCCGGCATGACGAACTTCATCACCCTCTACCTCTACAAGCGCGGATTCTCCGACGGGCAGATGGGCTACGCCTCGGCGATCGCCTGGGTGCTGCTGATCGTCGTGGCGATCATCGCCTTCGTCCTCTTCCGCACCCAGAAATCGTGGGTCCACTACTCGGGAGACAACCGATGACCACCTCATCCTTCGCGGAGAACGCGCTCGTCCTCACCGAGAACCAGGTCGACCCCGACCCGAAGACGACCCCCACCCGGCGGCGGAGGGTCAAGCGCAAGACCTGGCAGACCGTGATCTGGATGGTCGTGCTGCTGGCGATCACCGCCGTCGTCCTCTACCCGCTCGTGTGGCTGCTGTTCTCCACGTTCAAGCCCAACGCCGAGTTCGGGCAGAACATGGGGCTCATCCCGAACAACCCCACGATCGAGAATTACGTCAAGGTCATGGAGGGCATCGCGGGGGTGCCGATGGGGAAGTTCTTCCTGAACTCCTTCATCATCGCCGTCGGCTCCGTCATCGGCACCGTGCTCTCGTCGGCGCTGGCCGCGTACGCGTTCGCCCGCATCCAGTTCAAGGGTCTCGGCATCCTGTTCGCGGCGATGATCGGCACGCTGCTGCTGCCGTTCCACGTCGTGATCATCCCGCAGTACATC
>CAYOQY010000031.1:0-21886 GCA_964406225.1 uncultured Microbacterium sp.
CCGCAGTGGACGGAGTGGAACGGCAAGTACCGCGACACCGTGCGCGACTTCTGGCGCGGCGAGCCCTCGACGCTGGGGGAGTTCGCCTCGCGCCTCACCGGTTCGGCAGATCTGTACGAGCACTCCGGCCGCCGCCCCGTCGCATCGATCAACTTCGTCACGGCGCACGACGGGTTCACGTTGCGCGACCTCGTGAGCTACAACGAGAAGCACAATGACGCGAACGGCGAGGACAACAACGACGGAGAGTCGCACAACCGCTCGATGAACTTCGGCGTCGAGGGTCCGACCGACGACGCGACGGTGCTCACGATGCGCAGCCGGCAGCAGCGCAACTTCATCGCGACCCTCCTGCTGTCGCAGGGCGTGCCGATGCTGTTGCACGGTGACGAGCTGGGCCGTACACAGCGTGGGAACAACAACGGCTACGCGCAGGACAACGAGCTGACCTGGGTGCACTGGGACAGCATCGACGAACCCCTTATCGAGTTCACCGCCGCCCTCGTCCGCCTGCGCCGCGAGCACCCCACCTTCCGCCGCAGCCGCTTCTTCAACGGGCGTCCCGTGCGCCGCGAGGCCGGGGCACCCGTGCCCGACATCGCGTGGCTGCGCCCCGACGGCACGGAGATGCAGCCGGAGGACTGGGACTCGGGTTTCGGCCGCGCGGTGGGCGTGTTCCTCAACGGCGCCGGCATCCGCGAGCGCGATGCGCGCGGCGAGGCGATCGCCGACAACCACTTCATCGTGCTCTTCAACGCCGGTGACGACCCGGTCGACTTCCGGATCCCCGCCGTGGAGTACAGCCCCCGCTGGGACATCCTCGTCGACACCGCCGGGGAGCGCGCCGACGACGAGAACATCGATCCCGGGTCGACGGTCACCGTGCAGGCCAAGGCGATGCTCGTGCTGATCGAGCACCAGGGCCCGCCGACGGAGGTCGACCACTCGGTCGCCGCCTCGCTCGCGGCGGTCAGCACGATGGCCCTCAACCTCGACGACATCCCGAGTCCGTCCCCGAAGACGGAGCTGGGACGGCAGCGATGACGGCGCGGCCCGCATCCACGTACCGCCTGCAGATCCGGAAGGCGTTCGATCTCGATGCGGCCGCGGAGGTCGCGCCCTACCTGCGCGACCTCGGAGTGTCGTGGGCGTACCTTTCACCCCTCCTGAAGGCGACCGAGGGGTCCGACCACGGGTACGACGTCGTCGACCCCAGCGTCGTCGACCCGGCGCGCGGTGGGCGGGAGGGCCTGGCCCGGTTCGCCGCGGCGGCTCGCGCGGCGGGGCTCGGCATCCTCATCGACACCGTGCCCAATCACATGGGCATCTCGCAGCCCGCGCAGAACCCGTGGTGGTGGGACGTCCTGACCCTCGGACGGGCGTCGCGCTACGCGGAGGCGTTCGACATCGATTGGGAGTTCGGCGAGGGACGGGTGCGCGTTCCGATCCTCGGCGGGTCGATCGAGGACGCGATCGCCGGCGGCGACGTCGTGATCGACACGTCGGCGACCGGCCTCGCGCCGGACGGCGTCGTCCGCTTCTACGACGAGCACATCCTTCCGGTCGCGCCGGGGACGGTGGACCGCGCCTCGTCGCTGCAGGATCCGCGCGTGATCACCGACGTCCTGTCACGGCAGCACTGGGAGGCCGTCTTCTGGCGGCGTGAGGCCGCCGAGCTCAACTACCGCCGATTCTTCGCCGTGACCACGCTCGCGGGCGTGCGGGTGGAGATCCCGTGGGTGTTCGATGAGGCCCACGTCGAGGTGCTGCGCTGGGTGCGCGAAGGGCTCGCCGACGGTCTGCGCATCGATCACCCGGACGGGCTCGTCGACCCGGGCGCCTACCTGGAGCGCCTCGCCGCGGAGACCGGCGGCGTCTACGTGCTGGTGGAGAAGATCCTCGAACACGGCGAACAGCTTCCGGCCTGGTGGGAGACCGACGGCACCACCGGCTACGACGCCCTCGCGGAGATCGATCGGCTGCTGATCGACCCGCGCGGCGAGGAGGGGCTTCGCGACCTCGACGCCCGGCTGCGAGGGGCCCCCGCTCCCGAGTACGCCGATCTCATCCACGAGACCAAACGCATGATCGCCGACACGATCCAGCAGGCCGAGATCGCACGCCTCGTGCGATCCCTCGCCGACACGGATGCCGCGAGCTTCGACCCGGCCGTCGCCACAGACGCCCTGGCGGAGATCCTGGCCTGCTTCCCGGTGTACCGCTCGTACCTCCCGGCCGGGCTCTCGCACCTCACGCAGGCGGCGGCCGAGGCATCCACGCGCCGACCTGATCTGGCTGCGCCCGTCGCGGCACTGGTGCCGGTGCTGTCGGATCCGCGCCACGAGGTCGCCCGGCGGTTCCAGCAGACCACCGGCCCGGTCATGGCCAAGGGCGTCGAAGACACCGCGTTCTACCGGGACACCCGTCTCGGTTCGCTCACCGAGGTGGGCGGCGATCCGTCGGTGTTCGCCCTGTCGGTCGACGGCTTCCACCGCGCCCAGGCCCTGCGTCAGGCGTCGTGGCCGCACGCGATGACGACGCTGTCCACGCACGACACGAAGCGCGGGGAGGATGTCCGTGCCCGACTGGACGTGCTGTCCGAGGTCCCCGAACGCTGGGCCGATGTCCTCGGCGGACTGCGCGCGCTCGCGACGACCGGCAGCGGCCCGTTCGACAACCTTCTGTATCAGGCGGTGATCGGCTCATGGCCCGCGACGCGGGAGCGCCTGCACGCCTACGCCGAGAAGGCCTCTCGCGAAGCGGCCGAATCGACCGGATGGTGGGACCCGGACGCCGCGTTCGAAGAGCGCATGCATGCCCTCGTGGATGCGGTGTTCGACGACGCGCGCGTGCGCGCCGAGATCGAAGCCTTCGTGGACGAGATCCGCGCACCCGGGTGGTCGAACTCCCTCGCGGCGAAACTCCTACAGCTCACCGCCCCGGGAGTGCCTGACGTCTACCAGGGCTCGGAACTGTGGGAGACCTCGCTCGTCGACCCCGACAATCGCAGACCCGTCGATTTCGTCGCGCGGCGCGGGATGCTGGCAGACCTCGATTCCGGATTCACGCACGGACAGCTGCCTTCCGTCGATGCGACCGGCGCGGCCAAGCTGCTCGTGACGTCGCGCGCACTCCGGGTCCGTCGGGATCGGGCCGACCTCTTCACGCGGTACACGCCGATGACGGTCGTCGGGGAGGCGGCCGACCATGCGGTCGCATTCGACCGCGGGGGCGCGCTCACCGTCGCGACACGACTGCCGGTGGGGCTCACCGCGCGCGGGGGGTGGGGCGACACGGCGCTGCTGCGCCATCCCGGACCGACCGCGGACGCGCTCACCGGCCGGGTGTTCGAGGGATCGACGATCAGGCTCCGCGAGCTGCTGGACGTGTACCCGGTCGCGCTGCTCGTACCCGCCGGAGACGAACGGGAGGACGAGGCATGATCGAGGTCTGGGCGCCGCGCCGCGGCGCGATCCGGCTCCACCGACCCGGCCACGACGACGTCGCGCTCGAGGCCCGAGGCGACGGCTGGTTCGCCGCGCCGATCGATCTCGAAGACGGGGACGAGTACGGCTTCGTCCTCGACGACGCGATCGTCGCGCGACCGGACCCGAGGTCGCGCCGCCAGCCGCGTGGGGTGCACGAGCTGAGCGCCTGGTTCGACCCGTCCGCGTACGGGTGGCAGGACCGTTCGTGGACGGGCCGTCAGCTCGCCGGCTCGGTGATCTACGAGATGCACGTCGGCACCTTCACCCCGGAGGGCACGCTCGATTCCGCGATCTCGCGCCTCGATCACCTCGTGGAGCTCGGCATCGGGTTCGTGGAGCTCCTCCCGGTGAACGCCTTCAACGGCACCCACAACTGGGGCTACGACGGTGTGCTGTGGTACGCGGTGCACGAGGGCTACGGCGGTCCGCGCGCGTATCAGCGTTTCGTCGACGCGTGCCACGCGCGCGGACTCGGCGTCATCCAGGACGTCGTGCACAACCACCTCGGCCCGAGCGGCAACTACCTGCCCGAGTTCGGCCCGTACCTGCGCGACGCGGAGCGCAACACGTGGGGTTCGTCGGTCGACCTCGATCAGGAGGAAGTCCGACGCTACATCGTCGACAACGCCCTCATGTGGATGCGCGATCACCACGTCGACGGGCTGCGCCTGGATGCCGTGCATGCGCTCAAGGACTCGTCGGAGCGCCACATCCTCCGCCAGCTCGCCGAGGAGACGGAGGCGCTGAGCGCGCACCTCGGGCGTCCGCTGACCCTCATCGCCGAGTCGGACCTCAACGACGACACCCTCATCTCCGCCCGCGAGGCCGGCGGGTACGGCCTCGGGGCGCAGTGGAGCGACGATTACCACCACGCGCTGCACGTCGCCGTCAGCGGCGAGACGGCCGGGTACTACGCGGACTTCGAACCGTTGAGCGCCCTTGTGAAGGTCGCGACGAAGGGTTTCTTCCACGACGGCTCGTGGTCCTCGTTCCGCGGCAGAGAGCATGGCAGGCCGGTCGATCCGCGCATCCCGACCACGCGGCTCGTGACGTTCAGCCAGGACCACGACCAGATCGGCAACCGCGCGGCGGGAGATCGTCTGTCGCAGACCGTCGACGAGGGCGGACTCGCGATCGCCGCGGTGCTCACCGTGCTCTCGCCCTTCACACCCATGCTGTTCATGGGCGAGGAGTGGGCGGCATCCACACCCTGGCAGTTCTTCACCTCGCACCCCGAGCCCGAGCTCGGGCGGGCCACCGCGGAGGGACGCATCGCGGAGTTCGCGGCGATGGGATGGGACCGCTCGGTCGTGCCCGACCCGCAGGATCCGGAGACCTTCCGCCGTTCGAAACTCGACTGGGCCGAGCGGGAGGCGGGAATGCACGGTCGGATCCTCGCGCTCTACCGCAAGCTCATCGCGCTGCGGCATGCCGTAGCGGACCTCACGGATCCCGCCTTCGACGCCCTGCACGCCGAGGCGGACGAGAGCGCCCGCACCTTCCGGCTGCGGCGCGGATGCACCGAGGTCCTGGTGAACTTCGATGCGGCATCCGTCACGATGCCGGCCTCCCACGACGCGACGGTGCTTCTGGCGACGCACGAGGACGGAACCGTGCAGGCGGGTGTGGCGACGCTCCCCGCGCGCTCTGCGCTGGTGCTCGCGCTCAGCTGACCGTCGGAGCGTCGTCGTCGGTCACGTTGAGTCGATAGCCCCGCTTCACGACGGTCTTGACGAGGTCGGGCACGCCGATCGCCTCGCGCAGACGCGCGACGGCGACCTCCACGGCGTGGGTGTTCGACACGGAGCGCGGGAGGGCGTTCAGCAGCTCCTCCCGTGAGACCGTGCCGCCGTGTGCGTCCACGAGGGTCGCCAGGATGTCGAGTCCGACGCGGGAGAGCGGGATGTGCCGTCCCGCCAGGACGACTCCGGTGCTCCGCAGCTCGAGACGCCCCGCGACCGTCGGGGTGCCCGGCGCCTGGCCGCCGCCGAAGTACGTCACGACGGCCCGCACGAGGGAGCCGAGCCGTCCCCGATCGGGCACGAGCGGATCGAAGCCCGCATCGCGCAGCGGACCCGCCGTGATCGGCCCGACGGCGGCCATCAGCAGACGCCCCGCGTCGGCGTGCGCACGCATCTGCGGCAGGACCTGGAGGATCTCCGCCGAGCCGAGCCACTCCTGCGCTCCCGGCGCCGACGTGAACAGGATCGCGTCGTACTCTCCCGACGCCGCGGCGCTGACCGAACGACGGACCACGGCGATGTCGGGCGGCGGCCCCCAGCGGTAGATCGTCAGGCTCACCACATCGGCGCCCGCCGTCGTGAACGCCTCGTCGAGCCCGTCCGCGCCCGACCCGTGGTGCTGCACGGCTATGCGACGACCCGAGACGCCCTCGGCGAGCAGGAACTCCTCGAGTTCCGCGGCCGTCTCGGATTCCGCCACCCAATCGGCCGCGAGACCCGCCTGCTGGATCGCGCCGCGCGCCTTCGGGCCTCGGGCCACGATCTGCGCGGGTCGGATCGCCGCGAGGAACTCCTCCAGCAGCCCCGCCTCGTCGACGGCCTCGATCCACCCCCGGAAGCCGACACCCGTGGTCACCACGACGATGTCGGGCGGTTCGGCGATGAGCATCCGCGATCGCGCGATGAGTTCCTCGTCATCGATGTGCGGGACGATCGTGAGCGCGGGCGCCTGGCGCACCACGGCGCCGTGCCGCTCCAGGGCCGCGCTGAGCTCACCGGCACGGCGATCCACGGGAAGCAGGATCGTGCAGCCCGCGAGCGCGGCCGAGATCGCGGGCACGGAGCGCTCCGTGCCCGCCGGCGGATCAGCGGTGTCGGCGATGATCACAGGCTAGTGTCACCTGCCGCGCCCGTCAGGGTGCCGGGAAGCAGCAGACCGGCGGCGGCGACGTGACCGAACACCAGGACGGCGGGATTGCGCACCGCCCCGGCGCGCGCCGCGTCGACGATCTGCGCGAGCGGCGCGCGCGTCGTGCGCTGCGCGTCCGTGTGACCGCTTTCGACGATCGCGACCGGCAGCTCGGCATCCACGCCCGCGTGGAGCGCGGTGCGCACGAAGTCCGCCAGGGCGCTCACGCCCATGAGCACCACGGTCGTGGTCTGCGGGTCTCGGAGCGCCGCGAGCGTGGCCGGTGAAGGCGCGTCCTGGCCGTTCACGACGTGCAGCGCCGCCGCTGTTCCGCGGTGGGTGACCGGGATGCCGGCCGCCTGGGGGACGGAGACGATGCTCGACAGTCCCGGCACGACATCGACGGGGATGCCGGCCGCCAGGCACGCCGCGACCTCCTCGCCGCCGCGACCGAACACGAACGGGTCGCCACCCTTGAGTCGGACGACATGGAGCCCGCGGCGCGCACGGTCGACCAGGATCTCGTTGATCTCGTTCTGCGGGACGGGGTGGTGCTGCGGTCGCTTGCCGACGTCGATCACCTCGACGTCCGGCGCGAGCTCGGCGAGCACGCCCGTGGGCCCCAGTCGGTCGACCACCACGACATCGGCCTCCGCGATCAGTCGCCTGCCGCGGACCGTGATCAGATCGACCGGCCCGGGGCCACCGCCCACGAGGTGCACGCGCCCGACGGAGGTCGCCCGTCGCCGCCGCACCGGGAGGCCGCCCTCGCGCAGGCGCTCCGCGATCGCATCTCGCAGCAGGCGGGTGCGCCCCGGATCGATGCCGGTGTCGGAGACGACGCCGACGATACTGTCTCCCGACCGCGTCTCGGCCGCCAGCCGGGCCGTGCCATGCCCGCCGTCGCCGGCATTGATGCACAGGACCCGTTGATGCTCGCAGAAGCCTGCCACCTCGGCATCCACCCGCGGGTCTCCCGTCGCGGTGTGGACGAGCCACGCGTCCGCCACGTCCGCCGGGACGACGCCGCGCGCGCGCCACTCCAGGTCATTCTCGGCGATGAGGCGCGCCGTGGCGGCGCCGACATCGGGCGCCACGACGCGGATGAGCGCGCCGTCGAGGAGGAAGCGGCGGATGCGGCGTGCCGCGACCTCACCTCCGCCGACCATCACCACCTGACGCCCCGTGAGCGCCATGCCGATCATCGTGGTCATGCATCCGCCTTCCATCGCAGGAACACGTCGCCGTTCGCATCGACGGCGACCGGCCAGACGCGGAGAGTGTGTGCGTCCTTGCCCTGGGTCTCGAGGCACACGCCCGTGCGCAGGTCGAAGACCTGCTTGTACATCGGCGAGGCGACCGTCGGGATGTCGCCGCGCGTGCCGACGATCCCGCGGGAGATCACGTGGGCCCCGCTGTACGGATCCCACTGCTGGACGGCGTGGATGCGGTCCTCGTGCGTCCGGAACAGCGCGACCTGCTCCCCGTCGACGAGGGCGGCCCGGCCGCGCTCGCGCTCGAGGTCGTCGACGTGGCAGATGCGGACCCAGAGGGCGACGGGCGGGCGCACCGCGGTCTCGGGCGTCATGTCACCGGACGGCGGTGTGCGGTCCGAGAGGGCGGACATGCTCTGCAGGGCGCTCATCGCCGCACCGCCAGGGTGGTGCCCGCGATGAGCACGCGCGGGTCGTCGCGCTCGGCGGGAGTCGCGGGCCGGACCTGTCCCCGCTCGGCCGTGTAGGCCAACGACGGGTCCGGCGTGCTCGGGGCGTTGACGAACGAGGCGAAACGGCGGAGCTTCTCGGGGTCCTCGAGCGTCGCCTTCCACTCGTCCTCGTAGGCGTCGACGTGTGCCGCCATTGCGGCATCCAGGTCCGCGGCGATGCCGAGGCTGTCGTCGAAGATCACCGCGCGGAGCGCATCGACCCCGCCCTCCATTTCCTCGAACCAGGGTGCGGTGCGCTGAAGACGGTCGGCGGTGCGGATGTAGTACATCAGGAAGCGGTCGATCGCGCGCAGCAGGGCGTCATCGTCGAGTCCCTCGGCCAGCAGCACGGCGTGGCGCGGCGTGAACCCGCCGTTGCCGCCGACGTACATGTTCCAGCCCGCCTCGGTCGCGATCACCCCGACGTCTTTGCCGCGCGCCTCGGCGCACTCGCGGGCGCAGCCCGAGACGCCGAGCTTGATCTTGTGCGGCGAGCGCAGGCCCCGGTAGCGCAGCTCGAGCTGGACCGCCATGCCCACCGAGTCCTGCACCCCGTAGCGGCACCAGGTCGACCCCACGCACGACTTCACGGTGCGCAGCGACTTGCCGTACGCATGGCCGGATTCGAACCCCGCGTCGACCAGACGCTTCCAGATCGCGGGGAGCTGCTCGAGGCGCGCCCCGAACATGTCGATGCGCTGACCGCCGGTGATCTTCGTGTACAGCCCGAAATCCTTCGCGACCTGCCCGATCACCAGGAGGCCCTCCGGCGTGATCTCGCCGCCGGCGATGCGCGGCACGACGGAGTAGCTGCCGTCCTTCTGGATGTTCGCCATCACGTGGTCGTTCGTGTCCTGCAGCGTCGCGTTCTCGCCGTCGAGCACGTGGCCGTGTCCGAGCGTCGAGAGGATGCTCGCGAGCACCGGCTTGCAGATGTCGCAGCCTCGACCGGTGCCGAACCGCTCGATGATCGCGCTGAAGGTGTGCAGACCCGACACGCGGACGGCATCGAACAGCTGCGCCCGCGAGAGGGAGAAGTGCTCGCACAGCGCCGTGCTGAGACTCGCCCCCGTACGCGCGAGCTCCGTCCCGACGAGCTTCTTGACGAGCGGGAGGCACGACCCGCACGCCGCTCCCGCGCGGGTGCACGCCTTCACGCCGGCGACGTCGGTGCACCCCTGATCCGTCACGGCGCAGCGGATCGTCCCGGCGGTGACGCTGTTGCACGAGCAGACGAGCGCGTCATCGGGAAGATCCGCGCTCGCGAGCGCCTCGCCCGCCCCCTCGGGCATCAGGTAGGCGGCGGGGTCCGCGCCGAGCGGGCCGCCGAGCAGGGGACGCAGCATCCCGTACGCGCTCGCATCGCCGACCAGGATGCCGCCCAGGAGCGTCTGCGCGTCATCCGAGAGCACGAGCTTCTTGTACACGCCCGCCACCGGATCGGCGTAGACGACATCGAGGGCCCCGGGGGTCGTGCCGAACGCGTCGCCGAAGCTCGCGACGTCGACGCCGTTGAGCTTGAGCTTGGTCGAGTCGTCGTAGCCCGGGAAGCTCGCGGAAGAGCCGAGCAGTCGGGTCGCAGCGACCTCGGCCATCGCGTAACCCGGTGCGACGAGTCCCACGCAGCGGCCGTCGAAGTTCGCGACCTCGCCAATGGCGAGGATCCGCGGATCCGATGTCGCGCACTCCGCGTCGATCACGACGCCGCCGCGGGGATCGACCGCCAGTTCGGCCGCGCGTGCCAGCTGATCGCGCGGACGCACCCCGACGGTGAAGATCACGACGTCGGTCTCGGCGTAGTCTCCCTCGCGGAACTCCAGCCCGCGGACGAAGCCGCGCGCGTCGGGATCGAGGCGCGTCGTGACGCTGCCGGTGCGCACCGCGATCCCGCGTGCCTCGATCAGCCGGCGCAGGGCGTCGGCGCCCCGGGAGTCGAGCTGCGCCGACATCAGTCGCTCGGAGGACTGCACGACCGTGCACGCGATCCCCAGCGACTGCATCGCGCCGGCCGCCTCGAGCCCCAGGAGGCCGCCGCCGATCACCGTGCCCCGCAGGGGCCGGCCGAGCTCCTCGGCCCTGCGTCGTACGAAGGTCTCCAGCCCCTCCACGTCGTCGAGCGTCCGGTAGACGAAGCAGCCCGGAAGATCGAATCCGTCGACGGTCAGTCGGGCCGCGTACGATCCCGTGGCCAGCACGAGTGTGTCGTACCCGATGCTGACTCCCCGCGTCGTGGTGACCCGGCGGGCCGCGCGGTCCAGCCGTGCGACCGCGTCGCCGCGGACGAACCGGACGCGCTCGTCGTCGTCGAACGTCTCCCGCGACAGGGTGAGGTCGTCCGCGCTCGCACCGGCGAAGAACGACGTCAGCCCGACGCGGTCGTACGGGTGGCGATCCTCCTCGCCGATCACCGTCACACGCCAGAGACCTTCGGAGTCGCGCGTGCGCAGGCTCTCCACGAAGCGGTGCGCGACCATGCCCGCCCCCACGACGACGACGTGACGCCCGCTCTGCGTCGGATCGTCGACGGATGCCGCGGCGGCGACTCTCTTCGTGGTGCGAGGCATGGGATCTCCTGTCGTCATGGGCGGAAGGGCAGGTGATGCACGGGGGCGCTGATTCCGACGCTAGGTGCGGGACGTTTCGGGCACGGGGCGGGCGCCGTTTCCATCGCGCGACATCTCCCTCACGCCCGGCGTGGGCCGAATGTGAGAACTCACCCCGGCGTCGGGGCGCGGGCGGCGAGCATCTCGGCGATGCGGGTGCGGCATCCACCGCAGCCGGTGCCGGCGCGGGTGTCACGGCCGACGCACTCGACGGTGGCGTTGCCCGCACCGATCGAGGCGTCGATCTGCGCGACGCTCACGCCGTTGCACGAGCAGACGGTGGCGTCGGGGGTGGAGGATGCGGCCGCCGCGGACGTATCGAAGTCCGGCCCGCCGAAGCGCAGCAGGAGGGAGCGGTCGGCGGGCAGCTCGTCGCCGCGCTCGTACAGAAGGGTGAGCTCAGCTGCCGTCCGCGGGATCCCGACGCACACGAACCCCGTCAGCACGCCGTCTGCGGACACCATCTTCACGTATCGGCCGTGCTCGGGATCGGCCCACTGAGCGACGTGCGTCCCGGTCTCGGCGTCCCACGGATCCGCCGAGACGTCGCCGGCCGCGACCACGTCGACGTGCTCGGCCTTGAGCATCACGAGGGGCTCGCGCTCGGCCGGCATCGCCCCGTCCGTGCCTTCCGTGCCACTCAGGAAGCGCGCCGCGAGCCAGTCGGCCTGACGCCAGCCGGGCCCGATCAGCCCGCGCGGCGCGCCGGGCACACGGCCGCCCGCGTCCAGAACGGCGGCGGGGGCGATGTGCGCACAGTCTCCGATCGCGAACACCGTGGGGTCGGCGGGAGCGCGCAGGCTTTCGTCGACGACGATCCCGAACGCCGTCTGCAGGCCGGCGGCATCGGCGAGCTCCACACGCGGCGCGACTCCGCATGAGAGCACCAGGAGATCGCCGGCGATGTCCTTCCCGTCCGCGGTGAGCAGGCGATGGAAAGCGCGCGCACCCGTGTCGTCGGTGCGGAACACCACCGCCTCGGCGCGACTGTGGGCGAAGACCGTCACCCCCGCCCGCTGCACGGCGCGGCGGAGGACCGTCCCCGCACCCCGGTCGAGATTTCGCGGCATGGGATGGGCGCCGTGATGCACGACCGACACGCGGGCGCCGGCGTGTGCGGCGGCGAGGGCGAATTCGAGCCCGAGGACCCCCGCCCCGAGGACCACGATGCGCCGTCCCTGCCGAACGGCCGACCGGATGCGGGCGGCGTCCTCGAGGTCACGCAGCGCGGTGACGCCGTGAGGCAGGGTGTCGTCGGCCCCCGGGACGGCGTGCGCCGAGCGGCCGACGCCCGTCAGCGTGGGGATGTTCGCCCGCGATCCCGTCGCGAGGACGACGCGGTCGTAGCCGACCCTTTCGCCGTCGTCGAGCACGGCCTCGCGCGCGGCGCGGTCGAGCGTCCGCACGGCGACGCCCGTGACGACGCGCCCTCCCGCAGCCTCGACGGCCTCGCGGTCGGCGATCGTGAGCGATGCGCGCACAGCCGACCCGACGGCGTACTCGGCGAGCAGGACGCGATTGTAAGCGTCCGTCCGTTCCGCCCCGACGACCGTCAGTGCGATCCGGCCCTCCCGCACGGCCGGGAGCAGATTCTCGGCGAACCGTGCGCCGACCGGTCCGTAGCCGACGACGAGGACGCGCAGCGGTGTCGCGGTCATGGGGCGATCGCCTCCTCCGCGCGGCGCACGCGCACCGCGCCCGTCTTGAACTCCGGCATCGCCGAGACGGGGTCCACGGCGTCGGATGTCAGCAGATTCGCCGTGCCGTCCTCCGCGAAGTGGAAGGGCAGGAAGACATCGCCCGGCCGCACGTCGACCGACAGCTGTGCGGCGGCGTGCACGGTGCCGCGGTGGTTCGCCAGCTCGAGCATGTCGCCGTCCGCGATGCCGAAGCGCTGCGCCGTCGCCGGGTGCAGGGTCGCCCTCACCTGGGGCTGGGCGAGTGAGAGCTCGGGGACGCGGCGGGTCTGCGAGCCGCTCTGGTAGTGCTCCAGCAGCCGCCCGGTGATGAGGGTGAGTTCACCCGGTCCCGTCGTGCGGGCGTCGGGCGAGGACGGCGGGACCGCGATGATCCGGGCGCGACCGTCGGGATGCGCGAACCGATCGGCGAACAGGCGCGGTGTGCCGAGTGAGCCGACCGGGCACGGCCAGTGCACGGGGGCCTCGGCATCCAGCATCGCGTCGTCGATGCCCGAGTAGTCGGCGATCCCGCCCGCCGACGCCCGGCGGAGTTCGTCGAACACCGCGCGCGCGTCGACGGAGTAGGTGCCCGGCGCCTCGAGCCGGCGGGCGAGCTCGGAGAGGATCCAGAGTTCGTCGCGGACGCCCGGCGGGGGATCGATCGCCCGACGGCGCCGGATGACGCGGCCCTCGAGGTTCGTCATCGTGCCGTCCTCCTCGGCCCACTGCGGCACCGGCAGGACCACATCCGCGAGCGCGGCGGTCTCGGAAAGGAAGAAGTCGCACACGACGAGGAGGTCGAGACGCTCCAGGCCTGCCCGCACCGTCCCGGCATTCGGTGCGGACACGACGACGTTCGACCCGTGGACGAGCAGGGCCCGAGGACCGTCGCCGACGCCCAGCGATTGCAGCAGCTGGACTGCCGGGATGCCCGGCCCGGGGATGCTCGCGGGATCCACGCCCCAGACCTCGGCGACATGGGCCCGCGCGGACGGGTCGGTGATCTTGCGGTAGCCCGGCAGCTGGTCGCACTTCTGCCCGTGCTCCCGCCCGCCCTGTCCGTTCCCCTGACCGGTGAGCGTTCCGTAGCCGGAGTCGCCACGCCCCGAGAGCCCGAGGACGAGTGCGAGGTTGATCGCCGCCGTGGCGGTGTCGGTGCCGTCCACGTGCTGCTCGACGCCGCGCCCGGTGAGGATGTACACCCCGCCGCCCGCGGCGAGGCGTCGGGCGACCAGGCGGAGCGTGGCGGCCGGCACGCCCGTGACGGACTGCACGCGCTCGGGCCACCATCCGGCGACGCTGCGCCGGAGGCTTTCGAGCCCCGTGGTCCGCGCGGCGACGTAGCCGGCGTCGATCAGTCCCTCCGAGAGCACGACGTGGGTCAGACCCAGCAGCAGGGGAAGGTCCGTGCCGGGCGTGGGCTGCAGATGGATGCCGCGACCGTCGTCCGTCAGCCGCGCGGTCGCGGTGCGTCGAGGGTCGACGACGATGAGGCCGCCCGCGTGCTGGGCGCCCGAGAGGTGCCCGATGAACGGCGGCATCGTGGCGGCGACGTTCGTGCCGAGCAGGAGGACGGTGGATGCCGCGTCGAGGTCGCTGAGGGGGAACGGGAGGCCGCGGTCGATACCGAACGCGCGATTCCCCGCCGCCGCGGCGGACGACATGCAGAACCTGCCGTTGTAGTCGATCCGGCTCGTCCCCAGCGCCAGCCGGGCGAACTTGCCGAGCTGATAGGCCTTCTCGTTCGTGAGCCCGCCCCCGCCGAAGACGGCGACGGCGTCCGCCCCGTGCTCGTCGCGGATCGCGCGCACCCGCTCCGCGACCAGATCGAGGGCGGCATCCCACGTCGCCTCGTGCAGTGCGCCGTCCACGCCGCGAACGAGCGGGGCGGTCAGTCGTGCGGGGGAGCGGAGGAGCTCGGCCGCCGTCCATCCCTTCTTGCACAGACCACCCCGGTTGGTGGGGAACTGCCGCCCCGTGATCGACACGGGTGCCGCATCCCGGCCTTCGCCGCCGTCGGTGCGCGTGAGCGTCATCGCGCACTGCAGTGCGCAGTAGGGGCAGTGCGTCGCGGTGGATGCCGTGGGCGTGGCGGTCGGGGCCGTCATGGCATCAGATCCGGAATCCGTCGCTCCGCCGGCGGCCGTACAGGACTCCGGTGAGGACGAGCAGCAGCAGGTAGGCGAGGACGAAGACGAAGAACGCCGCGCTGTAGCCGCCCGTCGCCTGCTGCGAGAGGTTCAGCGCCTGCGGGATGAGGAAGCCGCCGTAGGCGCCGATCGCCGAGATGAGCCCGAGCGCCGCGGCCGCCTTGCGCTTCGACGACACGTCGCCGCCCTTCGCGGCATCACCCGCACCGCGCAGGGCGAACACGACCGGCACCATCCGGTACGTCGATCCGTTGCCTGCGCCCGCCGCCGCGAACAGCAGCAGGAAGCATCCGAGGAACAGCCAGAACTGTCCGGACGGGATGATCGCCATGACGGCGAGGGTCATGACGGCCATGGCGGCGAAGACACCCATCGTCACCCGCGCGCCGCCGAACCGGTCGGCGAGACGGCCCCCGATCGGCCGGGCGAGCGAGCCCACCAGTGCGCCGAGGAACGCGAGCGACACGGCTGCCGTCCCCACGGCGATGCTGGAGAAGGCCGGGAACTGATCGGCGATGAGCTTGGGGAACACACTCGCGAAGCCGATGAAGGAGCCGAAAGTGCCGATGTAGAGCAGCGAGAGCAGCCACAGGTGCGGCTCGCGCAATGCGGCCGCCGAACCCGAGAGGTCCGCCTTGGCCGACGAGATGTTGTTCATCCGCAGGGCCGCACCGACCATCGCCACGACGATGAGCGGCACCCAGATCCAGCCCGCGAGCGGCAGGTTGACCGCGGCGCCCGCACCGATCGTGACCACGATGGGCACGACGAACTGTGCGACCGAAGCGCCGAGGTTGCCGCCCGCGGCGTTGAGGCCGAGCGCCCAGCCCTTCTCCCGCTGGGGGTAGAAGTACGTGATGTTCGACATCGAGCTGGCGAAATTGCCGCCGCCGAATCCGGCGAGGGCGGCGATCAGGAGAAGGACCGGGAACGGCGTCTCCGGATCACCGAGGCACACCGCCATCGCGATCGCGGGGATCAGGAGCAGCCCGGCGGAGATGATCGTCCAGTTGCGTCCGCCGAAGATCGGGACGAGGAACGAGTACGGAATCCGCAGGGTCGCACCGACGAGGCTCGGGATGGAGATGAGCCAGAAGATCTGGCTGCTCTCCAGCGAAAACCCTGCGGCCGGGAGCATGACCGCGACGATGCTCCACAGCTGCCAGACCACGAAGCCGAGGAACTCCGCGAAGATCGACCAGACGAGGTTGCGCTTGGCGATCGCGCGGCCGGCGCCCTCCCACTGTCCGAGGTCCTCGGGGTCCCACCCGTCGATCCAGCGGCCCCGCCTGTGCACGAGTCCGTGCGTGTCCTGCGCAGGGGCGCTGTCGATGACGGAGTCGGGGGCCGTTCCGGAATCGGTGAGTGTCGCTTCGGTCATCGAGATCTCCCGGTGAGTCGCGGTGGAGTGGATCCTGTGACTCAGAAGCTACGGAAGCCGCGTTTCACCGGTTCGTTCCGCGTGTGAACGCTGCGTCTCACCGATCTCACGGCGGTGCCGCCGACGTTGTGAGGTCGGAGGACGCCGAGAGCGCGCGACAAGGCATCGCCGCGGGCAACACCGCCTTGGTCGGGCCGGCCGGCCCGCCGCGGTCGTCAGTCGCGCGCGGTCAGCACGATCGGGCCGTCCTCGGTGATCGCGATCGTGTGTTCGGAGTGCGCGCCGCGAGAGCCGTCCGCACTGCGCAGCGTCCAGCCGTCGGGATCGGTGATCAGCTCGTCGGTGGACTGCAGGAACCACGGCTCGAGGGCGAGGACGAGCCCCGCCCGCAGCGGGTAGCCGCGCCCCGGCTTGCCGTCGTTGGGCACGTGCGGGTCGCCGTGCATGACGCGTCCGACACCGTGGCCGCCGAAGTCGGTGTTGATCGAATAGCCGTCCGCGTGCGCGATCTCGGCGATCGCATGCGAGATGTCGCCGATGCGGTTGCCGACGACGGATGCCGCGATCGCGGCATCCAGGGCCCGTTCGGTCGTGTCGATCAGGGCGAGGTCCTCGTCGCGCGCCGTTCCGACGACGAACGACAGCGCCGAGTCCGCGACCCAACCGTCGACCGAGACGGCGAAGTCGAGTGAGACGAGGTCGCCGTCGCGGAGCGCGTAGTCGAAGGGCAGTCCGTGCAGGACCGCGTCGTTGACCGACGTGCAGATGACCTTGCCGAACGGCGAGGCGCCGAAGGACGGGTGGTAGTCGATGTAGCACGACTCCGCCCCGGCCCGACGGATCATGTCGTGCGCGCGACGGTCGATCGCGAGCAGATTCGTCCCCACCTTCGTCTCCTCGCGGAGCGTGGCGAGCACGTCGGCCACGAAGCGTCCTGCGGGTCGCATGGCCTCGATCTCTGCGGGGGTGCGCAACTCGATCATCCGGTTCCTTCCGTCCCGTCCATTCTCCCCGACGCGGCCGCCGCGGCGTCCCCACGCGCAGGCTGGGAGGTTTCTTCGCGGTGACGACGCGCACGGTCCGTCGAGGCCCTCATCGGCGTACCATCGAGAGCATGTGGGTACGTCGTGCGTTCTACGGCTGGTTGATCCCCGCCGCGTTCCTGCTGCCGCTGTGGCTGCTGGTCGGCTGGGGCGTGTTCAACGCCGGCGGCTGGGCGTTCCTCTGGGTCCTCTTCATCGCGATCCCCTCGGTCTTCATCGGTCAGCTCCTCCTGACGCTTCTCGTGCGCGCCCGCGGCACGGTGCGCGCCGAGCGGGCCGTGTCGTGGTGGGACGTGCTGGGGTTCACGGTGTGGCACGGACTGACGATCGCGCTCGGCTTCTTCAACCAGGCGTGGTGGGCTCCCGTGATGGTGCTGACGATCATCGTGGGGTTGAGCCTCTTCTGGCTCGAGCTCGTCCAGCTGTGGCGTGAGGCGAAGCCGTCCGCGATCCTGATGCAGACCACCGAGGGCATCGGCTACATCCCCGCACCCGCACCGCGTCAGAGCGCCCCGGAGCGCGATGTCATCGTGATCACCGAGAAGCCGCCGACCGTCTGAGTCGTTTTGGCCGGTCGTGCCATCCGTGGCAGAATGGTCGATTGTGTCCTGACCCGACTCTGCCTCAGGGGAGTCCGTCATCCGGCCCGCCGCATGACCTCGGACGCACACCATCCTTTTCCCACCAGTACCCGCGGTCGACCTGTGGCGGCCGCAGAGAGCATAGATCATGCAGATCCTCGACGCCGTCGACGCAGCATCCCTGCGGTCCGACATCCCCGCCTTCAACGCCGGTGACACCGTGAAGGTGCACGTCAACATCACCGAGGGCAACCGCTCCCGCATCCAGGTCTTCCAGGGCGTCGTCATCGGCCGCTCCGGTGACGGTGTGCGCGAGACCTTCACCGTCCGCAAGATCAGCTTCCAGGTCGGCGTGGAGCGCACGTTCCCGGTGCACAGCCCCGTCATCGACCACATCGAGGTCGTGACCCGTGGTGACGTCCGCCGCGCGAAGCTCTACTACCTGCGCAACCTCCGTGGCAAGAAGGCCAAGATCAAGGAGAAGCGCGACAACTGACGCGTTCTCGTCGAGACCCCGGAGCCGAACAGCCCGGGGTTTCGTCGTCTCCACCGGTCGCGGTGTGCGACCCTTGAACCGGGGCGCGCTGAGGTGCGGCGGGCCTGCAGAAAGAACTCGATGACCGCCGAGCAGAAGGCTCCTGGGGCCCCGGTGCCCCCTCCGCGGGCCGCGGCCGTTTCCTCCCGCGATCGCAGACGCGGATGGCTGACGTTCCTGCGAGACGTCGTCGTCATCGTCCTGGTAGCGGTCCTCGTCTCGTTCCTGGTCAAGACGTTCCTGGTGCGCTCGTTCTACATCCCCTCCGGATCGATGGAGAGCACCCTCCTGGTCGACGACCGCATCCTGGTGGACGAGATCACCCCGCGTTTCGGCGGCTACGACCACGGTGACATCGTCGTCTTCCGCGATCCGGGCGGGTGGCTCCCGGTGCGCACCGATCCACCGCGGTCGCCGTTCGTCGAGGCGATCGACTGGACCCTGTCGCTCATCGGACTGTCGGCGCCCGACAGCGACGACCACCTGGTCAAGCGGATCATCGGGATGCCGGGGGACCGCGTCGTGTGCTGCGACCCGGTCGGTCAGATCACCGTGAACGGCGTGGCGATCGACGAATCCGCCTATCTCGAGCTGCCGAGTCCCGACAGTCCGGCATCCGGAGACGAATTCGACGTCGTCGTGCCGGAGGGGCGGCTCTGGGTGCTGGGCGACAACCGCTACTCGTCGAAGGATTCCCGGTACAACGTCGACCAGCCGGGCGAAGGCTTCGTCCCGATCGACAATGTCGTGGGCCGCGCCTTCCTCATCACGTGGCCTCTCGACCGCTTCGGGCTCCTCGATTTCCACCACGAGGTGTTCGCCGGTGTGCCCGAGCCCGACGGCGACACCGCCGGTGAGTGATACCACCGGCGAATGACGGGGACGCGGAGGAGTGCGTGAGATGACGGTGATCGAACCTCGTCTGACCCTCGAACGCCGGCTCCTGCGTGAGCATCCGATCGTCATCGCGTGCGACGAAGTGGGTCGCGGTGCCCTTGCCGGGCCGGTGGCCGTGGGGGCGGTCGTGATCGACGCGCCGCGCTCCCGCAAGCGCGTCCCCCAGGGACTGCGTGATTCGAAGCTGGTCCCCGAGCACCGCCGCCCGGAGGTCGCCACGCGCGCCGCCTCGTGGGTGGCCGCCAGCGCCGTCGGATGGGCGAGCTCTGTCGAGATCGACGAGGTCGGCATCATGCGCGCTCTCGGACTGGCGACGATCCGCGCCCTCGCCGACCTGCGCGCCCATGGTTTCGTCCCCGAAGAGGCGATCGTGGTCCTGGACGGGAACCACGACTACATCACCCCGGCCGGCGCGACCGGGCTCCGGGTCACGCCTGTGGTGAAGGCCGACCGCGACTGCGCGAGCGCGGCCGCGGCATCCGTCATCGCGAAAGTCGCGCGCGACACGCTCATGACCCGTCTGCACGACGAGACGCCCGCGTACCAGTGGGCGCGCAACAAGGGGTACGCGAGCGCGGAGCACCGTGAGGCGATCCGGCTGCACGGGCTGAGCGCCCACCATCGGGCGTCGTGGGCGATCGCCGACGCACCCACGCTGTTCTGACCGCCTCAGACCGGGGCGTCAGCGTCGCGCGCGGTCAGGAGTCGAGGGAAAGCTCCTCGGGCAGGTGGAAGTCGCGGCGCGAGAGCTCCTCGACGTTGACATCCTTGAAGGTGAGCACACGGACCGACTTGACGAAGCGGTCGGCGCGGTAGATGTCCCAGACCCACACGTCGGTCATCGAGATCTCGAAATAGAAGTCGTGCTCGGTGTCGCGGCGCACCACGTTGACCTCGTTCGCGAGGTAGAACCGGCGCTCGGTCTCGATCACATACTGGAACTGCGAAACGACGTCGCGGTACTCGCGGTACAGCGCGAGCTCCAGTTCGCGGTCGTAGTCCTCGAAGACTTCGTCATCCATGGTCCCTCCATACTAGGGTCGCCTCCGCCGCGACGAGTGTCGTCGAGTCCTCCCCAGGCGCGGTGCGCGAAGAGTTGTCCCCCCTTGCGTCGGTGCGCCCCGCGGACGACAGCACCGTCCCGTCACGATGGCCCGTATGGCAGCGAAGGATGTGCTCGGACGCCGCGGCGAAGACCGGGCGGCGCGGTACTTGGAGTCGTGCGGCTACACCGTCCTCGACCGCAACTGGCGGATCCGCGAGGGCGAGATCGACCTGGTGGCCGCCCGCGCAGGCGAACTCGTCGTCGTGGAGGTGAAGACGCGCCGGGACGAGGCGTTCGGGCACCCCTTCGAGGCGGTCGATGCCCGTAAGTCGCGGCGCCTGTGGCGCCTGGCCGTCGCATGGATCACCGCGCATCCGGTCGAGGCCCAGGGGCGTCGCCTGCGCGTGGACGCGATCGCGATCGTCGGTCCGGATCCCGCCGTCGGGGCGCTCGAGCACCTCGAGGATCTGCGGTGAGCACGGCGCGCACCTGGGCGGTCGCACTCACCGGACTCGACGGCGCCCTCGTGGAGGTCGAGGCCGATCTGTCCAATCAGCAGCCGGAGTTCCGCATCATCGGCCTGCCCGACAGCGCGCTGCGCGAAGCGGCGCAGCGGGTGCACAACGCCAGCGCGAACTGCGGCCTGACCCTGCCCCGCCGACGGCTGACGGTCAACCTCTCACCCGCGAGCCTGCCCAAGCAGGGTTCCGCCTTCGACGTGGCGATCGCCGTCGCCGCCCTCGCGACGGAGGGGGCGATGGATGCGGCATCCCTGGCCGAGACCGTGCACATCGGCGAGCTGGGGCTCGACGGTCGCCTTCGACCCGTCCCCGGCGTCCTCCCTGCGGTCATGACGGCCGCACGCGAGGGCAGACGGCGCGTCATCGTTCCCCACGCGAATGCGGACGAGGCCGCGCTCGTGGACGGGATCGAGGTCGTCGGCGCCGTCTCGCTCGCGGACGTTGCGCGGCGGCACGGTGCCGATGTCGAGGACCGCGACCTCGATCCGGTGCCCCCGCCGCCCGCGTCGCACGTCGCGGCACCCGTCGCCGAGCTCGCCGAGGTCATCGGCCAGCGCGACGCGGTCGAAGCCCTCATCGCCGCCGCGGCGGGCGGACACCACATGCTCATGAGTGGCCCGCCGGGGGCGGGCAAGACGATGCTCGCCGCGAGGCTGCCGGGCATCCTTCCGCTCCTCGATGACGCGGCCGCCCTCGAGGTGGCGGCGATCAGATCGCTGTCCGGAGACCCGGTCGGCGCCCTCGTGCGGCGACCGCCTCTCGAAGCACCCCACCACAGTGCCAGCATCGCGGCGCTCGTCGGCGGCGGATCGCGCGTCGTGCGACCCGGGGCGGTCGCCCGCGCGACGCACGGCGTCCTGTTCCTCGACGAAGCCGGCGAGTTCGCACCGAGCGCCCTCGACGCGCTCCGCCAGCCGCTCGAGACCGGCGCGATCACGATCCATCGCGCGGGGGTCGCCGCATCCTTCCCCGCGTCCTTCCAGCTCCTTCTCGCGACGAACCCGTGCCCGTGCGGCAACTACGGCGTGCGCGGCGCGGACTGCGTGTGCCCGCCGAACGCGATCCGCCGTTATCTCGGGCGGCTGTCCGGACCGCTGCTGGATCGTGTCGACATCGAGCTGGGCCTCACGCGCGTCGCGGTCGCGCACGCGGCGGCGGCGCCCGGGGATGCCGTCACCACCGCGACGGCGGCCGAACGCGTCGCCGAGGCGCGGTCGCGCGCCGAGCACCGGCTGCGCGAGACCCCGTGGCGCGTGAACGCGCGCGTCTCGGGACCCTGGCTCCGCGGCGGGCCGCTCGCCCTCGCGCCCGTCGCCCTGCGACCACTGGACGCCGCGTTGCACCGCGGGTCGCTCACCCTGCGGGGATACGACCGGGTGCTGCGGGT
>CAYOQY010000032.1:0-21806 GCA_964406225.1 uncultured Microbacterium sp.
GATGATCGGCACGCTGCTGCTGCCGTTCCACGTCGTGATCATCCCGCAGTACATCCTGTTCAACAACCTGGGCATGGTCGACACGTTCTGGCCCCTGCTGCTGCCGAAATTCCTCGCCACCGAAGCGTTCTTCGTGTTCCTGCTCGTGCAGTTCATGCGGCAGATGCCCCGCGACATGGACGAAGCCGCCCGCATCGACGGCGCCGGACACGTGCGCATCTTCTGGGCGATCATCCTCCCCCTGATCAAGCCCGCGCTCATCACGTGCGCGATCTTCTCCTTCATCTGGGCGTGGAACGACTTCCTCGGGCCCCTGCTCTACCTCACCAGCCCCGAGAACTATCCCCTCCCCATCGCGCTGCGTCTCTACAACGACCAGTCCTCCTCCAGCGACTTCGGCGCCACGGTGACGGCATCCTTCATCGCCCTCCTCCCCGTACTGCTGTTCTTCCTCGTCTTCCAGCGCTTCCTCGTCGACGGCGTCGCCACCCAGGGCTTGAAGGGCTGACCGTGAGCGGCACGATGATGAGCCGGCGCGAGGAGAGGGCGGCCCGCAGGGCGGACCTCTCCGGTGCCGGACCGGTACTCGAAGAACGCGCTCCGGTGCGCTTCCCCGGGGTGACGGGCTCTTTCGCCCTCTTCGGCGAAGTCCTCCTGGTCGGCCTGCTGATCACCGTGGGCGGCATCCTGCTGGTCACGCTCCCGGCGGCGCTGGCCGCCGGCATCCGGCATCTGCGTCGCTACCTGAACGCCGAGGCGTCGCCGCAGGGTCGGTTCTGGCGCGACTATCTGAAGGCGCTCCCCGGCGGACTGGCCGTCGGTTCGGCCGCACTCGTGCTCGTGCTCCTCCTCGTGCTCGACATCGACCTCGCGAACTCCGGTGCGCTGCCCGGGGGCGCCGCCGTCGCGGTGGTCGGTTGGGTGGGTCTGGCCGTCGTGGCGCTCGTGCTCCTCGCCGCCGCGGGCCTCTGGGCACCCGAGAACGGCTGGCGCGTCGCGGTCCGCCGCGTCCCCGCCGCCGTCGTCACCGACCCGGCCGGCGCATTCCTGCTCGTCGCGACCGCGGGCCTGGTGTGCGTCCTGACCTGGGTGCTCATGCCCCTGCTGATCCCGGCGCTCGGCTGTGCAGCCCTGGCCGTGATCGCCACCCCCGAACGACGGCGACGCGTCCGATGAGCGTCGCCCGCGCCCGCGTCGACCCGCGCGACGAGATCTCGCAGATCGACCGCCGCATCTTCGGCGGATTCGTCGAACACCTCGGTCGGCACATCTACGACGGCATCTTCGAGCCGGGCCACCCGTCTGCCGACGCGGAGGGCTTCCGCACCGACGTGATCGACCTCGTGAAGGAACTCGGTGTCTCGACCATCCGCTATCCGGGCGGGAACTTCGTCTCCGGCTACCGGTGGGAGGACGGCATCGGCCCGGTGGAGAAACGGCCCCGTCGGCTCGACCTCGCCTGGCACGCCACCGAGACGAATGAGGTCGGGCTGCACGAATTCCAGTCGTGGCTCGACAAGGTCGGCAGCGAGCTCATGCTCGCCGTCAATCTCGGCACGCGGGGTACGCAGGAGGCGTTGGACCTTCTCGAGTACGCCAACAGCTCCGCTGCGACGGCCCGCACCGAGGAGCGCGCGACGAACGGGCATCCCGAACCGTTCGACGTGAAGATGTGGTGCCTCGGCAACGAGATGGACGGCTGGTGGCAACTCGGTCACCGCAGCGCCGACGACTACGGCAAGCTCGCCGCGCGGACCGCGCGCGGGATGCGCATGCTCGATCCCGATCTGGAGCTCGTCGTGTGCGGCTCGTCGGGGCGCGGGATGCCGACGTTCGGCGAGTGGGAGCGCGTCGTGCTCGAGCACACGATCGAGCACGTCGACTTCATCTCGGCTCACGCCTACTACCAGGAGCGCGACGGGGATGCGCAGGAATTCCTCGCGTCCGCCGTGGACATGGCGACGTTCATCGCGGGAATCGTCGCGACCGCCGACCACGTCGCCGCGGTCCAGGGGCGCGAGAAGCGCATCATGATCTCTTTCGACGAGTGGAACGTCTGGTACCAGACGGAGTGGGAGAAGCAGGCGGTCTCCTATGGGCGCGACGAGTGGCCGATCGCCCCGCGTCAGCTCGAGGATCAGTACAGCCTTCTCGACGCCGTGGTGTTCGGCGACCTGCTGATCACCCTGCTGCAGTATTCCGACCGCGTGAAGTCGGCATCGCTCGCCCAGCTGGTCAATGTGATCGCCCCGATCATGACGGAGCCCGGCGGGCCCACCTGGCGGCAGACGACCTTCCACCCGTTCGCGATCACGTCGCGACTCGCGGGGGAGCGGGCCGTGCGCGTGCCCGTCGAGTCGAGCTCGTTCGAGAGTTCCCGGTTCGGGGCGGTGGCGAGCGTCAACGCGGTGGCGACCGTCGGCGACGACGGCGCGAGCATCTTCCTGGTGAACAGGTCGGTCACCGAAGAGGTCGATGTCGAGGTCGACATCTCGGCGCTCGGCGCCGACCTCGTCGTCGACGAGGCGCACCTGCTGAGCGACCAGGACATCTACGCCGCCAACACGCTGGACCACATCGACCGGGTTCGCCCGACGGATGCCGCAGCCACGCTTCGGGCAGGGGTGTTGCGCGTGCGCCTCCCGGCCGTCGCGTGGGCCGGAATCCGCCTGGTCGAGACCGGATAACCGAACACCCTCCCGGCGCGTGCTTGCGCGTCGGCACCGCACATGGCAAACTCAGGGAAAGCGCTTACCCACTCCTGAACCGCCCGACCGACGAAGAGAGCAGAACGACAGTGTCAGAGACGACGATCCTCGCCCCGGCCCCCGCCGAGGCATCCTCCCGGCCCGCCGTCCGCGAGATCGGCATCATCATGAACGGTGTCTCGGGCCGCATGGGCTACCGCCAGCACCTCGTCCGCTCGATCCTCGCGATCCGCGACCAGGGCGGGGTCGAGCTGCCCGACGGCACGCGGGTGACGGTCAAGCCGATCCTGGTCGGACGCAGCGAAGCCAAGCTCGCCGAGCTCGCCGCGAAGCACGGCATCGAGGACTACACGAGTGATCTGGATGCCGCCCTCGCCGATCCGCGCTGGGAGATCTACGCCGACTTCCTGGTGACGAAGGCCCGCTCGTCGGCGCTGCGCAAGGCGATCGCCGCCGGCAAGACGATCTACACCGAGAAGCCGACCGCCGAGACCGCCGCCGAGGCGCTCGAACTCGCGAAGCTCGCCGCGGCGGCGGGCGTGAAGACCGGTGTCGTCCACGACAAGCTGTACCTGCCCGGGCTGCAGAAGCTCAAGCGCCTGATCGACTCCGGCTTCTTCGGCCGCATCCTCTCGGTGCGCGGCGAGTTCGGCTACTGGGTGTTCGAGGGGGACTGGCAGCCCGCGCAGCGCCCGAGCTGGAACTACCGGGTCGAGGACGGCGGCGGCATCATCGTCGACATGTTCCCGCACTGGAACTACGTGCTCGAGAACCTCTTCGGCACGATCGAGACCGTCTACGCCCAGGCCGCCACCCACATCCCGACCCGCTGGGACGAGAACGGCGAGCCCTACGCGGCGACCGCCGAAGACGCCGCGTACGGCATCTTCGAGATCGACGGGGGACCCGACAACGGCCCGATCGTCGCGCAGATCAACTCCTCGTGGACCGTGCGCGTCCACCGCGACGAGCTCGTCGAGTTCCACGTCGACGGCACGCACGGCTCTGCGGTCGTCGGCCTGTTCGGCGCGAAGATCCAGCACCGCAACGCCACGCCGAAGCCGGTGTGGAACCCCGATCTCGCCGACGACCACGACTACGACGCCGACTGGGCGGAGCTGCCCGTGAACGACGTATTCCAGAACGGCTTCAAGCAGCAGTGGGAGGAGTTCCTCACCTCCTACGCGCTCGGCACGCCGTACGAGTTCGATCTGCTCTCGGGTGCCCGCGGCGTGCTGCTGGCCGAAGCCGGTCTCGAATCCAGCCGCGAGGGGCGCAAGGTCGCCCTCCGCGCGCTCACGCTGGACTGATCGTGCTGCGACACCGCACCGCGCTCGACGAACTCGTCGTCCTCGACCCCGCCGGTGCCCTCACCTCGGTCGACCTCGCCGAAGCACCGGCGTTCGCGCGCCCGACCGGGCCGCTGCGCAGCCGCGTCGCGTACGCCGCCGCGCACGTCGTGCCGAAGACCTGGGCCGACAACACCCCGGGACAGCCCGCCGACATCGACTGGGACGCGACGCTCGCCTTCCGCCGGTCGGTCTACTCGTGGGGGCTGGGTGTCGCGGACGCGATGGACACCGCCCAGCGCAACATGGGTCTGGACGCGGCGGCGACGCGCGAGCTCATCGCCCGCTCGGCCGAGGTCGCACGCGAAGAGGGCGGATCGGTCGTGGTCGGCGTCAACACCGACCACGTCGCGCAGGAGGCGATCGGTCTCGACGAGATCACCGACGCGTACAAGTCCCAGCTGCACTTCACCGAAGAGCAGGGTGCCGGACCCGTGCTGATGGCCTCGCGCCACCTCGCCCGCACGGCATCCTCCGCCGAGGACTACCGCCGGGTCTACCGCGAGGTGCTCGGCGCCGCGACGACGCCGGTCGTGCTGCACTGGCTGGGTACGGCGTTCGACCCGTCGCTCGAGGGCTATTTCGGCTCGACCGATCAGGCCGCGGCATCCGATGTCCTGCTGGAGATCATCGGCGAACACGTCGACAAGGTCGCCGGCGTCAAGATGAGCCTGCTGGATGCCGATGCCGAGGTCTCGGTCCGCGAGCGGCTGCCGGCCGGAGTGCGCATGTTCACCGGCGACGACTTCAACTACGTCGGCCTCATCGGCGGCGACACCGTCGGGCAGGGAACGGGACACTCCGACGCGCTGCTCGGCGCGTTCGCGGCGATCACCCCCGTCGCCTCGGCGGCGATCCAGGCGCTCGACGCGGACGACCCGGCACGGTACCTCGAGATCCTCGGGCCCACCGAGGCCCTCAGCCGGCAGGTGTTCGCCGCGCCGACGTTCTACTACAAGACCGGCGTCGCGTTCCTGTCGTGGCTGAACGGCCACCAGTCCGCGTTCCAGATGGTGGGCGGGCTGCATTCGGCCCGGAGCCTCACGCACCTGTCCCGCATCGTCGAACTCGCGAACGCCGCGCACGCCCTCGAGAAGCCCGAGCTGGCCGCCGAGCGGTGGCACGGGATGCTGCGCCTGAACGGACTGGACGCATGAGCACGCCCGATCCCCGCCTGTCGATCAACCAGGCCACGATCAAGCACGCCGATCTCGCCACCGCGCTGCGGACGACGGCGGAGGCCGGGGTGGAGGCGATCGGGCTCTGGCGGGAGCCGGTGCACGAGGTGGGTCTCGACACGGCCGCGCGGATGCTGACCGACTCGGGTCTGCGCTTCACGACGCACTGCCGCGGCGGCTTCTTCACGCTGCCCGAGGGCCCCGCGCGGCGTGCGGCGATCGACGACAACCGCGTCGCGATCGACGAGGCCGCGACCCTCGCCGCCGCCGGAGCCACCGGCTCCACGGCGATCCTCGTGCTCGTGGCGGGCGGCATCCCCGAGGGGTCCCGCGATCTGATCGGTGCGCGCGAGCGCGTGCGCGACGCGATCGGCGAACTCGCTCCGCACGCCGCGTCGGCGGGCGTGACCCTCGCGATCGAGCCGCTGCATCCGATGTACGCGTCCGACCGTGCGGTCGTCTCGACGCTCGGGCAGGCGCTCGACATCGCGGCCGACTTCGATCCCGACGTCGTCGGCGTGACCGTGGACACGTTCCACATCTGGTGGGATCCCGACGTGCTCGGGCAGATCTCCCGCGCCGGGCGCGAAGGCCGCATCGCGACGTACCAGGTGTGCGACTGGAAGACGCCGCTCCCGGCGGACGTCCTGCTCAGCCGGCACTATCCGGGTGACGGCGTGATCGACTTCGCCTCGCTCACCGGCGCCGTGCTCGACACGGGCTACCGCGGCGACATCGAGGTCGAGATCTTCAACGCGCAGATCTGGGCCGACACCCCCGAGAACGTCGTGCGCCGCACAGCGGAGACCTTCGGCTCGGCGATCTCGCCGCACCTGCGCACCCCCGTAGACTCGCCGTCGTGAGCCAGACCTCGACGGAGCGGGCGCGTGTCTCGGCGCCGACACTGCACGATGTGGCCCGGGCCGCGGGCGTCTCGCTCGCGACCGCTTCGCGCGTGCTGAACGGCTCGACCCGCAAAGTGGCCGAGACGTACCGCGAACGTGTCGAGGCGGCCGCTGCGGAGCTCGGCTACACCGCGAACCTTTCGGCGCAGGCGACCGCGCGGGGGACGTCCGCGATCATCGCGCTCCTCGTCGCCGACATCGCCGACCCCTACTTCGGACAGATCGCGGCGGGCGTCGCCCGCGGCGCGGACGAAGCCGGGCTCGTCGTCACGATCGCGATCACCGAGCGCGACCCGCAGCGGGAAGCGCGGCTCGTCCGGGCGCTCCGCGGACAGCGGCCCCGCGGGCTCATCCTGGCGGCGTCGCGCACGACGGAGTCCTCCGATCCCGTCGTGCAGGCCGAGCTCGACGCCCTGTCGGCCAACGGCGGACGCGTGGTCGCCCTCGGCCCGGGCGCCGGATCGGTGCGCTCGGTCATCGTCGACAACGTCGCGGGCGCGCGTGATCTCGGCGCGGCGCTCGGAGCGCGCGGATACCGGCGGGCGATCGTGCTGGCGGCCGAGGAGGGCGTCCTCACGAGCGACGACCGTACTCGCGGGTTCACCGAGGGATTCACCGCCGCGGGCGGCACAGTCGACCGCACGTACCGCGGCGGCTTCACACGCGAGTCGGGCTCCGACCTCACGCAGCAGGCTCTGCAAGACGGCATCGAGCCCGGAACGCTGGTCTTCGCGATCAGCGACGTCGTCGCGATCGGTGCGATGTCGGCGATCCGCGACGCGGGGCGTGTGATCGGCGACGACATCGCGCTGTGCGGGTTCGACGACATCCCCGCCGGGCGCGACGTCACGCCGGGACTGTCGACCGTCCACATCCCGCTCGAAGACGTCGGCTACCTCGCGCTGCGCGCCGCCGTCGATGAGGAGTGGGACGCGACGCAGGGTCCGCTGCCGCTCGAGGTCGTGCTCCGCGGGAGCACGCCGCCGCGTCTGTCGGCCTGACCCCCTGACGGCGTGCAACCGCGCATGAGGGTCGTCCTCGCTCCCGACAGCTTCAAGGGCTCGATCACCGCGGCCGAGGTCGCCGCGGCGGTCGCGCAGGGGTGGCGCGACGTCGATCCCGATGCCGACATCGCCGCGCGGCCGATGGCCGACGGGGGAGAGGGCACGCTCGACGCCTTCGCGGCCGCGATCCCCGGGAGCACGCGGATGCCGGTGACCGTCACGGGTCCGCACGGCCGTCCCGTCCCGGCATCCTGGCTGCTGCTGCCCCCGACGTCGGACGCGCCGCACGGCACCGCGGTCGTCGAACTCGCGGGCACATCCGGCATCGAACTCCTGGGCGAGCAGCTGCGCCCGCTCGACGCGCACTCGGTCGGGTTCGGCGGGGCGATCGCCGCGGCCCTCGCTCACCGCACCGACGAGCACCAGGTTTCGCGTCTCGTGCTCGGCATCGGCGGCAGCGCATCGACCGACGGCGGGATCGGGATGCTGGCCGCGCTCGGAGCGCGGTTCACGGATGCCGCCGGCGCGGCTGTCCTGCCCGGCGCGAGGGGCCTCGACACCGTCGCCGCCGCGGACCTGTCCGCGCTGAGTGCGCTGCCGGAGGGTGGCGTGCTCGTCCTGACCGACGTGACGAATCCGCTGCTCGGGCCCGCCGGCTCGGCGGCGGTCTTCGGACCCCAGAAGGGCCTCGATCCGCACGGCGTCGCACGCGCGGATGCGGGCCTCGCGCGCCTCGCGTCCCTCCTCCCGGCCGATCCGAGCGCGCCAGGTGCCGGTGCGGCAGGCGGCGTCGGCTTCGGCCTGCTCGCCTGGGGAGCGCGGCTCGTTCCCGGGGCGGTCGAGGTGGCCGAGCTCGTGGGCCTGCGCGACGCGCTGGGCGCGGCATCCATCGTCGTGACGGGTGAAGGCTCGTTCGACGGGCAGTCCGCCGCGGGCAAAGCGCCCATGCACGTCGCCGCGCTCGCCGCCGAGGCGGCGGTGCCGGTCGCGCTCGTCGCGGGCCGCATCGCACCGGATGCCGATGCCTCGGCGTTCGCCGCCGCGGTGTCGCTCACCGCGCTCGCCGGGAGCGGCGCGGCCGCGATGAGCGAGCCCGCGCGGTGGCTGCGCGCGGCGGGCGCCGAACTCGCGCGGCACTTCGCCGCCGTGCGCTTACCCCCGCGGGCGCGTGCCGCCACCGACCAGCAAGACCTCACCTGAAACCCCGACGCCCCCGATCGCAAGGAGTGCCATGTCCACCGCACGCGCGACCCTCGACCCCCGCAACGCGGTCGCCGAGATCGACCGCCGCCTCTTCGGCGGCTTCGTCGAGCACCTCGGCCGACACATCTACGACGGCATCTTCGAGCCCGGCCACCCGTCTGCGGATGCCGAGGGCTTCCGCGCCGACGTGATCGAGCTCGTGAAGGAGCTCGGCGTCTCGACGATCCGCTACCCGGGCGGCAACTTCGTCTCGGGCTACCGGTGGGAGGACGGCATCGGTCCGGTCGATCAACGCCCGCGTCGCCTCGATCTCGCCTGGCACGCGACCGAAACGAACCAGGTCGGTCTTCACGAGTTCGCGGCCTGGCTCGACAAGGTCGGCAGCGACCTGATGCTCGCGGTCAATCTGGGTACCCGCGGAACCGAGGAGGCCCTCGATCTGCTCGAGTACGCGAACGCGTCCGTTCCGACGACCCGCACCGCCCAGCGCGCCGCGAACGGGCATCCGCGGCCCTTCGGCGTGAAGATGTGGTGCCTCGGCAACGAGATGGACGGCCCGTGGCAGCTCGGACATCGGAACGCCGTCGACTACGGCAAGCTCGCCTCGCGAACCGCGAAGGCTATGCGTCAACTCGATCCGTCCATCGAGTTCGTCGCGTGCGGATCCTCCGGGCGTTCGATGCCGACGTTCGGGTCGTGGGAGCGCGAAGTGCTCGAGCACACGTTCGATGACGTGGACTTCATCTCCTGCCACGCCTACTACGAAGAGCGCGACGGCGACGCGCAGGAATTCCTCGCATCCGCCGTCGACATGCAGAAATTCATTGCGAGCGTCGTCACGACGGCCGACGCCGTCGCCGCCGCGCGCAAGAGCGCCAAGCGCATCATGATCTCGTTCGACGAGTGGAACGTCTGGTACCTGTCCAAGTGGGAGGCCCAGCAGGTCACGTACGGTCCGGACGAGTGGCCGGTCGCGCCGCGCCAACTCGAAGACCGGTACCACGTTCTCGACGCAGTCGTCTTCGGCGACCTGCTCATCACGCTGCTGCAGCACTCCGATCGCGTCCGGTCGGCATCCCTCGCCCAACTCGTGAATGTGATCGCGCCGATCATGACCGAACCGGGCGGGCCGGCATGGCGGCAGACCACATTCTTCCCGTTCTCGCTCACGTCACGGCTGGCCGGCGCCCGCGCCGTGCCGCTCGATGTCGTCTCGCCGACTTTCGAGAGCACACGCTTCGGCGCGGTCTCGACGGTGAACGCCGTCGCGACGGTGGAGGAAGGGGGCGCGGCGGTCTTCGCCGTGAACCGCTCGACATCGGATGCCGTCACGGTGAGCATCGACGTCACGGCACTGGCTGCCGAGCTCGGTCGCGAGGTGCGGATCACCGAGTCGCACCTGCTGCACGATGACGACATCTATGCCGCGAACACGCTCGAGGACGCCGCGCGGGTCGGCGTGCGTCCGCTCGAGGACGCCGCCGTGTCCGGCGGCGTCCTCGAACTGACCCTTCCGCCCGTGTCATGGGTCGCGGTGGCGCTGGCCTGAGCCAGGTCGGCGCGTCAGGAGCCGCCCAGAGCGGCCGCGACGACCGCGCGTGCCTCTTCCTGCACTTCGCGCAGGTGGTCCTCGCCGCGCAGCGACTCGGCGTACAGCTTGTACACGTCCTCGGTGCCCGACGGGCGCGCGGCGAACCACGCGTGCTCGGTCTGAACCTTCAGGCCCCCGATCGCGGCGCCGTTGCCCGGCGCGTGCGACAGCTTCGCGGTGATCGGCTCGCCGGCGAGCTCCGTCGCGGTCACGGCCTCGGGCGCGAGCTTCGACAGCGCGGCCTTCTGCGCCGTCGACGCGGGGGCGTCGACCCGCTGGTACGCGGACGAGCCGAATGTGTCCTCGAGTTCGCGGTAGCGCTGCGACGGCGTCTTGCCCGTCACGGCCAGGATCTCCGCGGCCAGCAGACACAGCAGGATGCCGTCCTTGTCGGTCGTCCACACCGTGCCGTCCTTGCGCAGGAACGACGCTCCGGCGGACTCCTCCCCGCCGAACGCGACCGAGCCGTCCAGCAGGCCGGGGACGAACCACTTGAAGCCGACGGGGACCTCGATGAGCCGGCGGCCGAGCGACTCCGCCACCCGGTCGATGATCATCGAGCTCACGAGGGTCTTGCCCACGGCGGCATCCGTCGGCCAGCCCGGGCGGTGCGCGTACAGGTAGTCGATCGCGACCGCGAGGTAGTGGTTCGGGTTCATGAGACCCGCGTCGGGGGTGACGATGCCGTGGCGGTCGGCATCCGCATCGTTGCCCGTGAGGATGTCGTAGTCGTGCCGCTTCGCGACGAGCGAGGCCATCGCGCTCGGGGAGGAGGGATCCATGCGGATCTTCTCGTCCCAGTCGAGCGTCATGAACTTCCAGGTCGGGTCGACGTCGGGGTTCACGACCGTGAGGTCCAGGCCGTAGTGCTCCGCGATGAGGGCCCAGTACTCGACCGACGCACCGCCGAGCGGATCGGCGCCGATGCGCACGCCGGCGTTCTTGATCGCCTCGACGTCGATGATCTCTTCGAGGTCGCGCACATACGCCTCGCGGAAGTCGTACTCGCCGAGCGCGTCGGCGTCGATGTCCTTGAACGGCGTGCGGCGCACGCCCTCGAGCCCGCCCGCGATGAGCTCGTTCGCGCGGTCCGCGATCCAGCCCGTCGCGTCGGTGTCGGCGGGGCCGCCGTTCGGCGGGTTGTACTTGAAGCCGCCGTCGCGCGGAGGGTTGTGGCTCGGGGTCACCACGATGCCGTCGGAGCGGCCCGGGTCATCGAGCGCCCGGCCGCGGTTGTACGCGAGGATCGCGTGGCTGAGCGCCGGGGTCGGCACCCAGGAGTCGCGGGCGTCGACGCGCACGTCGACGCCGTTCGCGACGAGCACCTCGATCGCGCTGCGCTCGGCCGGCAGCGACAGGCCGTGCGTGTCGCGGCCGAGGAACAGCGGGCCGACGATGCCCTGCGCGGTGCGGTAGTCCACGATCGCCTGGGTCGTGGCGAGGATGTGGTCTTCGTTGAAGCTCGTGCTCAGCGACGAGCCGCGGTGGCCGCTCGTGCCGAAGGCCACCCGCTGCTCGGGGATGCCGGCATCCGGCTTGCGGTCGTAGTAGGCGTTGATCAGCTCGTCGATGTCGATGAGGTCTGATGCTTCTGCGGGCTGTCCGGCACGGCTGCTCATTGGACCAGTCTGCCGGTTCGCCCGCGCGCGCGACAGTTCCGCGACGGTTCTGTGTCACGCGGCGCGGCGGGCGAGGCGCGGTTCGTCCGGTGTCGCGGCGCGCGTGACGGGCCGCGGTTCGTCAGGGGTCGCGTCGCGCGTGACGGGCGATCGCCTCGAGCGCGACCTGCAGCGCGGGCGAGTCCGCCTGGGTGCGGCGGTGGACCGCGAGCACGTCGCGGGTCGACGCGGGATCCGCGGTGGGCACCGCCACGAGGTCGGGGCCGAGCTCTCCCCGACCGAGGCGCGGCACGAGCGCCAGCGCAAGGCCCGCGCGGGCGATTTCGAGGTGGTTCTGGAACTCCATCGACTCGTGCACGATGCGCGGGGCGTTCGGCACGCCGTCGAACAGCCGACGTAGCCACTGGCGACAGATCGTCGCCTCGAACGTCGCGACGAAGGGCTCGGCGGCGAGATCGGCGGGATGCAGCACCTCGCGCCCGGCGAGCGGGTGGTCGCGATGAAGGATGATGTCCGCGACATCGGTGAACAGGGGTGTGGCGACCAGATGGTCGGGCATCGCCAGGGCGACGCCACCCCATCGGTGCACGATGCCGAGATCTCGCTGCCCGGACGCCACGAGCGCGATCGTCTCCCAGGGTTCGCTCTCGCGCAGGGGCAGGCGGAGGCCGGGATGCCGCTCGGCGAGCTCCGTCAGCACCGGAGTGACGAGCCCGCGGACGACGGTGGAGAACGCCGCGAGCCGGATCTCGCCGGTCACGCCGCCGTCGACGGCCGCCGTCAGCTGCAGGTCGGCGCGGAGGCGCTCGACGTCGGCGAGGATCGGGGTCGAGGCCACGACGAGGCGGGTTCCCGCTTCGGTGAGCACGACCCCGCGGCCGACCCGCTCGAGCAGGGCCACGCCGGTGTCGCGCTCCAGGCGCTTGACCTGCTGCGAGACCGCGGAGGGGGTGAAGCCCAGCGACACCGCAGCCGCGGCGACGCTGCCCTGCGTCGCGACCGCGCGCAGCGCGATGACGGCATCCAGATCGATCATGCAGTGATGCTACCGAGTCTGCGAGAAATATGATCGCTTGTGCTTCATCCGCGATTCGCGGTGGGGTGGAGTGGTGAGCAGACGCGACATGATCCTCGCCGCGACGGTGGCGAGCCTGTGGGGCTTCAACTTCGTCGTGATCGAGTGGGGCATGCGCGACGTGCCGCCGCTGCTGTTCGTCGCCATCCGCTTCCTCGTGGTGGCGGCCGCGGTCGTGGCGGTGCCGCGACCGGCCGCGTCGTGGCGGACGGTCGTCGGCGTCGGCCTGTTCATGAGCCTCGGCCAATTCGGTCTGCTCTACACCTCGATGGCGCTCGGACTGCAGCCGGGACTTGCGGCTCTGCTCCTGCAGGCGCAGGCCGTGTTCACGATCGTGATCGCGGCCGGGGTCCTGCGAGAGCGTCCGACCGCGCCGCAGGTCGTCGGCGTCGCGGTCGGGGTCGTCGGGCTCGTGGTCGTCGCGACCGGACGCGGCGGCGATGCGCCGGCGCTCGCCGTCGTGCTCGCGCTCGCCGCAGCGGTGTCGTGGGCGATCGGCAACGTGATCTCGCGCCGCGCGGGCGTCGTCACCGGCCCCGGCCGGCTCGGCGCGCTCTCGCTCACCGTGTGGTCGGCGCTGGTCGTCCCGGTGCCGGCGCTCGGACTGTCGCTCGCGATCGAAGGACCCACGGCGATCGGTGACGCACTGGCGGGCTTCGGCTGGCGGCCCGTGCTGTCGACCCTCTACACCGCGGTGCTGTGCACGATCATCGGCTACGCGATCTTCAACGGGCTGCTGGGCCGCAACCGCTCCGCGGCCGTCGTGCCGTGGGTGCTGCTCGCGCCCGTCGTCGCGATGGCCTCGGCGGCCGTGCTGCTGGGGCAGATCCCCACGGTCGCCGAGGTCGTCGGCGGGCTGATCCTGGTCGCCGGGGTCCTGGTCACGGGCCTCCGTCCTCGGCGCCGGTCGGTGCTTCCGCCGCTCGCCGATGCCGTCGATGCCGACGATGCCGAATTCAGGCTGAGCGAAGATGCCGCCTCCCGGGAGGGTCGGGATCCCGCGCGCGGCGGGGAGCGGACTTCGCGCTCAGCCTGAGTTCGGCACGCGGATAGGCTGACACCCGTGATCACCGAGCCCGCACCCGCCTCGGCGCCGTCGGAGGACTCCGACGCTCAGGCGCCCGTCCGACGCACCTACAGCTACCTCGGGCCGGCCGGAACGTTCACCGAGGCCGCCCTCGCGCAGGTGCCCGAGGCGCGCAACCAGCAGTGGCGGCCGGTGCGCAACGTCGGCGAAGCGCTCGCCGACGTCGTCGAGGGCCGCTCGGATGCCGCGATGATCGCGATCGAGAACTCGATCGACGGTGGCGTCTCCACCGCGCAGGACGCCCTGGCCACCATGCCGGGCCTGCGCATCATCGGCGAGTACCTCGTGCCGGTCGACTTCGTCCTCGTCGCCCGCCCGGGCACGAAGCTCGAGGACGTCTCGCTCATCGCCGCGCACCCCGTCGCCTACGCCCAGTGCCTGCAGTGGCTTTCGAAGGCACTGCCCGCGCACGCGCACCTCCCGGCCGCGAGCAACGTCGCGAGCGCGGTCGGACTCCTCGACGGCACGAGCGATGCGGATGCCGCGATCTCCCCGCCCGGCATCCTGGAGCACCACGAACTCGACCTGCTCGCCGAGAAGATCGGCGACAACCCGGATGCCGTCACCCGGTTCGTCCTCGTCGGGCGCACGGTCGCGCCGCCCGCGCCCACCGGCGCCGACAAGACCTCCCTCATCGCGGAGCTGCCCGAAGACCATCCCGGCGCGCTGCTGGAGATGCTGGAGCAGTTCGCGACGCGCGGCATCAACCTCTCGCTCCTCGCCTCGCGGCCGATCGGAGACGCCCTCGGCCGCTACCGCTTCGTGATCGACGCCGACGGACACATCGAGGACGAGCGGATGGCCGACGCCCTCCTGGGCCTGCGCCGCTTCAGCCCGAAGGTGATCTTCCTCGGGTCGTACCCGCGGGCCGATCGCGCGATCGTCCACTACCCCGAGCGCTACTCCGACGACGTGTTCGTCGAGGCGCGCGACTGGCTGCGCGGTCTCCTCAGCGGCGAGCCGGAGGTGTGACGGATGCCGATCGGCAGCTCCCCGTTCGTGTTCGACCCGCAGAACGACGTGCACGCCCGCGCGCTCGCCAGGCTCGACTCCGAGCAGATCGCGTGGCTCGGAACGACCGGCCGCGACGGGTATCCGCACGCCGTGCCGATCTGGTTCCTGTGGCGCGACGGCCGGGCGCTCGTCTTCAGCGAGCCGAACACCGCGAAGGTCCGCAACCTGCGGAACGACCCTCGTGTCGTGCTGCACCTCGAGGCCGGCGACGACCACGAGCAGCTCACGGTGCTGCGGGGCACGGCCACGCTCTCGGACCGGCCGACGACCGCGTGGCTCGACATCGTCGGCGAGGCCTACGAGCGCAAGTACCGCGGCGGGCTCGCAGGGCTGAAGCTCACGCTCCCCGACATGGCCGCGCGCTACAGCGTCGTGATCGAGATCACGCCGCTGCAGCTGATCGCCTGGTAGTGCCGGCATCGGCGGGGCCGGTCACGGAATCGGAACTGCCGGCCGACGCGCCCTCGGAGGGATGCCGCGCCCCGGCGCGTCGCGGACGCGCTCCGATTCCGTGCTCGCGTGCGCCTCAGGCGGCGAGCAGCTCCAACGTCTGCGTGCGCGCGGCGGCGGCATCCATCGGCTCGCCGTCGAACGCGCCCGCGACCGGCGAGATCATGACTTCGTCGACGCCGTACCGGCTCGCGAACGCGGCGAGCTCGGCGGACACGTCGGGCCCGGTGCCGACGAGCCAGCGCCGGCGCGCGGCGGCCATGATCGACTCCGCCTGCGCGTCGGCCTCGGCGACCAGCCCGGTGCGCGCCTGCTCGACGGTCTCGAGCGCGGTGAGCGGCTTGCCGGTGCGTAGCCGCGCCATCATGCGCAGCTGCGGCAGGGCGCGGGCCTCCGCCTCGTCGGCGGTCGGCGCGGCGACGGCGTTGATCGTCAGGAACGTCCGCGGCTCGGGGTGCGCCTTCGACGGCCGGAACCCGCCGCGGTACAGCTCGAGCGCACGGTCGAGCCCTTCCCCCGAGAAGTGGTTCGCGAACACGTAGGGCAGGCCGAGGGATGCCGCCAGCTGCGCCGAATAGTCGCTCGAGCCCAGCAGCCAGACCTCGGGTGCGCCGGTCGCGGCCGGAGTGGCGTGGATGTCGTACGTGCCGCCGCTCGTGTACCGCACGGTCGCGCCGTCGGGGGAGACGAGGCCGAGGATGTCGCGGATGTGCTCCGGGAACCGCTCCACGTCGGAGGTCGTACCCGACATCCGCAGCAGCTGCGTGATCACGGGGTCGCTGCCGGGCGCGCGGCCGATGCCGAGGTCGATGCGGCCCGGGGCGATCGCCTCGAGCGCGGCGAACTGCTCGGCCACGACGAGCGGGGAGTGGTTCGGGAGCATGACTCCGCCGGAGCCGACCCGGATGCGGCTGCTGCGCGCCGCGGCCGCCGCGATCAGCACCGGCGGGCTCGTCGAGGCCACGGCGGGCATGTTGTGGTGCTCGGCGAACCAGTAGCGGCGGTAGCCGAGCTCGTCCGCCCGCGCGACAAGGGTGAGCGAGGCGGCGACCGCCTGCGCGCTGGATTGACCGGTGCGCACCGGCACGAGGTCGAGGACGGACAGGGCGGGAGCTGCGGGGGAGGACATCCCCCTGGCCAACCCGCGTCGGCCGGCGTGTATTCCACCGCCCAGGCCCGCGGGTTTGGGCTCGCTGACCGGCGACCCGCGTGAAACGCCGGGGAGAAATCGACACTTCGGGCGTCGGTGGGGGCCGTCAGCCCCGAAATCTCCCCGCGCTTTCACCGCGACCGCGCATGCGACCGCCAGGCGCGGGTCGAGGTCGCCTGCGCCGCATCGGCCCGGGCGCGCGTCGGCTCACCGGCGGCCGCTGTGAAACGCTGGGGAGAAATCGACACTTCGGGCGTCGGTGGGGGTCGTCAGCCCCGAAATCTCCCCGCGCTTTCACCGCGACCGCGCTTTCACCACGATGGCGTCACAGGCCGCGCGCACACACTGCCACACCGGCGCAGGCGCGCGCGGCGTCAGCGCGGGGTCCGGCGCATCTCCTCGTATGCGCCGAGCGCGCGCTTGCGCGTCTCGCCGAGATCGACGATCGCGTCCTCGCTCGCCTCGCCCCCGGAGTACTCCGGCGCCCACTGCCGGATGTACTCCGACCGCGGATCGAACTTCTTCGCCTGCAGCTCCGGATTGAACACCCGGAAGTACGGCGCCGCATCCGCCCCCGAACCGGCGACCCACTGCCAGTTGAAGGGATTGCTCGCACCGTCCGCGTCCACGAGCGTGTCCCAGAACCACTGCTCGCCGTGCCGCCAGTCGATCAGCAGGTTCTTGATGAGGAAGGATGCCGTCACCATGCGGATCCGGTTGTGCATCACCCCGGTGTGCCAGAGCTCGCGCATGCCGGCATCCACCAGCGGGATGCCGGTCTCGCCCTTCTGCCACGCCTCGAGCTGCGTCGGCTTGAGCCGCGGCCACGGGAACGCGTCGAATTCGGACCGCAGGTTCTTCGTCGCGAGGTCGGGGAAGTGGAAGAGCGTGTGCGTCGCGAACTCGCGCCAGCCGATCTCGGAGAGGAAGCGCCCGGCCGAAGAAGCCCGCCCGCCGGTCCCACGGGCAGCGGCGGTCTCGTGCCAGACCGTGTAGGGGCTGATCTCGCCCCAGCGGAGGTACGGCGAGAGTCGGGAGGTCGATCCGGTCGCCGGCTCGTCGCGCGAGCTGTCGTAATCGCCGAGGTCGTCCTTCAGGAACTCCCGCAGACGCGCGCGAGCGGCGGGCTCGCCCGGCTCCCACGTTGCGCGGAGTCCGCCGGCCCAGTCCGGCGAGGTCGGCAGCAGGGCCCAGTCGTCGAGGTCGTCGCTCTGCGGGAGCTTCTTCGGCGCGGGCACCTCGCGCGGCTCGGGGAGCGGTTCGCGCGGAGCGGGCATCGCCTGGCACGCCCTCCAGAACGGGGTGAACACCGCGTACGGCGTCCCCGCCCCGGTCGTGATCGTCCACGGCTCGAACAGCACGGAGGCCGCGAACGACTCGACGGTCAGCCCGTCCGCGCGCAGCCCGTCCTTCAGGTCGGCGTCGACCGCGCGCTCCGCGCCGCCGTAGCGACGGTTCCAGTAGACGGCGCCCGCGTCGGCATCCTTCACGACCTGGCGCACGACCTCGCCGGCAGGTCCCCGCCGCAGCACGAGCGCGCCGCCGCGCTCGGCGAGGCGCTCCGACAGCGACGTCAGGCTCCCGTGCAGCCACCACTTCGCCGCGCCGCCGAGGGGTCGGATGCCGTCGGACTCCTCGTCGAGCACGTAAAGGCCGATGACCGGTTCGCCGCGATCGAGGGCGGCGCGCAGGGCGGGGTTGTCCGCGAGCCGGAGGTCATCGCGGAACCAGACGATCGAGGGCTGACTCACCCTCGGATCGTATCCGCGCCCGAGAGCACCGGGCTCGGTTTCCGCGGGGCTTGACACCGGACCGGGCACTGCACCCGGCCGCCGCGGCTACAGCCGCCAGGCGTCGCGGCTACAGCCGCGCGGTGTGGTGCCCCTTCGGCACCATCGCGATCACGCCGCCCTCCACGACGCGGCAGCGCATGCGCACGGCATCCCCGAACTGATCGCCGTCGAGCTGGATAGGCTGCGCGGGCGTCGTCGCGACGTCCAGGCCCTTGCCCCGGGCGTACAGCACCGAGTTGTCCTTCGTCCGCAGGGCGAGCACCTGTCGTCCGGCGCGGAACTTCCGCAGCACGCTGTTGTCCCACGCGACGCGCCGCCACACCAGCACCCAGCCGAGCGCGTTCTTGGGCTGGAAGATCGCGACGTCCAGCTCGCCGTCCATCACCGACGCGTCGGGGATGAGCTCGAGTCCGGCGGGCAGTGAGCCGCAGTTGGCGACCAGCACGCTCTGCACCTTCGCGGAGTGCAGTCGGCGGCCCGGCACCTGATACATGATGCGGAACGGCTGGGCGTTCACGAGCGACCGCGCCGCGCCGTCGACGTACGCGATCCATCCGACGCGCTTCTTCAGGTCGCCGCTCGTGTTCGCGATCATCGCGGCATCCAGGCCCATGCCGCCCATCACGACGAACGCGCGCTCTTCGCTCGTGCCGTCTTCGCGGCGGATCGCGGCGAACCCGACGTCGACCGGCAGCCGGTCGCCGTCGAAGGTCGCCTGGATCATCGCGGCGGGGTCGGTCAGGGGCAGCAGCAGATTGCGGGCGAGGAGGTTGCCCGTCCCGCTCGGCACGATCGTGAGGGGCACGCCGCTGCCGGTCATCGCCTCGGCCACCGCCCGCACCGTGCCGTCGCCGCCCGAGACCAGCACCGCGTCCGCCCCGTCCGCGAGCGCCTGCCGCGTGACCCCGGCACCGAGGTCCTCGACGGTCGTCTCGTAGAACGACGGCGCATCCCACCCCGCCGCAGCCGAGAGCCTGCTCACCGTCGCGCGCAGGGTGACGGCATCCCCCTTGATGGGGTTGTAGACGAAAGCCGCGCGGCGTCCGGTCGGGGCGGGGGTGGCCGGCGCAGTCCCGGGCGAGGGAACGGCGGGGTCGGTCATGGTCACACGATAGTGCGGGATGCCGGTGCCCCGAGGCTGCTCCGAGCCCGGGCCGGCCTCGAGGCGCCGCTGACTAGACTTGTCGGGTGATCGATCTGACGCTCCTCCGCGAGAATCCCGAGCTGGTCAAGCGCTCGCAGGAGGCGCGCGGAGCGTCGGCGAGCACCGTTGACGACGCCCTCGCCGCGGACCGCGCCCGCCGCGCCGCGCTCACGTCCTTCGAAGAGCTGCGGGCCGCCCAGAACGCGCACGGCAAGCGCGTCGCGCAGGCGCCGAAGGAGGAGAAGGCCGCTCTCGTGGCCGAGGCGAAGGCGCTCAGCGATCAGGTGAAGGCCGCGCAGCACGCCGTGACCGCCGCCGAAGAAGCGGCCGACGCGGCGCTCGCGAAGATCGAGAACATCGTGATCGAGGGCGTGCCCGCCGGCGGCGAAGACAACTTCGTCACGATCCGCACGCACGGCGAGGTGCCGACGTTCGACTTCGAGCCCCGCGATCACCTCGAGCTCGGCGAGATGCTCGACGCGATCGACATGGAGCGCGGCACGAAGGTCTCGGGCAGCCGCTTCTACTTCCTGAAGGGCGTCGGGGCGCGCCTCGAGTTCGCGCTCATGATGCTCGCCCTCGACCGGGCACTCAAGGCCGGGTTCGTCCCCCTCATCCCGCCGACGCTCGTGCGCCCGGAGGTCATGCGCGGCACCGGATTCCTCGGTCAGCACGCCGACGAGATCTACCGCCTCGAAGAAGACGACCTCTACCTCGTCGGCACGAGCGAGGTTCCACTCGCCGGCTACCACATGGACGAGATCATCGACCTGTCGGGCGGCGCGAAACGCTACGCGGGCTGGTCGACGTGCTACCGCCGCGAAGCGGGCTCGTACGGCAAGGACACGCGCGGCATCATCCGCGTGCACCAGTTCAACAAGCTCGAGATGTTCGTCTACACGACCCCCGAGGATGCCGAGGCCGAGCACCTGCGGCTCGTCGGCATGCAGGAGGCGATGCTGCAGGACCTCGGGCTCGCGTACCGGCTCATCGACGTCGCCGCCGGCGACCTCGGCTCGAGCGCGGCGCGCAAGTACGACATCGAGGCGTGGGTCCCGACGCAGGGCGCCTACCGCGAGCTCACCTCGACCTCGAACTGCACGACCTATCAGGCGCGGCGGCTCGACATCCGCCACCGTCCGCCGGTCGAGGGCGGAGCGCCGGGAAAGACCCAGCACGTCGCGACCCTCAACGGCACGCTCGCCACGACGCGCTGGATCGTCGCGATCCTCGAGACGCACCAGCGCGCCGACGGCTCGGTCGTCGTGCCCGAGGTGCTGCGGCCCTACCTCGGCGGCCTCGAGGCCCTGGAGCCCGTCGCGTGACGGACGGCGCGCTGCCCGAGACCGGCTCGATCGAGGTCGTCGCGCCGAGCGAGGCCGCCGAGATCATCGACGAGATCGCGGCCGACGGTTCTTCGCCGCGGGATGCCGTAGCGACCGCCCAGCGGATGCTCATCGTGCTCGACATCGACGGCACGATCCTGCTCGAGGACGAGACGCTCAGCCCGGGGGTCGTGGAGGCCGTGGCGCACGCGCAGCGCGCCGGGCACGAGGTCATGCTCGCGACCGGACGCAGCTGGGAAGGCACGGAGGCGACGCTCCGCGCTCTGCACATCGCGCCCGAGTTCGTCGTCTGCTCCAACGGCGCGGTCATCCTCCGGCGCGACGAGGACGCCGACGAGGCGGACTACGAGCGCTTCTCGTACGTGCGCTTCCACACCGAGACGTTCGACCCGTCCGAAGTGCTGACGCTGCTGCGCGAGCACCTGCCGCACGCGAAGTACATGGTGGAGTTGCCGGACGGGCGACGGCTCTACACCGAGCGCCTCGAGGACTGGAATCTCGCGGATGCCGCCCACGTGCCCTTCGAAGAGCTGAGCGCCGTCCCGGTCTGCCGCATCGTGGTCGTCTCGCCCGGCGACACCGAGAGCGACTTCGTCGAGCTCGTCGAGCGCATCGGGCTGAACGAGGTCTCGTACGCCGTCGGCTGGACCGCGTGGCTCGACATCGCGCCGCAGGGCGTCGACAAGGGGACTGCGCTCGAGCGCGTGCGCGCGTGGCTCGGCATCGACCCCTCGCGGGTGCTCGTGATGGGCGACGGTCGCAACGACGTCGGCATGTTCCGCTGGGCCCTCGAGAAGGGCGGCCGTGCGGTCGCGATGGAGCAGGGCCCGCAGGAGGTGCGCGACGAGGCCGGTGAGGTCACGACCTCGGTGCAGGCCGGCGGCGTCGCCGCGATCCTCCGCGCGCTCTGACGCCGTCGGCCTGCGGGCCGGTCGGATCGCCGATCGCGGGTACAGCACCTGCTCAGGCGTCGCTGGGACAATGGGTGAACAGTGCTGTCGGTTAGACTCGACGACGTTCGGCGTGTGCTTCGGCATCCGTCGGGAGGGTTGTCCGAGCGGCCGATGGACCTGGTCTTGAAAACCAGTGGGCAGCAATGTCCCGTGGGTTCGAATCCCACACCCTCCGCTTCGTCGTGGGTGTGCTCTCGAGGCCCGCACCCCGAAGCATCCCGAGAGGACCCGAGTGAG
>CAYOQY010000033.1:0-6615 GCA_964406225.1 uncultured Microbacterium sp.
GGCTCAGCCGTCGATCACGGCGACGAGCTCGTCGAGGAAGCCGGCGAAGTCCGTCGCGCGGCGCACGATGCGCTGCACGCTGTCACGCTCGGAGAACACCTCGACGAACTGCTCGAAGACCGTCTGGAAGGCCTCGCGGTCGGTCTCCGAGAACGCGACGACCGCGACGACCTGCACGCGCCCCTCCCCCCACGGGATGGACGGATCCGCGATGCCGACCGCGATCGCGGTGCGGGTCGCGGTCATACCGAGCGCGTGCGGCACGGCCAGCGCGTCGGTGAAGGCGGTCGACGACAGGCGCTCGCGCTCGATCGTGCGCTCGATGTAGTCGTGGTCGATCACGCCCTCGGCGACAAGACGGATGCCGAGCTCGCGGATGACACCCTCCTCCCCCGCCTCGTTATCGAGCCCCCGCACGAACGCCGACGGGACGAAGTACCGCTCGAGCTCGGTGCGCAGCCGCGCGAGCCGGCGCGAGCGGCGGATGCGTGCCGCGGCGGTCTGCACGCGGTCGACGTCGGCATCCGTCAGGAACGGCTGGATGCGCACGAAGCGGTCGCCGGCGACCGCGGGGTCGATCGTGGTGAGGACGAGGTCGGTGTCGATCGAGGCCCAATCGGGATCGACCCGGGTCTCGACGCCGACGACCTCGATCGCCTGACCGAGCGAGCGGTCGACCGACGAACGGAGCAGCTCGTGCAGCTCGTAGTAGCCCGGGCACACGATCGTCGCCGTCAGCAGGTGATCCGCGCTGCGGCTGCGCTCGAGCCGCCCGCCGACGTGCATCGCGATGTAGGCGATCTCATCGTCGAGCAGCGGGATGCCCAGGCGCTGCTGGAGTCCGCTCGCGATGAACACCGCGACCTCGAAGATCATCGGGTACGTGGACTTCAGCGACTTCGTGAGCGGGTTGCGAGACCACGCCTGCTCCCGGGCGCGATGCAGCAGATTCTGCACGTGCAGCGCGAGACGGAGGATGAAGTCCTCGTGCGCGATGTCGACCAGGAACTCCCGCGCCGCGGTGGCGACGACCTCGCGCACGGCCTCCTCGACGACCGGCTCGAGCGGCGCCCTCGCATGATCCGACGGCGAAGAGATCCCCGGGGCGGCCCCCGGCGCGACGACACGGGTCAGCACGAGCGTCGACAGGTGCTGCAGGTCGCCGGCGCCGAGCGCGACGCCCAAGTGGCGGTCGGCGAGCCGCGCGAGGATCGCCGCGACCTCCTGCTGGGCGGGGCGGACCTCTCCGGCGGTGCGCTCCAGGCCCCGGTCGCGGGCGACGCGGTCGGCGGCGATCGCGATGTGCATCACGACGTCCGAGATGCCGAACTCGTTCACGAAGTACCCGAGCGCGCCCAGCTCGGCGACGAGCTCGGTCTTGAACGGTCCGAACGCGTGCGCCCCGACCGACCCCTCGCCGAGAGTGCGGCGGAGGGCGGCGAGGTCGAAGGATCCGGCATCCATCTCGTCGTGGGCGAGCTTGCTGAGGAGCCTCCGCTGCGCCATCTCGGTCCCGCGCAGGCGGGCGCGCGAGGCGGAGCGCTCGAGCGTCAGCTCCGTGCCGCCGAGGAGCCCGCGCACGCGCGCGAGGTCGGCGTCCAGGGTCGCCGGGCTCACGTGCAGGCTGTCGGCGGTCTCGAAGACGTCGATCCCGTCGTCCGCCGACAACAGGGTGCGCACGAGAGTGTGCAGCCGGTCGCGCGGAGTGCCGGCATCCGCCCCCGCCGTCGCACGCAGCGCCACCGAGGCGTCCGGTCCCGCCCGGTACCCCTGCGGTCCCGACTCGACCGCGACACCCTGGGGCACGCGCGCGTTGACCGCCGTCACATACGACCGGATGCTGCGCGGGGTGACCCCGAGCCCGTCGGCGAGCGTCGCGGCGGTCACCCACTCCCCGTCGCGGACGAGCAGGCCGAGCAGGCGGTCCTGTCGGGCTCGGGTCACGGTTCGTCCTTGCGCAGCGGTGCGGTCTGTCCGTGCCAGTCAATCACGCGCCGTCGCGCTCCACGGCCGACGGGCCCCGCCGCGGTACCGTGAGCTCGCCACGCAGGCGTGGCACACCTCGCAGAAGGAGAAGGAAATGGCTGGAGAGCGTCCGGGGGGCGTCACCCTCGTCGGCGTGATCGCATGGATCAGCGGTGCCGTGCAGATCATCGGGGCCGTGTTCAGCATCATCGCAGGCCGGGGCCTCGACGCCTGGCTCGCACTGGCGCTCGGCATCCTGACGATCGCCGTGAGCCTGGGACTGTTCCGGGGCAACAACGTCGCGCGCATCATCATGGCCGTCGTGTTCGTCCTGAACCTCATCTTCGCCGTGTGGGCGATCGTGATCGGCGTCAACCTGTGGGGGGCGATCATCACCGGGCTCCTCGCGGTCATCGGCCTCGCGATCCTCTTCTCGGGTCGCGCGAACGCGTTCTTCAAGTAGCCGCGTCGGCCCTCCGCGGCCCCGGTCCCTTCCTCGGGGCCGGGGCCTCGCGCTTTCCGCCCCTCCGGAAACAGAACTGGTTGTCCGCTCCCAGCGATTTCACAAGAATGGCCACAAGAGAGGCGGGTCGATGAGGATCCTGGTGGTCTGCGGTGCGGGTGCGTCGAGCACGTTCGTTGCTCAGCGCGTCCGGCATGCCGCGCACGATCAGGGACTCGCGTACTCCGCCTTCGCCGGCACCGAGCAGTCGCTCCCGATCGACCTCGATGCGGCGGATGTCGTGCTCGTCGGGCCTCATCTCGCGCATGCGCTCGAGCGCATCGAACGGGATGCGGCGTGGCGGGGCACCGCGGTGGTGCTGCTGCCGCCCGACATCTTCCGCGACCTCGACGGCACACGGACGCTCGCGCTCGTGCGCGACGCCCTCGAGACGCACGCCCCCGCCGGCGCGGGATCCCCCGCCGATCGCGACGCTCCACAGGAAGAGGACTGACATGCCCGCCATGACCCGGACCGTCCGCATCGGCTCCTCGCACGGCCTGCACGCCCGGCCGGCCAAGCTCTTCGCGCAGGCGGCGAAGGATTCCGGCATCCCCGTGACGATCGCGAAGGATGCCGGAGCACCCGTCAACGCCGCCAGCATCCTCGGCGTGATCGCGCTCGGCATCGAACAGGGCGACTACGTGACGCTGACGGCCGACGGCGCCGGCGCCGGGACCACGCTCGACCTGCTGACCGAACTGCTCGCGACCGACCATGACGCGCAGTGATCCGCCGCGCGCGCGGATGCGGCGCACCCGACGGACCGACCTGATGGAAGGAAGATCATGACCGAACTCAGAGGCGTGGGGATCGGACTGGGAGTCGCCCAGGGCCCCGTGGCCCGCATGGCGGAACCGTTGCCGGCCCCGAGCGACGTCGCGAGCGAGCGCCCCGTCGAAGAGGAGACCGCGCGCGTGCGCGAGGCCGTCTCCGCCGTCGCGCGCGAGCTCGAGCAGCGCGGTGCGCAGGCGGGCGGCGCCGCGCAGGACGTGCTCGAGGCGCAGGCGATGATGGCGGAGGACCCGAGCCTCGAGTCCGAGATCGACACGCGCATCGCCGCGGGCAAGACCGCGGAGTTCGCCGTCCACGACGCGTTCGCGTCGTTTCGCGACATGCTCACCGCGATGGGCGGCTACCTGGGCGAGCGCGCGGCCGACCTCGATGACGTCGCCCAGCGCGTGATCGCCCGGCTGCGGGGCGTGCCGGCCCCCGGAGTGCCCGACCCCGGGCATCCCTTCGTCCTGGTCGCGAAGGACCTCGCCCCGGCCGACACCGCCCTGCTCGATCTCGACAAGGTGCTCGCGCTCGTGACGACGGAGGGCGGCCCGACCTCGCACACCGCGATCCTCGCCCGCGAGAAGTCGATCGTCGCCGTGGTCGGCGCCGTCGAGGCGAAGGGTCTCGTGGACGGCGAGACGGTGATCGTGGATGCCGCGGCCGGCGTCGTCACGACCGATCCGAGTGCCGAAGAGCTCGAGCGCGCGCAGAACCGCGCCGCCGCCCGCGCGTCCGCCGCCTCGGCGCCCATCACTCCCGGGGCGCTGCGGGACGGGACGCCCGTGCCGCTCCTGGCGAACCTCGGCAAGCCCGAGGGTGCGGACGAAGCCGTCACGCTCGGCGCGGAGGGCGTCGGCCTGTTCCGCACGGAGTTCCTGTTCCTGAGCGCGAACCAGGCTCCCACGGTCGAGCAGCAGCGCGAGTCGTACACGCAGCTCCTGTCGGCGTTCCCCGGCAAGAAAGTCGTCGTCCGCGTCCTCGACGCCGGCGCCGACAAGCCCCTCGCGTTCCTCAACGACGCGCACGAGGAGAATCCCGCTCTCGGCCTGCGTGGCATCCGCGCGCTGCGTGCGAGCGAGGACATCCTGCGCGAGCAGTTGACGGCGCTCGCGGAAGCGGATGCCGTCACGGAGGCGGATCTGTGGGTCATGGCGCCCATGGTGGCCACGGTCGAAGAGGCGGAGTACTTCGTCGAGATCGCCCGCGACTACGGCATCAAGACCGCCGGCGTCATGGTCGAGGTGCCGTCTTCGGCGCTGTTGGCCGACCGCATCCTCGCGGGCGCCGACTTCGCCTCGATCGGCACGAACGACCTCACGCAGTACACGCTGGCCGCCGACCGACTGCTCGGCTCCGTCGCGTCGTTCCAGGACCCGTGGCATCCCGCGGTCCTGCGACTCATCCGCGAGGTGGGCGACGCCGGCCGGTTCCACGACAAGCCCGTCGGCATCTGCGGCGAAGCCGCCGCCGACCCGCTCCTCGCGGTCGTCCTCGTGGGCCTGGGCGCGACGAGCCTGTCGATGGCCCCCACCGCGATCGCCGACGTGCGCGCATCGCTTCTCGAGCACTCCCTCGACGATGCCCGGATCATCGCCGAGGCGGCCCTCGCCGCGAACGACGCGGCCGCCGCACGAGAGGCCGCGCGCGCGGCCGCCACCGAGGCCGCCACCGCGGCCGTGAAGTCCTGATCGAAAAAGGAGAGACCGCCATGACAACGACGTCGACGCCCACATCGGGCATGAACAAGGCGAGGGTGGGAGTGCAGCGCTTCGGCACCTTCCTCTCCGGCATGATCATGCCCAACATCGCGGCGTTCATCGCCTGGGGCTTCATCACGATGCTCTTCATCCCGGCGGGCTTCTTCGGGGTGGACAGCCCGTTCGGATGGCATTGGTACCCCGTCTCGGAGATCATCGGCGGCGGAGGAGATCAGGCGATCATCGGCTGGCAGGGCTCCATGGTGGCGCTCGCCGAGGCCGACGGGGTGAACTTCCTCGCGTACGTGGGCCTCGTCGGCCCTATGGTGACCTACCTCCTGCCTCTGCTCATCGCGAACACCGCCGGCCGCATGGTCTACGGCGAGCGCGGCGGCGTGGTGGCCTCCATCGCGACGGTCGGCGTCATCATCGGGACGAACATCCCGATGTTCCTGGGCGCCATGATCATGGGTCCGCTCGCGGCGCTCGCCACCAAGTGGATGGATCGGATCTGGGACGGCAAGATCAAGCCGGGTTTCGAGATGCTGGTGAACAACTTCTCGGCCGGCATCCTCGGTATGATCCTCGCGATCGTCGGCTTCTTCGCCTTCGGACCGGTGATGCTCGGGATCAGCGCAGTGCTCGGTGGGGCCGTCGGCTGGCTTGTCACGTACAACCTCCTCCCCCTCGTGTCGATCATCGTCGAGCCGGCGAAGGTGCTGTTCTTGAACAACGCCATCAACCACGGCGTGTTCACTCCGCTGGGCATTGAGCAGGCCGCCGAGACCGGCAAATCGATCCTCTTCCTCATCGAGGCGAACCCCGGCCCCGGCCTCGGTCTGCTGCTCGCGTTCACGTTCTTCGGAGTCGGCGCGGCGAAGGCCTCGGCGCCGGGTGCGATCATCATCCAGTTCTTCGGCGGCATCCACGAGATCTATTTCCCGTACGCGCTGAGCAAGCCGATGACGATCCTCGCCCTCATCGCAGGAGGCGCGACGGGTGTCACGACGAACATGCTGCTCGGCGGCGGACTCGCCTTCCCCGCCGCGCCCGGCAGCATCATCGCCGTTACGGCCGCAGCCATCGGCCCCGGCATCGGCAACCTGCTCGTTGTCTACCTCTCGGTGATCCTGGCGGCGACGGTCACCTTCCTGGTGGCCGGTGTGATCCTGCGCGCGTCCCGCAAGCGCGATCTGCTCGCCGAGGCCGACAAGTTCGGCGCCGCGATCGCGCAGACCGAGGCCAACAAAGGCAAGTCGTCGGCGGCGATGGACGCACTGCGCGCGTCGGACGGCAAGGACCGCGTCGCCGTGCACGACGCAGAAGATGCCGTCGACAAACTCGAGACCGAGGCCGAGACTGCGGGTCTCGCCTCGGGCGGCATCCTCTCCACCAAGGTCGTGCGCAACATCGTGTTCGCGTGCGACGCCGGCATGGGCTCGTCGGCGATGGGTGCGAGCGTCCTGCGCAACAAGATCAAGAAGGCGGGCATTGAGGACGTCACGGTGGTCAACAAGGCCATCGCGAATCTGGATGCCTCGGCCGACCTGGTCATCACGCAGAACCAGCTCACTGACCGCGCGCGCAAGCAGACACCGAGCGCGATTCATGTGTCGGTCGACAACTTCATGAACTCGCCGCGCTACGAGGAGGTTGTGGAACTGGTGCGCG
>CAYOQY010000033.1:6715-21380 GCA_964406225.1 uncultured Microbacterium sp.
GAGACCGCTGTGGAGCCGGGCGGCGCGACGCCCCCGGCTCCACGGCCTCGACCCCCGGCATCCGATCGACGAACGAAAGGCAACACCATGGCACGCGACGTCCTCAGCAGCGGGCAGGTCCGCATCCACTCCGGCAGCGCGACGCGCGAAGAGGCGATGAAAGAGGCCGCCGACATCCTCGAGGCCGCCGGCGCCGTGACGAGCGCGTACTTCGACGCGATGCAGCAGCGCGAGGAGACCGTCTCGACGTACATGGGCAACGAGCTCGCGATCCCGCACGGCACGAACGAGACCAAGCACACGATCCTGGACTCGGCGCTCTCGGTGGTCCGCTACGACGGCGGCGTCGACTGGGGCGGGGAGCCGGTGACGTTCGTGGTGGGCATCGCCGGCAAGGGCGACGAGCACCTCGAGATCCTCTCGCAGATCGCGATCCTCTTCTCCGACGAGGACGAGGTCGAGAACCTCAAGCGCGCCCAGACCCCGGAGGAGCTGTTCGCGCTGGTCTCGGCAGCGGGCGTCTGATGAAGGCCGTCCACTTCGGCGCGGGCAACATCGGCCGCGGCTTCGTCGGCCTGCTCCTGCACGAGGGCGGCTACGAGCTCGTCTTCTCCGACGTCGCGGCACCGCTCGTCGACGCGATCAACGCCGTGTCGGAGTACACGGTGCACGAAGTGGGCGAGGGCGGGCGCGACTCCGTCGTGACAGGCTTTCGCGCGATCGACAGCGCGACCCACCCCGACGACGTGATCGCCGAGATCGCCGGCGCCAACGTCGTCACGACCGCCGTCGGGCCGACGATCCTGAAGTTCGTCGCGCCGCACATCGTGGCCGGGCTGGCCCTGCGCGACCCGTCGTCGCCGCCCCTGCAGATCATGGCGTGCGAGAACGCGATCAACGCGACCGATCTGCTCCGTGACGAGATCATGGCCCTCGCGGGAGACGCCTGGGACGCCCTCGCGGCCCGCGCCGTGTTCGCGAACACCGCGGTCGACCGCATCGTGCCCGGCCAGCCCGAGGGGGCCGGCGTCGACGTGACGGTCGAGCCGTTCTACGAGTGGGCGATCGAGCGTCCGCCGTTCGGCGACGACCCGCCCCGCATCCCGGGGGCGCACTTCGTCGACGATCTGGCGCCGTACATCGAGCGCAAGCTCTTCACCGTCAACACCGGCCACGCCGCGACCGCGTACTTCGGCGCACGCGCGGGCGTCGAGACGATCTCGGGCGCCCTGACGGACGAGCGCATCGCCGCGCAGGTCGCCGCCGCGCTCGAAGAGACCTCGGCCCTGCTCGTGGTCAAGCACGGCCTCGATGCCGGCGAACTCGCGGAGTACCGCGAGACGATCCTCCGCCGCTTCCGCAATCCGGCACTGCCCGACACGGTCTGGCGCGTCGGCCGGCAGCCGCTGCGCAAGCTGTCGCGCCACGAGCGTTTCGTCGGACCCGCCGCCGAGGCCGCCGAGGCGGGCCTCTCGGTCGACGCGCTCGTCGACGCCATGGGCGCGGCGCTCGCCTTCGACGACGCCGAGGACGCCCAGTCGGTCGACCTGCAGCGGATGCTGCGCGAGCAGGATGCGGCATCCCTCACGGCATCCGTGACCGGGCTCGACCCCGCGCATCCGCTGTTCGGGCGGGTCGAGGCGATCGTCGCGGCGCGGCAGGCCGAGCTCGCGTAGCCTGGCGTGGTGACGGACCCCGCGCGCGACGCACCCGAGACGGCGGGCGACGCAGCCCGAGAGCAGGTGGACGGCGGCGCTCGCGGGTCGGCGCCGGTCCGGAGGAAGCGCGGGCGGCGCATCGCGGCGTGGGTGCTCGGCATCCTGGCCGCCCTCCTCGGCCTGGTCGTGCTCGGCTTCCTCCTGTGGGCGAACATCGGCGTGATGGCCGCCGAACCCGACGCACTCGCGGCCGTCCGCGACGACCCGGACGTCACGCTGACCGACGCCGGGCCCGCGTGGGTGCTGGCGCCCGCGTCGGGTGAGTCCGCCACCGGGCTCGTGTTCATTCCCGGCGCGAAGGTCGAACCGGTCGCATACGCCGCCACCCTCGTCGGTGTCGTCGAGGAGGGGGCGACCGTCGTGATCACGAAGCCGACCCTCAACCTCGCGTTCTTCGACTTCCGTCCGCTGTCGGACTTCACCGCGCTGGTGCCCGACATCGAGGACTGGTTCGTCGGCGGGCACTCGCTCGGCGGTGTGCGCGCGTGCCAGCTCGCGGAGGGCACCGACGGCCTCGTCCTCTTCGGCAGCTACTGCGCGAACGACCTCTCGGGTGCAGACCTCGCCGCGCTCAGCATCTCGGGCAGCGAGGACGGGCTCTCGACGCCGCAGAAGATCGACGACGCGGCGCACCTCCTGCCCGCCGACACGGTCTTCGTCGTGATCGAGGGCGGCAACCACGCCGGCTTCGGCGCCTACGGACCGCAAGCCGGCGACGGCGAGGCGACGATTCCGCCCGAGGAGATCCGGGCGCAGATCACCGACGCGCTCGCCCCGTTCCTCCTCGCCGAGTAGCCCGCGCTTTCCGTGAGACGTGCACAACTCCTCAGTTTTTGCGGCGTCTATGCCTTCAGCGGCGTGACTCAGCGCTTGAGGGGACAGATCTGAGGAGTTGTGCACAGCCCACCGTGTTCCTCCCCGGTCCAGGCGACGTGCGACTTCTCCACACAACGCCTCTCGGTCGGTCGACCATGACTGCTCCGTCTGCAGGATGGGCGCATGCCGCGGAGCGCCGTTCCCCTACGAGTGGTCCCGCCGACCTTCTTGAGCGCGCGGACGCTGAAGGCGCACGGTTTGAGCCGACGGCAGATCGAGGCTCACGTCCGTGACGGTCGCCTCCTTCGTGTCCGCAGGGATCGCTACCTCCCGGCCTCCACGCCGAACGACGTCATCCGAGCCGCCAGACTCGGCGGGCGAGTCGACTGTGTGTCCCTCTTGTCACTGCTCGGCGTCTTCGTGCTGAGCCACCGCGACCTGCACATCCAGGTGACCGTCGGCGCGAGCCGACTTCCCCCTCGGCCTGCGGGAGTGAGATGCCATTGGCGCCCCACCGATGCCGGCAGCGACCACGTGCATGCCGACCTGATCGAGGCCTTGGCCCAAGCGTGCCGGTGCCAGGAGCCCCGCGCCGCGATTGCGACGCTGGACAGCGCCTGGCAGATGGGACTGATCGGCGAGAGGGAGATCGCCGCGATCTTCGCGCGACTACCCGCCCGACTTCGGCCCCTGCGGAAGCTCCTGGACCGGAGGAGCGAATCAGGACCGGAGACATTCATGCGGCTTCTGCTGCGACAGTTGGGATGCACGTTCGAGGTCCAGCCGGTCGTCACGGGAGTCGGCCGCGTGGACTTCATCGTCGACGGGTGGTTGATCATCGAGTGCGACAGTGAAGCCCATCATTCCGGCTGGGAGGCCCAGAAGCGGGATCGACGTCGCGACCTCGCTGCTGCCGCCCTGGGATACACCACCATTCGGCCCATCGCCGAAGACATCCTGTATCGCCGCGAACAGGTCTTCGCGTCGCTCAAGGCCGTCGTCGCCGGATGCCCGGCGAAGCCGCGCGTGCACAACTCCTCAGATTCGCGGTCCGCAACTCGAAAACGCCCTGCTCGGAAGGACTGAGGTGAGAATCTGAGGAGTTGTGCGCGCCGGGCGCGCGGGCTACCGCTCGAAGCCCTCGGCGATCAGCTCGATGAGCTCTTCGCGCTCCTCGATCGGCAGGAAGGCTCCGGCGGCGGCGTTGAGCTGGAAGGTCTCCAGGTCGTCGAGGTCGTACTCGAAAGTCTCGACGAGGAGCGCCAGCTCGCGCGTGAGCGACGTGCGGCTCATCGTGCGGTTGTCGACGTTCACGGTCACCGAGAAGCCCAGCTGGTAGAGCAGGTCGAACGGGTGATCGGCGAGCTCTTCGCCCCACGCCGAGATCGCCCCGGTCTGCAGGTTCGAGGACGGCGACAGCTCGAGCGTGATCTCGCGGTCCCGCACCCAGCGCGCCAGGTCGCCGAACTGCACGAGCACCTCGTCGCCCGCGCGGGAGATGATCTCGAGGTCCTCGGCGATACGCACTCCGTGGCCGAGCCGCAGCGCGCGCCCGTCGATGATGGCCGAGCGGATCGAGTCGAGCCCGGCCGCTTCGCCCGCGTGCACCGTCGTCGGGAAGAACTCCGACGCCAGGTAGTCGAACGCCGCGCGGTGGCGGGACGGGAGGAATCCGTCCTCGGGGCCGGCGATGTCGAAGCCGACCGCGCCGCGCTCGCGCCAGTCCACGGCGAGCTTCGCGATCTCCAGGGAGCGGTCGGTGTGCCGCATCGCGGTGATGAGCTGTCCGACGCGGATGTCGTGGCCGCGTTCCTCGGCGGCCTCCTCACCCTCCTCGATGCCGGTCTGCACGGCCTCGACGGCCTCTTCGAGCGACAGTCCGCGCGTCAGGTGCTGCTCGGGCGCCCACCGGACTTCGCCGTAGATGACGCCGTCCGCCGCGAGGTCCTCCACGAATTCGCGGGCGACGCGCGTAAGACCCTCCGGTGTCTGCATGACCGCCGTGGTCAGGTCGAAGGTCTTGAGGTACTCCACGAGCGAGCCGGAGTCGCTCTTCTCGGCGAACCAGTCCGCGAGCGCGTCCCCGGTGCTCTCGGGGAGCTCGAGCCCGATCTCGTCGCCGAGTTCGATGATGGTCTGCGGGCGCACTCCCCCGTCGAGGTGGTCGTGCAGCGACACCTTGGGCAGACGCCGGAGGGACATCCCCTGCAGCTTCGTGTCACCGTGCTGATCGATCGGCATGTCTTCTCCTCGGTGGGGTCAGGATGAAAGCGGGGTCAGGCGGGGGAACGCGGACGGCGGGATGCCGCGGCCTCAGGCCGTGATCCGCTCGAGGACGAGCGGGCCGCGGTCCGGTGCCTCGGCGCCGACCTCCCACGCACCCTCGAGGGCGTCGAGTGCACGCGCGAAGCGCGACCCATCATCGGCGAGCAAGGTGAACAGCGGCTGACCGGCGGTGACGGCGTCGCCCGGCTTGACGTGCAGGTCGATCCCGGCGGAATGCACCACCGCGTCCTCCGCGCGTGCCCGGCCGGCGCCGAGGCGCCACGCGGCGACGCCGAACGGGAGCGCCTCCATGCGGCTCACCACGCCCGCGGCGGTCGCGGTGACGGTGTGCGTCTCGCGCGGTGCGGGCAGCTCGGCATCCGGATCGCCGTCCTGGGCGGTGATCATCGCCCGCCATGCGTCCATCGCGCGGCCGTCGCGGAGCGCCGCTTCGACGTCGGCGTCGGGCTGACCGGCGAGCGCGAGCATCTCGCGCGCGAGGGCGACGGTCAGCTCGACGACGTCGGCGGGGCCGCCGCCGGCGAGCACCTCGACGGATTCGCGCACTTCGTTGGCGTTGCCGATCGCCAGGCCCAGCGGCGTGTTCATGTCGGTCAGGAGCGCCGTGGTCGACACGCCCGAATCCGTGCCGAGCGCCACCATCGTGCGGGCGAGCTCGCGGGCCCGGTCGACGTCCTTCATGAAGGCGCCCGAGCCGAACTTCACGTCGAGCACGAGCGAGTCGGTGCCCTCCGCGATCTTCTTCGACATGATGCTCGACGCGATCAGCGGGATCGCCTCGACCGTCCCGGTCACGTCGCGGAGCGCGTAGAGCCGCTTGTCGGCGGGGGCCAGGCCCGAGCCGGCCGCGCAGATCACCGCGCCCACATCGCGCAGCTGGGCGAACATCTCGTCGTTGGACAGCGCCGCGCGCCAGCCGGGGATCGACTCGAGCTTGTCGAGCGTGCCGCCGGTGTGGCCGAGTCCGCGGCCGGAGAGCTGCGGCACGGCGACGCCGAACGCCGCGACCAGCGGAGCGAGCGGAAGCGTGATCTTGTCGCCGACGCCGCCCGTGGAGTGCTTGTCGACGGTGGGCTTGCCCAGATCGGCGAAGCTCATGCGCTCCCCCGACGCGATCATCGCGTCGGTCATGACGCGGATCTCGCTGCGGTCCATGCCGTTCAGCAGCACGGCCATCACGAACGCCGCCATCTGCGAGTCGGCGACGTAGCCGCGCGTGTACGCGTCGACCATCCAGCGCAGTGCGTCCTCGGGGACGACGCCGCCGTCGCGCTTGGTGCGGATGACGTCGACCGCGTCGAACGGCTCCGGACTGCTCATCTCGACGCCTCTTCGAGTTCGCGCGGGCCGAACGCGTCGGGCAGCACCTCGTCGATCGTGCGGATGCCCGACACGGTCTCGAGCAGCATCCCGGGGATCGCGTGTTCGTACAGCAGCTGCCGGCAGCGGCCGCAGGGCATGAGCGTGCGCCCCTGCCCGTCGACGCACACGAACGCGACGAGCTTGCCGCCGCCCGACATGAACAGATCGCTCACGAGCGAGCACTCGGCGCACAGCGTCACGCCGTACGACGCGTTCTCGATGTTGCATCCCGAGACGATGCGGCCGTCCGAGACGAGCGCGGCCGCTCCGACCTTGAAGCGCGAGTACGGGACGTAGGCGAGGTCCTTGGCCGCGGTCGCCGCGGCGCGCAGTTCGTCCCAGTCGATGTCGGTCACAGTGCGTCCTCCGATGTGTCAGGCGTTGGTTGTGCGGTGCTGAGCGCCCGCGGGAAGCACGGCGCCGGCCCGCGCGGACGCGGACCGGCACACGTCACCCCTTGATGTACGGGATGCCGTCGGCCGCGGGTGCCCGCGATCGTCCGACGACTCCGGCGACCACGAAGATCGTCACGAGGTACGGCAGCATGAGCATGAACTCGCTCGGCACCGGCGAACCGATGACGCTCAGCGTGTTCTGCAGGCTCGAGGCGAAGCCGAACAGGAGCGCGGCGAGCGTGGCCTTGAACGGGTCCCACTGGCCGAAGATCACGGCGGCGAGGGCGATGAAGCCCGCGCCCGCGGTCATCTCCTTGTTGAAGGCGATGCCGTTGCCGATCGTGAACACAGTGCCGCCGAGGCCCGCGATCGCGCCGGCGAGCAGCACGTTCCAGAACCGCGTCGCGTTGACCTTGATGCCGACGGTGTCGGCGGCCTGCGGGTGCTCGCCGACCGCGCGCAGACGCAGACCCCAGCGCGTGCGGAACATCGCGAACCACACCACGGCGACGGCGATGTACATCAGGTAGACGATGATCGTCTGCCGGAACAGCACCGGGCCGATGATCGGGATCTCGCTCAGGAACGGGATCGGGATGCGCGGGAATCGCGGCGGGGAGTTCAGCAGCGCCTGGTTGGGCTGCAGGACCTGCGAGTAGAAGAAGCTCGTGAGGCCGATCACCAGCACGTTGAGCACGACGCCGATGATGACCTGGTCCACGAGGTACTTGATCGCGAACGCGGCCAGCACGAACGCGACGAGCATGCCCGCGATCATCGCCGCCACCAGACCCAGGAGGGGCTGCTGCGTGATGGAGGACACGACGGCGGCGCTGAAGGCGCCCGCGAGCAGCTGCCCTTCGATCGCGATGTTCACGACGCCCGCACGCTCGCCGATCACACCGGCGAGGGCGCCGTAGATGAGCGGGATCGCGAGGGCGACCGCTCCCGCGAGGAGCCCGGCGACCGGGATCGTGGCCCCGGCGGCCGCCCACGTGAGGAAGCCGACGATCGCGATGATGATGTACGCGGCGATGAGCCAGAGCGGCGTGCGGGTGAACCCGCGCGCCAACACGAACGCGAACACCGTGAGGAGCACGAGCAGGCCGAAGACGACCCACGTCGTGAGCACGACGGGGAGCACGACCTCGGGCAGCTGCAGCGCATCGGCCTGCGTGGAGATGCGGAACGTCGTCTGTCCGATCCGCGGCGCCGCGAGGATCAGGATCGCGTACAGGGCCGTGAAGACCGCGAGCGCGATGGGCGCCTTCCAGCTGCGGACGTCCGCCTTCGCCGGGGTCTCTGCGGCGATCGCGCCGTCGACTGCGAGCGTCATTTCGCCACCGCCCCTGCCTCGGCCTTGAGCTGCTTCATGCGGGCCTTCTCGCGACGGCGCTGGTCGCGCTCGGGCGAGGGCAGGAAGAAGATCGTGCGCACGAGCGGCGGTGCCGCGATGAACAGCACGATGAGCGCCTGGACGACCGTCACGATCTCGATCGGCACGCCCTCGGCGGCCTGCATCGAGAAGCCGCCCGCCTTGAACGCGCCGAACAGGATGCCGGCGGCGAACACGCCCCACGGTGTCGAGCGACCGAGCAGGGCGACCGTGATCGCGTCGAAGCCGATGCCGGCGTCGATGTCGGCCGCGAAGCCGGTCGTGATCGTGCCGAGCACCTGGTTCACACCCGCGAGGCCCACCAGGGCGCCGGCGATCAGCATCCCGATGATGTACATGCTCTTGACGTTGATGCCCGCGACCCGCGCGGCGTGGGGGTTCTCGCCCACGGCCCGGAACTTGAAGCCCAGGCTCGAGCGGCTGAGGATCCACCACACCACGATCGTCGCGATGATCACGAGGATGAAGCCGAAGTGCAGGTTGTACTGCGGCCCGAACAGCTCGGGGAAGATCGCCGTCTCCTTCATCGCGGGCGTCTTCGGGTTGCTCGACCCGGGAGCCTGCAGGAGGCCGGGCGTGCGCAGCATCCACGAGATCAGGTAGAACGCGATGTAGTTGAGCATGATCGTCACGATCACCTCGTGCGCACCGGTCCAGGCCTTCAGTGCACCCGCGATGCCCGCCCACAGCGCACCGGCCACGAGACCCGCGATGAGGGCCACGATCATGTGGATGCCCCACGGGAGGTCCAGCGAGAACGCCACCCAGCCCGCTGCGGCCGACGCCATGAGCATCTGGCCGCGGCCGCCGATGTTGAACATGCCGATGCGGAACGCGAGCGCGACACCGAGGCCCGCCGCGATCAGGGGCGTCGCGAAGGTCAGGGTCTCGGTGAGCGGACGGATGCCGCGCGCGAACGTCGGTGCGCCGAAGTTGTAGATCGAGCCCTGGAAGAGCGCGATGTACGCACCGGCGACGGCATCCCAGATCGCCGCGATCGTGTCGAGCGGTCGCGCGAAGAAGTAGCCCGCCGCGGTCTGGACGTCCTCGTCGGTGAAGGCGATCATGATGCCGCCCACGAGGAGGGCGAGGAAGACGGCGAGCACCGAGATGATCGCGTTGCCCTGCGTGATCTGCAGGAACGCGGTGTGCCACTTCGAAGGCTCGGGTGCGGGGGGTTTGTCCAGCGGCACGGCGCCGGGGGCGGTGATCGATGTCCCGCCGGTCAGATTCTCGCTCACGCGGCGACCCCCCTGTCGTCGGGTCCTTCGCTCGGGACCTCACCGGCCATCATCAGGCCGAGCTTGCCGCGCGGCGTGTCGCCGGGGACGATGCCGATGATCCGGCCGCGGTACATCACGATGATGCGGTCGGCCAGTGCCGTCACTTCGTCGAGCTCGGTCGAGACGACGACCACCGGGATGCCGGCATCCCGTGTCTCGACGATGCGCTTGTGGATGAACTCGATCGAGCCGACGTCGACGCCGCGCGTGGGCTGCGCGGCGACGAGCAGCGACAGATCGCGGCTGAGCTCGCGTGCGAGCACGACTTTTTGCTGGTTGCCGCCCGAGAGCGTGCCGACGGGGGCGTCGATGCCCGGGCCGCGCACATCGAACTCGGTGAACTTCTGCTCGGCGAACTCGGCGATGTAGCCGAGCCGCAGTCCGCCGGCGCGCACGAACGGCGGGCCGTTCGTGCGGTCGAGCACGAGGTTCTCGGCGATCGTCATCTTGCCGACGAGCCCGTCCTCCTGGCGGTCTTCGGGGACGAAGCCCACGCCTTCGTCGAGGATGCGCCGCACACTCGCTCCGACGAGCTGTTCGCCGTTGAGGGTGATCGACCCCTTCACGCGCTGTTCGAGACCCACGAGGGCCTCGGTGAGCTCGGTCTGGCCGTTGCCCTGCACGCCCGCGATCGCAACGATCTCGCCGGCGCGGACGTCGAAGCTCACGTCGTTCACGACGATCTGATCCTTCGCGTCGATGACCGAGAGCCCCTCGACGACGAGGGAGCGGTCGCCGAGCTTCGGCTCGTCCTTGTGCACCTTCAGCTCGACGGCGCGACCGACCATGAGCTCCGCCAGTTCCGCGTTCGTCGCGGTGGGAGATGCTTCGCCCACGACCTTGCCGAGGCGGATGACGGTGATGCGGTCGGCGACTTCGCGGACTTCGCGGAGCTTGTGGGTGATGAAGACGATCGAGGTCCCCGACTCTTTGAGCTGGCGCATGATGCCCATGAGCTCGTCGGTCTCCTGTGGCGTGAGCACCGCGGTCGGCTCGTCGAACACGAGGACCTTCGCGTCGCGGGACAGCGCTTTGATGATCTCGACGCGCTGCTGCACGCCGACCGGCAGATCCTCGACGAGGGCGTCGGGGTCGACGTGGAAGCCGAACCGGGCGGAGATCTCGTTCACGCGCTCGCGCGCCGTGTTGAGGTCGAGGATGCCACCGGCTTTGGTGGCCTCATGGCCGAGCATGACGTTCTCGGCGACCGTGAAGACGGGGATCAGCATGAAGTGCTGGTGGACCATGCCGATGCCGGCGCGCATCGCGTCGCCGGGGCCCTGGAAGTTCTGGACGACGTCGTCCAGGAGGATGACGCCGTCGTCTGCACGGTAGAGGCCGTACAGGACGTTCATCAGGGTCGACTTGCCCGCACCGTTCTCGCCGAGGAGACAGTGGATCTCCCCGGGTTCCACGACCAGGTCGATGTGGTCGTTCGCGACGAGAGGGCCGAACCGCTTGGTGATGCCGCGGAGTTCGAGCTTCATGCTCCAGATCCTAGTAACTGGGCGGTGCGGACGCACCGGCGTCGGGAGTTCGGCCGGCGCGCGCACCGCGCGGGGAAAAGGAGAACGGGGAGGCTGGTCGCCCAGCCTCCCCGTTCGCTGCGGGGATCAGCCCGCGAGGTAGGACTCGACGGGGATCGAACCGTCGATGATGCCCGCGGCGATCTCGTCGAGCTGCGCCTGCAGGTCGGGCGAGACCTTCGACTCGAAGTCGTGGAACGGGGCCAGGCCCACGCCCTCGTTCTCGAGCGTGCCGATGAACGGGCTGTTGTCGAACTCGCCGACGCCCGCCGCGAGGACGGCCTCGGTGACACCCACGTCGATCGCCTTGCGGATCGAGGTCAGCAGCAGGTCGGCGACGGTCGGGTCGGTCTCGAACACGTCGGCGTCGACACCGAGCAGCGCGATCTCACGGCCGGAGTCGCGGATCACCGAAGCGGCGCTCTGGTAGATCGGGCCACCGACGGGCAGGAGCACGTCGACGCCCTGGTCGACGAGGCCCTGGGCCGCGTTGATCGCGTCCTGGTTCGCGGCGAAGCCACCGGTGAACACACCGTCGGTGCCGTCCCAGCCGAGGACCTCGACCGTGTCGCCCTGCTCTTCGTTCCAGTACTCGACGCCCTGCTTGAAGCCGTCCATGAAGATCGAGACGGTCGGGAAGTTCATGCCGCCGAACGTGCCGACCTTCTTGGCCGTGGAGTACGACGCCGACGCGTAGCCGGCGAGGAACGCCGCCTGAGCGGTGTCGAAGATGATCGGCTTGATGTTCTCGGCGTCGGTCGTGCCGTCGAAGTCGTTGTCCACGACGTCGTCGATCGAGACGAACTCGATGTCGGGGTTGGCGATGGCCGCCTCGCCCGCCGCGGATGCCAGCGCGAAGCCCACCGTGATGATGAGCGTGCAGTTCTGGTCGATGAGGCTCGTGATGTTGGGCGCGAAGTCGGCCTCGGAGTCGGACTGGACGGTGACGTACTCGACGCCCAGCTCCTCCGATGCGGCCTCGAGGCCCTCGAAGCCGAGCTGGTTGAACGACTTGTCGTCGAATCCGCCGGCGTCGGAGACCATGCAGGGCTTGAAGCCCTCGATGGCGCCGCCGCCTGCCTCAGCGGATTCGGAAGGGGTGGCTTCGGGTGCCGACCCGCAGCCTGCAAGGGCAACGAGCAGTCCGGCGGCGGCAACTACCCCGACGAACTTCTTGGTGGTAGAGAAAGTCAACTCACGCCTCCATCAAAGGTGCCCCGCGGACTTCGCGGGTGACTGTTCGAAGTTACCCACTGTGACGGCGCGGTTGCATACCGGAACGCCACGTGGGAGGGAATGGTTACAAAGACGCAATCTGGTGACACGCGGATGCCGCACACGCGGCATCCGGTCCCATCAGAGCACGTCGCCCCGGCCGGTGAGCTTGAGGGCGTCCACCACTCCCTTCACGCGCTGGGCGTGCTCGCTCGTGGTGACGAGCAGGGCGTCGTCCGTGTCGACGACGACGATGTCCTTCACGCCGATCAGACTGATGACGCGCTGCGTCTGGCTGACCACGATGCCGCTCGAGGCGTCCGAGAGGATGCGAGCGTTCTCGCCGAGGATCGCCAGGTCGTTCTTGCGTCCGTGCGAGTTCAGCTTCGCGAGGCTCGCGAAGTCCCCCACGTCGTCCCAGTCGAAGTGCCCCGGGATGACGGCGAGCCTCCCCTTCTCGGCCGCGGGCTCGGCCACGGAGTAGTCGATCGCGATCTTCGTGAGCGTCGGCCAGACACGGTCGACCACGGGACCGCGCTTCTCCCGATCGTCCCACGCCTCGGCGAGGTCCATGAGGCCGGCGTACAGGTGCGGGTCCTGCTCCGCGATCTCGCCGAGGAGGACGTCGGCGCGCGAGATGAACATGCCCGCGTTCCACAGATAGGACCGCTCCGCGAAGTACTCCTTCGCCGTGTCGAGGTCGGGCTTCTCCACGAACCGCTCGACGAGGGCGGCCTCGGGCGCACCGTCCACGATGAGCTCGGAGGCCTTCTTGATGTAGCCGAATCCGATCGACGGCTCGGACGGCTGGATGCCGATCGTGCAGATGTAGCCCTCGCGGGCCACCGCGACCGCCTGGCGGACAGCCCAGTCGAAGAGGTGGGGGACGCGGATCACGTGGTCTGCGGCGAACGAGCCGATGATGACGTCCGGCTCGCGTCGCACCAGGATGGCCGCGGCGAGTCCGATCGCGGCGGTCGAGTCGCGCGGTTCGGACTCGAGGAACACGTTGTGGTCGGGGATGTCCGGCAGTTCCTTCTCCACCGCCGCACGGTGGGCGCGACCCGTGACGACCGAGATGCGGTCCGGGCCGGTTAGGGGCTCCAGGCGGTTCCACGTGTCGCGCAGGAGCGAAGAGCCGGAACCGGTCAGGTCGTGCAGGAACTTGGGGGCGTCGGCTCGGGACAGCGGCCACAGGCGGCTGCCGATGCCGCCCGCGGGGATGACGGCGTAGAAGTCCTTGATCGGCTCAGGCATTCCGTCAGCGTAGCCGCGGCCGCGATCGCGCGCGTTTCGCCCAGGTGTCGGACATGTGTACCGATTTCTCTCGATATCGAGAGAGTTCGCCGGCGCGCAGTCGCCGCCCCGGCGCCCGCAGTCCTAGGATGGTGAGGCGCCCGCGCATCGTCTGCGGGGGCGGGAAACGACCTCGCACCGATCAGGGAGGACGACCGTGTCCGCAGACACACGCTTGGCACCGTCGGTGTCGGAGACCACCTCGAAAGTCCCCCGGGGAACGCTCTATCGCGGCAACGAGGGCATGTGGTCCTGGGTGCTGCACCGCATCACCGGGGTGGCGATCTTCTTCTTCCTCCTGGTGCACGTGCTCGACACCGCGCTCATCCGCGTCTCGCCCGAGGCCTACAACGTCGTGATGGAGTCGTACAAGAACCCCATCATGGGCATGGGCGAGGTGGTCCTCGTCGGCGCGATCGCGTACCACGCCTACAACGGCCTGCGCATCATCCTGGTGGACTTCTGGGCCAAGGGCGCGCGGTATCAGCGTCAGCTCTGGTGGGGCGTCCTGGGTCTCTGGCTCGTCACGATGCTCGCGTTCACGCCGCGACACCTCATCAACGTCTTCGGAGGCCACTCATGACGATGACCGCCGACACCCTGGCCGCCCCGCGCACGCGCAAGAAGGGCAAAAACCTCGAGAAGTGGGGCTGGATCTACATGCGCGTCTCGGGCGTGTTCCTGGTCGTGCTCATCTTCGGACACCTCTTCGTCAACCTCATGGTCGGCGAGGGCATCTCGGCGATCGACTTCGGCTTCGTGGCCGGCAAGCTCGCGAACCCGTTCTGGCAGTGGTACGACTTCTTCCTGCTCGTCTTCGCCCTGATCCACGGCGGCAACGGCATGCGGACCATCGTGAACGACTACGTGACGTCCGTGCGCACCCGCAAGGTCCTCGAGACGGCGATCTGGGTCGCCGTGGGCTTCCTGATCGTCCTCGGCACGCTCGTGCTGTTCACGTTCGACCCCTGCCTCGGCTTCGACCCGGCGACGGCCTCCGACACCATCATCGGACTGTGCGAGTAATCGCGCCGTCCTCGATCTGACTCCAGAACGGGAAGCGACCACAGAGTGAGCACCCAGACCACCGACACCGTCGTGAAAGACGGCGTGCACTACCACCAGTTCGACATCGTGATCGTGGGCGCCGGCGGCGCCGGAATGCGCGCCGCGATCGAGGCCGGGCCCGGTGCGAAGACCGCCGTGATCTCCAAGCTCTACCCCACGCGCTCGCACACGGGCGCGGCGCAGGGCGGCATGGCGGCGGCGCTGGCGAACGTCGAAGAGGACTCGTGGGAGTGGCACACGTTCGACACGGTCAAGGGCGGCGACTACCTCGTCGACCAGGATGCCGCCGAGATCCTCGCGAAGG